>NZ_DLJD01000030.1:109644-141896 GCF_002484085.1 Sphingobacterium sp. UBA7625
GGACGTAATGATAACCAATCCAATGCCGGGGAACCATTCCAGTTCAATGACTTCTCGTTGCTGCCGAGTAATACTTATCTCAAGACACATTGGTCTGCCATGTATGCTGCCATCAGCCGTTGTAATGTGGTTCTTTCACATGTCGATAATGTGACCTTTACAAGTGCAGAATTAAAAGGCCGTTATATTGCGGAAGCGAAATTCGTTCGTGCATTACTATATTTCCATATGGTACGCAAATTTGGAGATATTCCATTGTCTACGGTACAGGTTACAAGTAAAGAGCAAGCAAATGAATTGGCTTTTCGGCAAAAAGAGTCGGTTGTGTATGAACAGATCATTAAGGATTTGACGGAGGCATTGTCCAGCAATCTTCCCAATACACAGAAAGATTACGTCATTGGTAGAGCGTCTAAATCGGCCATTAATGCGATTTTGGGGCAAGTATACTTAACGTTGGGTGCAACGCAGACGTCGGGGAGTGCAGAAAATTTTGCGAAGGCAGAACAGTACCTCAATGCGGCTTACCAAATGCGAACTTTTGGCAAGCTAAACGAAATCCCCTATGCGGATGTTTTCGATGTGACCAAGAAAAATAGCTGTAAAGAACTCGTTTTTCAGATTCAGTACAAACAGGGAGACCAAAACTATAGCTCGAGTATCGCCCGTAATTACCAGGCGCGAGGAGAAACTATCAACTCACGTTACAATTCGACAGGTGCTGGTGAAGTGGCAAAACTAGATTTGATTAAAGATTACGAGCAAGACGATATCCGAAAAGGTTTCTCCGTAAAATTTGCCACCAATACGCAAGTTAACGATTGGTTTGTAACCAAATTTAGGGATAATAGTGACGCTGCGGGTACCAATGGTTGGGGCGGAAATGACTGGATCTTGATCCGTTATGCCGATGTGATGTTATTATTGGCCGAAACAAAGTACCATCTGGGTAAAGAAGCTGAGGCTATTGCGCTATTGGATCAGGTGCGCGAACGTGCTGGCCTGCCTTCTTATGCAGCCTCAATGTTAAGCAATGACTACCGTACAAAATACCCGACATTAAAGGAGGCGATCTTGCACGAGCGCCGTGTGGAACTGGCTTTCGAAAATCAACGTTGGTTTGATTTAATCCGGAACTATAATCCGCAGGAATTGGTGACGTACTTTAAAACTAAAAACCAGGCGGATTATGGGAACGCTAAAATCTCCAATATATCCACAAAGGATCGGTACTTTCCAATTCCTTTCGATGAATATAAATTGGATCCACAGCGTATGTATCAAAATCCGGGTTATTAATAGAATCGGATATGACAGGTATCATTAAAAAGGTCATTTTGTTGACTTTGGGAATATGCGGAATGCATATTTCCAAAGGTCAGCTCAAACCCAATCCTGCCGGTCCGCAGGACTGGGTAATCCGCAAGAATTATTACGCAAGCTATCTGTTGCTAAAGGATTCCGCCTTAACACAGCAGCTTTGTGCGTCCCAGGCTGTTTCGGCATTGTTGAACCAGCGGTTTGACCGTTTTAAGCGAAGTGATCATTGCACGGATCTCAGCTGTTTTCTGGAAGCTTTTAAATGGAGAAATTCTGAGATCGAACTCATGGCTGAACAAATTTCCAGTCAGATCAAAGGCAACAGGAAATTGGAGGAAATGGTTGAATCGACATTGATGCCATCAAGGACTTATGGTATACCAAGGGATGAGACTGCAAAAATGTATCTTAAGAAAGCGCTGTTACAGGACTTTGGTGCCATGAACTATGTTGTTGATGTCTATGGAGGTGGCAAAAAGCCCAACTATCCCAAGATTGATTCAATTTCTTTTGATGTGAATCGTAAGGCTTACCTTCAGCTTTTGGATGATGTACGTCAGGATGTGCTAAAAGATATTCCGACTGGTAAGGAGGCGCTTTTTATGACAATGATGACAGCAGTTAGGCTGCTTGAGATCAATGAACGTTGGGATGCCGCGCAATTGGAGCCACTGATGGCACTGGAAAATAAAAAGGCGCTTGAACAAGTGAAAAAGACGGATTTTTCAGCCTATCCTTACAGCCTATTGCTGACGCTGGGGGCAGGCCCCGAAAGCTATGGGCAGCCGATTAGTCCGGGCGGAATGTTGCGAGCACGCATGGCTGCTCGTAGTTATTTTGAAAAATTGGCCCCCTTTATTGTACTTTCCGGCGGAAAGGTACATCCCTATAAAACGGCTTATATCGAGGCAATCGAGATGAAAAAGTACCTGATCAATGTCATGGGAGTTCCGGAACAAGCGATCCTGATCGATCCGCATGCCCGCCATACAACTACAAATCTGCGCAATACTGCCCGTATACTACTGAGCTATGGATTTCCTAAAGATAAATTTGCCATTGTTAACAGCAGTAAGGCACATATCGATGCTGTAGAAAAAATGGCCGACCGTTGTATCCGCGAATTGGGTTATGTCCCCTACAGCCTTGGAAAACGAATTTCGGATGTTATCATCGAATTTCAGGCGAAAGAAGAAGCATTCACAATTGATCCGGATGAGCCGCTGGATCCCTAACGGTTCACCTCAGAACTCAGATTGAACAAGACAAAACAAATCCAACATGTCTTTGTCAACGATGTTGGTAAATATAGAAAAAGGTATGTGGATTACTTATTTATATACCTTTTTCTATTAAAGATCAATTTAATGTTACCGTCTTTCCTTCTTTCGCAGAACGCTTTGCAGCCTCCAATATCTCAACTACCGTCACATTATTAGTGATGGAACCTAGATCGCCTTCAGCTAGCTGTTTTCGGTTTAAAACATGTTCCAAATATTGGATATGGTTTTCAAAATAAGGCTGATCCGTTGGAATAACTGTCGGCTCCTCATTATGCTGTGTATATTTCACCAGTCTTTTATCATTTTGTGCATAGAGTTGGGCCTTTGTCCCAAATACCTGAAGATCTTTTACGCTGTATGGCCATGCCCAAGATGCCTGGATGATACCAGTACTGCCATCGCGGTACTTTAAGATAATGGTCGCATCATCTTCGACTTTGGGATAGATCTCGGGTTTCAGTCGATGTGTAATAGCACTGACAGAAATAGGCCGTTCGCCATTCTTGATCCATGTCATGAGATTGGCCCCATAACAGCCGAAATCCATTAATGCACCACCACCATTTTTTTGCGGATCCGTCAGCCAATCGAGAAAATAACTGCTACATCCGATTTCCTTCGGCCCCTCATGCCCATCTTTTACAATCATCCGTGTCACACGGCCCAGGGCATTTTGGTCTACCAATTGCTTGAGCTGTTGGTTGCTCCTGTACCAAGTTGTTTCATAATTGACCAAAAAAGGTGTTTTGTTTTCCTTGGAGAGTGTGGCGATACGTTTGGCATCAGCCAATGTGGTCGCCATAGGCTTTTCCACCATGACCGGTATTTTGAGCGGCAGACAGATTTCTGCTACCTGAATATGTTCATTGGTGGGATTGTAGGCAAGGACTACTTCAGGTTTTACTTTTTTGAGCAAGGAACTTAAGTCTGGGAAAAAAACGGACTTCGGAAGATGGTATTGCGCTTGAATCTTGTCAGCCAGGACGCTGTTGGATTCTGCTATTCCAATGATCTCGACCTTCTTCTCTTTGTATAAATTCAGCAGGAGATATACATGGTCGTGATTGAGCCCCGCAACAGCGACTTTCAGTGGACTATCCGCATAAGCAATATGCTGAAATAGCATCGTCAACAAAAAAAACATCTTTACTATATGTTTCATGGTATTCTGTTTAGGTTCAATAAAGATAGCATTTTGAAATCTTTAAATCCTTTAGTAAATCCAGTCAACCTTTGGATGCGATTGTATTATTTCCGCTACGATATCAAAATAGGTCTGTCCTTTTCCGGCCTGTAAATCACTTAGTTTCTGTTGGAAATAAGTCTGATTGAACGGCGAATTGGCAGCAAGTTTTTCCTGATAGTAGGCGAGGGTGGTTGTCACTCCTAGTGCCGCGCGGCTGTGATCGATGTCCCTCCAAATGATCGTATGCTTTTTTGCTTCCTGAACTTTTCCAAAGCCACCGTACAGCAGGTCATCGAAACCATCAAGACTGCCAATTTTCCAATTTTCATCGGCCATATAAACCCTATTGATTTCGGCGTAAAAACTCGGAATATCCGCAATACATGCGCCTTCAATAACCACAAAACCCCATTCGGAATGAAGGGAAATGAGCTTCGTAAAGTCTGCCCAGAGCTCCGCTACCACAATTGGAAATGGTGCTTTTGACCATTTGTCCACAAACTGAAAAAGGTCTGGCAGGATGGACTCCCGATTACTTTCGCGTAGGCTTGTCAGGGGCTTTGTTAAAGCCTGCTCCTGAAGATTTCCGACCAAAACTCTAGCAATAACTGCGAGTTGATTTCTGCTATTTGTTTCCATCTGCTTCACATTAGATTTACTTATCTAAAGGACTAAAAAAAAATGACTTAACGAAATCGTTTTCGATTTTTTACAAAAAATCCAATACATTTAAGGTTACATTTAGGGATAAATCTAAGGCGATGATCTATCGGAAAATGTGCTATCGTATACTTGCGATGTTGAGTATACTTTCTCTAATCGAGATCCCTGTTTTTGCACAACAGCGGCCCAATGTCATTGTGATCCTGAGCGACGCTGGTGGTTATGATGATTTTGGTTACTATGGTGTCAAGGAGGTGCATACACCGCATATCGATGAGCTGGCTAAACATGGGATTCTTTTTCAGTGTGCTTATGCATCTGCATCGGTTTGCGCACCCTCACGTGCCGAATGGGAAGCAAAAAATGGCAAAGCCCAAATGGTTGAGTTCTGTTTTGGATAATGACCAGAACCAGATCATGAAGCACAGAATGGAGGTGGTCGGAACAGCCGCAGAAAAACAATATCCTTAATCGGATAGCTAATAAAAAACGAATGAAAATCATACTTATACTTTTACTCGCATTTGGACTTGTCATGGCTAAAGCCCAGGACAACTATACATTTGATCGCATCAAAAAACATGTGTACGAGGACGAATTGCAAAGTTTGGCCGCGCACAGTGATAAAACCACAATCTGGATCAATCAATTGACTGAAGCTGGTACTTGGTCTGATATAGACTACACGAGTAAATCAATTTCACTCTGGCCTCCAGGAGAACACTTGGATCGCTTGAGAGCTTTGATCGTAGCTTATGTCTCGCCCAAGAGTAAATCTTATCAGCAAAAGTCGCTTTATGACAAGATTGTACGGGCGGCTCAGTACTGGGCAAATAACCGATTTGAATCAACAAACTGGTGGCACAATGAAATCGCTTCTCCCAAAGCAATAGGTGTCTGTCTGATCCTGATGAAATTTGGTCAGGAGAAAATCCCAGCTACAGTGGAAACAGCACTGGTCAAGTTGATGGAAAGAGGGGATCCTTATAAGAAAACGGGCGCGAACAAAAGTGATATTGCCATGCATTATTTCTATCGTGCACTGATCCTGGAAGATGCCAGTCTACTGACTGCTGCTATGGAACAACTGCTTTTTCCCATCCAGTTGGTGGATGGGAAAGAGGGGTTGCAATATGATTTCTCTTACTTACAGCATGGACCACAATTGTATATTGCAGGCTATGGCGAAGAGTTTTTAAAGGGAATTTCTAAGGTAATGGCCTATGTTCGCGAGACACCTTATGCGGTTAATAAGGAGAAATTGGCCCTCTTCGAAAAATTTCTTTTGGAAACCTACCTGCCGATCATACGCTCACGTTATATTGATTTTAATGTGCATGGACGTGGGATATCACGACCAGATATATTGCGCAAGGACCAGGAAGTCGCCATATTGCAGCAGATGCAATTGATTGATCCAGCTAAAAATGAGATCTGGAAGAAAGGATTGGCAAAATTAGATAGTATACAGGCTTTTAATGTAGAAGATCAATCCCTCCATCGACATTATTGGAAAGGAGACTACACAACACACCTCAGAAAACAGTTTCATTTCAACCTGCGTCTGGCAAGCAAGCGAACCAACAAATCGGAATCAGGAAACGGTGAAAATATGCTTGGTAAAAATATGACAGATGGTGTAACCAATATTCAGGTATTTGGTCCAGAATACTATAATATCATGCCAGTATGGGAATGGGACAAAATTCCGGGGACAACAACCCGAGATTATCAGGGTGATCAGGAACTGAAAGAACAGTGGGGTGTACTGGCTGCCAATAGTTTCTCTGGTGGGGTCAGCAATGGTACAATCGGCGCATCGGCCATGTCTGTTCAATACGATGGACTGGCTGCACAAAAAGCATGGTTCTTTTTTGATAAGGAGATTATTTGTCTGGGCAGTGGAATTAACTGTAGTGCTGCGGAACCGGTCGTAACAACACTGAATCAAACTTGGTTGAATGGTCCTGTCGTATGGAATGGAAAAGAGCAGATGTCAACCGATTCACTGGTTCGAAATGTCAAACAAGATGAATATGTCATGCACAATCAGGTCGGCTATTATTTTCCGGAAGCGATGAAAGTCGGGCTGACCACAAAAGAGCAATCGGGTTCCTGGTGCCGTATCAATCGTTCCCGGTCCAAAGATCCTGTCCATGGAAAGGTATTCAAACTATGGTTTGAACACGCAAGAGACCCGGTCAATGGAAGTTATGCTTATATCGTGGTACCTGGTGTGGATCAGATCGATAAGCGGGCTATGCAGCAGCTAAAAATTTGGCACAATACGCCTGCGATTCAAGCTGTAGAACATCTGGGTCTGGCCGCTATTCAGGCCGTATTTTATGAGTCTGGTACCTATCAAATTGGAGCTTGGTCTATTCAGGTGGATAAGCCGGTTATTCTGCAAATCACAAAGGGAAATAGCGTCTTCAAGCTGGATGTGGCAGATCCACTGCAACAGGAAAAAGCTATACGTATTCATCTCATCAATAAAGGTGCAAAAGTAAATCAGATTGTCGAGATCAAGCTTCCGCAGGCTGAGTACGCGGGTAGTACTTCATCAGAAACAATCCCGACGGGTAACAAATAAAGATTTAATTCTTTCGAATTGCCGTGAATATTAAAAAGTAAGGTCCAAGTTCTCCACAGAACTTGGACCTTATTCATTCGGTTGCCGAAGTTTGCTATTCACGTTGCTAGTCTATTAGAATTCTATTCTATAGTTAATAGTTGGGATGATCCCGGTCCATTTTTGCGGTTCGATAACACGTTTGCTGAAATTGTAATGCATCCCGACCGTATTCTCTCTATTGAGGATATTTTGAATATCCAGGATGATGAGGTGGCTCACTTTTTTGCGGTTGATGCGGTAGCTTGATGAAAAATCAAGTCGAATATAAGGATCGGCAGTTAGCGTATTAATCCGGCTTTGATCGATGATTTCCTCATCTAAGCGTAAGGATTCATCCTCCAGCACCGGAGAGTATTTTCTTCCACCCGCGTAGATCAGTTTGGCGTTCATCCCGAATAGGTTATTTTTATTTTTTCCCACTGTCCATTCTTTTCCCAATAATAGATTACCGACATAGCGTGTATTGAATGTTGTATTGTATTCTTTGCCATTGAGTGCTTTGAATTTGGAATCAAATATTGAAGTGGTGGCCATAAAATAATACCCCTTGCTGAGTGATTTTTCAACTGTTAACTCAATGCCATAGTTTCTGCCTGTACCTTTATTGACCAATTGACGATAGGTCGATGTTCCTATTGCCGAAATATCCGACACGTTGAGTAGGGAGAAGTTCATGTCTGGATCTGAGGATACAGGGACATTGTATAAATGTTGATAATAGACTTCGGTTTTAAATCTCAGCGTGCGGCTTAGATTTTTTTCATAGCCTATAACAGCCTGCGCGGATTTGGTAGGGGATAGCGCTGTATTGTCTGTTGTATTTTGACCGGTTCCGTTCTTGGCAAAATAATAACTGAGTGGTTCTAAACGATTGTAAAGCCCGGTACCAAAGGATATCGTCTGGTCTGCCGCGACTTTCCAGTTTAAGCCCAGTCTAGGTTCTGCAGTCCAGCTTTTACTTAAGGCAAAATAGTTAGCGTGTACCCCCGTATTTAGTGTCAGGCGGTCGGACAGTTCAGTTTTGAGCTGTGCAAAAGCGTCATAGGTACTGGTATTCCCTTTTTCATTGATCCGTTCTTTTAATGCGGCAAGTTCGGTATCATAGGTTAAGGCGTAGAGATCATATCGAAGCAGACTGGCATTGATACCGGCACGGATTGTGTTTTTGCTGCTCGCTCTATAGTTAAGGCTACCGGCATAACGGATGGCGGTATTTGTAAATTTATCTTTATGATACAGGCTAGTTACATAATCCTGTGTCAGGGTATCTGTTTTATTGGAATTCCGGCTGACCGATGCCGAAATAATATTGGTGAAATACAGCCTATCATTGGCGATATATTGATGTTTTAGTCCAGCACTTCCGGCGTTAAATCCCAGGTTCATGTCCTGTGCATCTGTACGTTCCTCCCATTCCTGGAAATTGCGTTTGGCAGTTTCCTTTATTTTTCCTAGACCGCCTATCCCAAACAATGAAAATGTTCCGGCCTTTTTGGTTGGAAATACAAAATTAAAGGAGAGGTCCTGGTATTTTGGGATACCGGTATCCGAGACTTTTACCCCTACTTTTTCCAATAGACTCAATGATGAGTAACGATAGCTGATCAAATAAGAGGCATCGCTTCCTTTTTTGAAAGGCCCCTCTAAAGTTGCACCTACCCCCAACACACCGACGTTGAATGTATATTCGCGTTTATCGGTATTTCCCTTTCTAAATTTAAGGTCAAATACTCCCGATATGGCGTTGTTGTATTCAGCAGCCAGTCCACCAGTATAGAAATCAGATTTTCCCAAAACCATCGTATTAAGCATACTGATCCCTCCACCGGCGGCACCTTCGGCCCCAAAGTGGTTGGGATTTACAATTTCGATGCCTTCCAATCGCCATTGTAAGCTTTTAGGCGAATTTCCACGCACAATTATCTCATTGTCGTCACCACCGGCAACAACTCCGGGAAAGCTCTGTGCCATTCTGGCCGGGTCAAAGAAAGCACCGGCATAACGGTTGGTCTCCTCTGGAGAAAAAGAGCGACCACTGGTCATCGCCATTTGATTTAATGGTTGCTTTCCGGTGTTTGCATAAACCACGGCTTCGTTTAAGGTGTTTGCCTGTGGTTCCATTTCAATATTAAGGATATTCTCACGACCAGAGGTGATGAGCAGTTCTGATAGCTCTTCCTGTCTATAGCCCGCCATACGTACCCGTAATACTTGACGTCCAACAGGAACTTGCAGCAGCCTAAATACCCCCTGCTGATCTGTACTAACGGATTTTGTATCTCCGTTGGAAGAAAGAATAATGGTGGCACCGATCAGTGGTAGTCTTGTATTTTTGTCCAGGACAGTCCCTTTGACAGTTTCGGTCACCATCCGTCGGTTTGTCTTCGTCGAACCTTGAACCTGCGCAAGTGATTGCGTGGCCTGGGTCGCCATTGCTATGATTAAGATTGATGTTAGTTTCATATTGATTAAGCTTTATTTTTATGACAGCTAACTTTCGTTTTACCCTTAGCGACCGGGATAATTTTTTAAATAGACTTATTTTGTCTTTGAAAATAGGATGCGGTAAAAATGTTATTAACATAAATAGCATTTATATCGAGTAAATTAACAGTGTTGTTAACATTTTTTTTATACAAAGCGATTGCTCGGTACTTTGAAAGCATCGGGCTTCGCCCACCCGATGCTGGGCAGGTTTTCAACAAAATGTCTTTTAATACTTAGGTACTTAACATGGTTATTAACAAAAATAAAGGCTTATTGTACAATATCGATCTTATCTCATGTAAATGGGAAGATTGTGTTTGAAATCTTCCGGAAAAATTAACATTCCCGTAATCTTGTGCCACTATCTTTGTAAGGTGAAAACGACCAAAGCCCATGTAGATAACCACTATTTATCACTTTTTAAAGCAGGTGATACCAAAGCTTTTACCTATTTTTTTGATTTGTATTGGGAGGAGTTGTACACAACAGTCTTTCGCCATCTTAGGGATGAAGCCTCCGCAAAAGATCTCGTGCAGGAAGTTTTTATACACATCTGGGAAAGGCGCAATCTCATTAACACCGAATATAACTCCTTGAAATCCTATCTCTATACTTCTGTTAAAAACAAAGTACTCAATTATTATGCGACGGAGCGGGTTCGTAAACAGGTGTTTGATCAGGCTGCCTTACGAATGGAGCTATTTACCAATTTAGATGATCATAGTTTAGCAAAGTACAAGGCATTGGAGGTCATTGTGGAAGATTCTATTGGACGGTTGCCCAAGCTGATGCGATCGGTTTATTTGATGCGCTATGAAAACTATTCGATAACGCAAATCGCCAAAGAGTTAAACCTGGCCGAACAGACTGTCAAAAATTATTTATCGGATGCAAGAAGAATCCTGCGTCAGGAATTGACCCAACGATTTGCTGAACGTGATTCGATTTTTCTACTCTTCGCAGGCAGTTATCTGCTTCATTATTATTTAATATAAAAAACACATTGAATTAAAGTACTTCGAGGGTATTCGCCTGTATTAGAATAAAAAATAATAACAGTGAATATTGAGAACTTTAAACGCATAATACAATACTACCTACAGGGAAAATTAACTGAAGGGGAAAGTAAACGGGTGGATAGCTGGTATCAGTCTATTACAGATGAAGATATTAATCCGTTTCATGATACGGCCCATCGTCATGCGGTAAAGGACGAGTTGTTTGAGCGACTTGTACCGGCGGTACGGGCCGAGAGAAAAAAAGCAGCTCAAAACCAACGGTTTCGATGGCTATCTGCCGCTGCAGCATTCGTATTGCTAGGTGTCTCAGCTCTTCTATTTTTCCGGAACAATCAATCAGCGCTCAATTCCGGGGCAACAGTATCCGAAACGCAGCTTATGCAAACAGTGACGAAAGCCGGTGAATTGCGGGAGATTTTTCTTCCCGATGGAACTTCTGTTTTTCTCAATGGAAATGCACAGATTCGCTATGATAAGATAAACTACGGAAAAAATAGAACCATTTTTTTAGATCGTGGCGAAGCCTTCTTCAAGGTTAAGCGTGATACTTTGCATCCGTTTAAGATAGCATCAGGGGCTATTTCTGTCGCCGTATTAGGGACTTCATTTAATGTCAATCGTTCACAGGCTTCCGGACAAGTTACGGTTGAAGTTAAAACCGGACGTGTAAAGGTGTTCGCTGAAGAAAATGGGGAACAACATATCCTGACTAGGGGTAAAGCGGCACGTTACAGTCTGGCAAAAAAACATTTTGAAATTTTTGATCAGCATCCAAGTACTGTGAATCTATGGACACAAGGTGGCATGCTATTGAATAATGTGGGATTCGATGCGCTAAAAGAAATTATTTATAATCGTTATGGTGTTGTATTGATTGCAGACAACCTTGATACGGATAAATTCAACTACTCCCTGATGATTCCTCAGGTTGAGTCCTTGGATCAGGTCTTGAATATGATCTGCACTATTCATCAAATCAAATTTAGGAGGGAAAAAAATGAAATAATCTTACACAAATAAGCTGCATCAGCAGAAAACGACGGAAAATCTACCAAAGGAAAAGTGCTCATCTGGCAAACCGCTAAATCGACCAGTGAGCACCTTAATAAGTCATGTTAAAAAACATTCATACAAATATATGTATAAAATAACAAAGCTCACCAGCCTGGCAGTAAAGCTCGCGCTCTGTTCAGTGCTTTCTATTTCGGGAGCAAATAGTCGTGCCGGGGTAATGGATAGCGTACAGCTGATACCTGGCGATCTGATCAATATTCATCTCCGTAGTGGCAATGCTGCGGAAGCTGTTCTCCAGCTTTCGCAGGAAACAGGTCAGGCAATTGGTTATGATCGAAATATTCTCCACCTGGAGCGTATAGCAATAACTGAAAAGGTATTCCGCAACGTGCATCTCGATGAGGTATTGAACTATATTTTGAGAGGTACCGACATTCAATCAAGGAAAGTCACGGGCGGGATTGTCCTTGTTCGAAATGCGGGCAAACAAACCTCTTATCCGTTGAAATTGCAGATTTTAGACGTGGACAACAAGCCCGTAGCCGGTGCGTCTGTGCATGTGATTCAGACCGGGCAGAGTAGCTTGTCTAATGCAAAAGGGGAGGTAACGGTCAAGTTGAGTCCTGGTGAATATCATGTGGTGATCACACATGTTGGCTATGAGAAAAAGGAACTCCATCCTATAAAACTGGATGATAACAATACTACTGTACGTCAGGTGATCTTAAAAAGAAATGATAGTGTGCTCGATGAAGTCGTGGTAACGGCACTTGGGATTAAACGTCAGGATCGTTCCCTGGGTTATGCAGTCGGAAAGATAAAAGGCGAGGATCTCAACCGCGTCAACAATGATAATTTTTTGGTTGGAATGGCGGGGAAAGTTCCGGGAGTCACGATCAGTTCAACGGGACCAACAGGCTCGACAGTCAATATGGTGATTCGGGGAGCTTCTTCGTTGAGTACAGACAATCAGCCGCTTTTTGTCGTGGATGGCGTCCCGTTAATGAATAGTCTGAATAATATCGGTCAAATAGGGGATGACAATAAAGTCGATTATGGTAATGCCATTGCCAATATCAACCCCGAAGATATCGAGCATATCTCCATCTTGAAGGGACCCAGTGCAGCTGCTCTTTATGGTTCAAGAGCGGGCAATGGCGTCGTATTAATTACAACCAAAACAGGGAAGAATGCAGAAAAAATGACGATTGCTGTCAATAGCAACACGGTATTTGATATTCCCTATAAGTTTATTGATCTGCATAATAAATTTGCTAGCGGTACCATGCCTTGGAGACCCGGTGACCAGCCCGGCAATTTGATCATCGAAGAGGAGTCAACTGTCATGGTCGGCCCAGCCTTAGATAAAGGATATAAAGCTGTTCAATGGAATAGCCCGCTCGATGAACAGGGGAAACCGATCCCAACGGAATTGAAATCGTATCCGGACAATATCAAGAATTTTGTGCAAACGGGTATAACAAGTTCTAATGGTATTTCCCTGAGTAACCGCAGTGAACGATTGGATTACCGTTTTTCGTATTCCAATATGGCTAATAAAGGGATTATTCCCAATGCAGACCTTTTTCGAAATACGTTAAATATCAATTCAACCATGCGACTTCGAAATAGTCTGACTTTAGGCCTCTCTCTGGATGCCAGCCGAAATAATTCGAATAACAGACCAGCTGGAAATCGGGGGACAAATCCTATTCAGGCGGCTTATGAGGTTGCTCCACACATAAATATTCTCGATCTAAAGGATTATTGGCTCCCCGGACAGGAACAGCTACAACAGCGTTCCCAGTCTATAGGCAATCATAATAATCCCTATTTTTTGGCCTATGGCGTTAATAATGCCTTTACCCGGGATCGTGTGTTTGGAAATCTACGGTTGGATTGGACGATTAAAAAAGACTGGACGGCGATGCTGCGCTATGCCGCAGATGTTTACTGGGAAAATAGGGAAACAAAAATTCCCTATAGCTACACCAATGAACCCCGGGGCGCCTATGGGATTGTGAATCTGATGAATATGGAGCAGAATATTGATGTTCTGACTACTTACACACAGAAAATGGGTGATTTCCATGCGACGGGTTCATTGGGAGGCAATTTGCGCTACAACCGTGGTAAGTCTGTGCAAAACACATCAAAAAATGGCGCAGGTCTAATCACGCCGGGCTTATATACATTGGCAAACATCAGTCCGCTGAATCTGGACTTCTACAGCTCCATCTCGGAAAGAGCAATAAACAGCGTATATGGATTAGTGAATCTAAGTTATCGTGATATGGTTTATCTGGATCTGACAGGACGTAACGATTGGTCAAGTACGCTTCCGGTGGATAACCGATCCTATTTTTATCCTTCGGCATCACTAAGTCTACTGGCCAATCAGGTATTGAAGCTGCCTAAAGCGATTCATTTAATGAAGCTTAGAGCTGGGGTTGCACGGGTCGGAAATGATACCTATCCCTATAACCTATCCAATGTGCTGAGTAATCCGGGCAGTTGGGGAGATGTACTGCGCCTGACACGCTCCGGAGCACTCTTGATTCCTGACCTGAAACCCGAGATCGCAACATCTTATGAGTTGGGGATGGATCTCGGTCTGTGGAACAATCGCTTAAAGTTTGAGGGGACCTACTACAAGTTGGCGAATAAAAACCAGATCATCTCTACGACGCTCCCAAGTTCAAGTGGTTTCAATTCAAAAAATATTAATGCCGGCTTATTGAGTAGCCGTGGTATCGAGCTGGCCCTCTCGGGGCGGCCTATTGCCAAAGAAAATTGGTCATGGGATCTCGGGCTCAACTGGCATCGCAACCGTACGCGTATTGATGAATTATCGGAAGGAGTAGAATTTTATACTTTTTGGACCGACGGCAGAGGAGGAGCACGTACCTATGTAGGGGAAGAAATAGGCGATTTATACGATTCGAAGCTGGTCACAGTTGAAGATCAGTCATCGCCTTATTACGGATTTCCAATCCTGAACAAAAATGGTTCCTGGCAGGCCGTCCGGATCAATAATAGCCGGAATAAGATCGGAAACTTTAATCCGGATTTTACCATGGGGCTGCAGTCCAGCCTAAGGTATAAAAAGTGGACAATGAATATCGCGGCGGATATGCGTTTTGGTGGAAAATTCATGTCGCAAACTTATCGGTATTTTGAATCCAACCTGACCACACAGCGTTTTCTTGATCAGTTGATCAACCCCAAGGGAATGACAGGAGAGACACTTCGAAATTACCTGGTAGATAATAATCTGGTGCGTGTCCAAGGGAATCGCTATCCGATTGTTGGGGGGCCGGGGGAAGAGTATGGCGGTTATCCTGTGAATGTGGGCGGTGTCACCGGAAATTTTGGCGTATTTAACCCTGGGGTGATTGCCCAATACGATGATAAAGGCAATATCACAGGATATACTGAAAATCTAGGTGCCGAGGGGACCAAATATATTGCTTACTCAGATAATTATCCATGGGATTTTATGAATGCAGCAACATTCGATGCTTCATTTGTCAAACTTCGTGAACTTTCTTTTAGCTATGATCTGTCGGGAAAATGGTTGAAACGGCTCGGCATAGCAAATGGAAGCCTAGGGGTCTATACGCGCAATCTGATCTTATGGACCAAAGCAAAAGTGGGAATAGATCCCGAAATGGCTTTCCAGCCCGAAACAGGCATCGGATTTAAACAAGGAATTGAGCGTTATAACGTGACGCCTTGGTCAATGCCGATAGGATTTAAAGTAAATGTGACATTTTAATACCGGTAATAAGGATGAAAAATCAGTTGAAGACATTAACGAAAATGATCATTGCGCTAGGGATGATTTTGAGTACTTCTGCGTGTAAAGACTTGACAGAACTCAATATCAATCCGAATGGAGTGAGTGAAGAGGATGCAAATCCCAATCTGCTATTGCCAACGATATTGACGGGAGCAGCAAAAAAATACAATGAATTAAGTTTCTCCGATCTTGGTGGAGTGATGCAACATACGCAGTTTGATGCTTGGTTCAACTCGCATAATGACTATGAATGGACGGGGGGAATTTTGAGCTGGGACAGTTACTATGGTTTTCTGCGGGATAACGAATTGATGCGTAAACGGGCAGAGAAATTGGGCCTGAATTTTCATCAGGGTGTTGCCCTGGTGATGCGTGCCTATCTGTTTGGCCTGATCACCGACTTATGGGGCGATGCGCCTTATACGGATGCCTTGAAAGCAGAACTTGGGGATACCAAATATAATTTTCCAAAATACGATAGCCAGGAAGTGATTTACAAAGGGATTATCGAGGAACTAAAACAGGCAAATGAATTGCTGTCGCGACCGGATGCATCCTATGAAGTATTGGCGGGCGCTGATGTGTATTTTGATGGTAAAGCCTCCAAATGGCGCCGTTTTGCCAATTCCCTAGCCTTGAGGTATTATATGCGTATTTCAGAGAAGGCGAATACTTTTGCCAGGCAGGGGGTTGAAAACATGCTGGCCAATCCCGATAAGTTTCCACTGATTACCAATTCGGCAGATGAGGTACTGATGGATTTTGCCGGCAATAATGCCGCCGATTCCTGGCCGTCAAATACGGTTTATGATGCCAGTGGAAGCAATTTCAGAAGAATGAAAATGTGTGCTACATTTGTCGACCGACTTCAGGAACTGAATGATCCACGACTGGCCGTTTGGGCAAAAAGGGTAGAGATACCAATCGAAGTGAGCAGCACGGTACCCCCTGGTACCGATAAAATTGTTAACGGCATTCGCATCCTGTCACCCGATGTAATCAAGGGAATACCTATTGATACAGATAAAGATTATGTGGGTTTGCCACCGAGTGGATCTAAAAATCCTTCCGCTTATAATTTGAATCCGACACCCGGACAGACTTCAATCAATCCCCATGTATCTTATCTCAATGATATTTATCGCTCAGCCAAAGGAACTTTGCTCAAAGCGAGGTTGTTGACTGCGGCCGAAGTGGAGTTTATCTTGGCTGAAGCGGCCTGGAAGGGCTGGGCTGTACCCGAGACTGCGCGTACATATTATGAACGTGGTATTCAAGCCTCGCTGACAAGCTGGGGAAAAGCGTCAAATTACGCAGATTATATTCGCCAAAAGGGTGTGACTTTTGAAAATACACAAATACAGATTATCGAGCAAAAATGGATCGCTAGCTGGTCCACCGGTGCACAGGCCTGGTTTGATTATCGGAGAACGGGGTATCCAAAATTAAAAGCTGGACCAGCAGCGATCCGTGCACAGCTTCCGGTACGTGTACCTTACATGCAGACAGAAATGAGCGTGAATCAGAAGAATGCCGAAGAAGCGTTAAGCCGTATCGAGAAAACAGCGTATTCGCAGGCTGATAATGAAAATAGTGCATGGTCCAAACCTTGGTTATTGCAAGGAACGGGTAAACCTTGGTAAAATATACAGGATACATAGATTAAAATAACAATGAAAATAAAATCTCTTTTTTTAGCAATAGCGTTATGGTGTTCCATGGCGCATGGTCAGGCACAGTCCAGTGTGACAGATAAACAGCCGGATCGTATTATGTTGACCTGGTCTGACGATCCGAGCAGCACACAGTCGGTCTCCTGGCGCGCGACGGGTAATGGCGATAAAATAATAGGACAGATTGCCGAAGAGCAAAGCAATCCCGATTTTGAAACAAATGCGCATACAGTAGAAGGTACCCAATCGTATTTGGAAAGGGGCGAGCAGAAGGATATTTATAACCATGTTAGCTTTCGGAATTTAAAACCCGGAACAACGTATACCTATCGCGTAGGTGACGGTACCCATTGGAGTGCGTGGAATCAATTTAAAACAGCGGCACAATCGGGTGATTTTTCTTTTATCTACCTGGGGGATGCTCAGAATGATTTGCGTTCGCGCTGGTCACGGACGATTCGCCGTGCTTTTCAGCAGGAATCAAATGCACGTTTTATTGTTCATGCCGGTGATCTGATCAATCGCTCCAATACGGATGAAGAATGGGCTGAATGGTATGAAGGGGCAGGGTTCATTCATCAAATGATACCTGCTATCCCCACGCCCGGGAATCATGAATACCGACGCGATTCGACAGGAAGTCTGGTTTTGGATCCGCATTGGAAAGTACAGTTTAACCTACCAAAAAATGGACCTGTGGGACTTCAGGATGCGGTTTACTATTTGGACTATCAGGACCTGCGCATTGTTTCTCTGAACTCCCAATTAATTATGCTGGATTCGGTAGCGGCTTCTACACAAGAAAAATGGCTGGAGAGTGTGCTGGCTTCTTCCACGAAAAAATGGAATATTGTTGTGATGCATCATCCGGTGTACTCTACCGCAAAAAGTCGAGACAATACCATATTAAGAGAACGGTTCAAACCTATTTTCGAGAAATATGGTGTTGATTTGGTCTTGCAGGGCCACGATCATACCTATGCCCGGGGTAGCCTTGGCCGAAAACGACCTGTATACCTGTTGTCAGTAGCGGGACCAAAGATGTACGAATCCGATTCTGAGCGATGGATGGATGTTGCAACCGCGCAAACACAACTCTACCAGGTGATAAAATTCAGGGCGAATAAGCTCTATTTTGCAAGTTATAAGCTCAATGGACAATTGTTTGATTCGTTTGAGCTGTCAAAAAAATAATCATAACGTACGCTTATGGATCATTTCCGTCTGAAAACAAAGTCGATGGACCTTGATCCATAGGAGTATTGGTTGTCGAATAAACAAATTTATAAGGATGAAAAAAAGCTTTTATTGTATTATCTTGTTAGGTATAGTGCGAATGTCCCTTACCATGTTATATGCTCAGTCCGTGAATTTACTAAAAAATCTGGATCAAAAGAGTATACATATCGCGGCACATCGGGGTGCACACCTGACGTATCCAGAAAATTCTATCGCTGCAATCGAAGAGACGATTCGCTTGGGTACTTCCGTTGTGGAGTTGGATGTTCGCGCCACAAAAGATGGTGTACTTGTACTGATGCATGACAATACACTCAATCGTACCACAAATGGAAGTGGGGAGGTCAGTAAACATACCTACGCCGAAATTCAGAAAATGCGTTTGCGTGGCCCCGCTGAAGGTGAAAGGACTAATTTGTCAGTTCCAACGTTGCAGGAAGCGCTGCGTGTCTGTAAAGGAAAAATTATTGTTGACCTGGATTTTAAGGAAGAACGGAGGGGATTTGTCGCCAAAACCTATGATCTTATCGCACAAGAAGGGATGGAAGACCAGGTGTTATTTTTTCTTTATGATTACAAAGATATGCCGGGCATCTATAAACTCAATACAAAAATCACGATTTTCCCGCGGGCACGGAGTATGAAGGAGCTGAATGCGATTCTACAGATGAAGATGACATCAATCATTCATCTTGATGAGTCGTTTACGGACACAGAAAGGCTTAATTCCTTGCGGCAGCAGGGTGTTTATTTCTGGATGAATAGTCTGGGGGATGATGATGAAAAAGCAAGCCTGGAAGGGGTAAAAGTCTACCGGTCATTCTTGGAAAAATACCCTTATGTACGTATTGTACAAACAGATTATCCGGGTCTTTGGACTGATGCAATTACAGTGCATTCGGAAACTGATCGTACCGGAGAATAATGCTATTCTTTTATCTATTCGGTTAGAAAATATTTGTGCGCTGTAGCAGTCCAGCAGGTTGAGACGTTGGAGTTATAACTAAATGAGAGGCGGCATAGATAAATTATTGCCAATGGAATACCATTTTAAAGGAAAAAGTAAAGCAGAAAAAAATAAGTAGCATTCCTATAACACATGAATGGAGAGACGGCTTGCCGTCTTTTCTTATTTTAGGAGATAATATTTTTTACATGAATTGTAAATGTATAGAAATTAATAACCCTTTCCTTCGTTTTGGATAATGAATACGATGTAGTGATTTTGCATATATGCAGGTAATTTATTCGTTCTATTGATTCGGATTCTGAATTTTCTATATTCGAAAAATTATCTTGATTATTACTGCTAAATCGTTAATTTAGTGTTTTGAAACCGGTTGCATATAGTGTGTGATGCAAAAACTACAGGTCTCATAATATACAAAAAATGGTTTAAATAGAAATCTACTTATGAAAGTCCAAATAATACTTTTTACGGCAATGGCAACATTGCTTTCGCCAAAAGTTCAAGCCCAAAAATTGCCCTATAAAAATGGCACATTGCCTACCGAACAGCGGGTCAAAGATCTTTTAGGGCGTATGACTGTGGAAGAGAAGGTCGGGCAACTAAGCAAATTGCTTGGATGGGATATGTATGAGAAAAAGGGCAAGTATGTCGGGGTTAGTGATAAATTAAAGAAAGCGGTAAAGGAGCAGCATATTGGCTTGTTGTGGGCCACATTGCGTGCCGATCCCTGGACACAAAAAACCTTACTCAATGGTCTTACTCCCACGGAAGCTGCACGGGCGACCAATGCTATTCAGCGATACATGTTAGATAGCACCCGCCTGGGTATTCCATTGTTGCTGTCTGAAGAAGCTCCGCATGGACATATGGCCATTGGTGCCACGGTATTCCCGACGGCAATAGGGCAGGCGAGTACCTGGAATCCGGATCTAATTCAGCGTATGGCATCAACAATTGCACAGGAAACTTATGCCGTAGGTGGAAAAAATGGCTATGGCCCCGTTCTTGATCTGGCACGCGATCCCCGCTGGTCCAGGACCGAGGAAACCTATGGGGAAGACCCTTACCTCATCGGACAGATGGGAAGCGCCATGATCCGTGGTTTTCAGGGGGAGAAGCTTGGGCAACAGGATAAAATCATTGGTACATTGAAACACTTTGTCGCTTACGCTGCACCCGATGGCGGACATAATGGTGAGTCTGTATCTTTTGGTGAACGAAGCCTAAGACAGTATTTTCTACCGCCATTCGAGCGTGCCGTTAAATCCGGTGCGGGGTCGGTCATGACGGCTTATAATAGTATTGACGGTATTCCTTGCTCTGCAAATCCCTGGCTGTTGAAAGATATTTTACGGAAAGACTGGGGGTTCAAGGGATTTGTGGTGTCAGATCTATTAAGTATTTCTGGTCTCAACGGTGGGCATGCGACGGCGGCGACAGCAGCAGAAGCCGCTTCACAAAGTATACATGCCGGATTGGATGTGGACTTGAGCGGATCGGGATATGGCCCGAATCTATTGCAAGCGGTACAACAAGGACTGGTTGAGCCGGCAGTATTGGATACTGCAGTAGCGCGGGTGCTACGGATGAAGTTTAACCTTGGGCTATTCGACCGTCCTTATGTAGATGAGAAGCTTGTTGCTCAAAAAGTTGCCACAGCACAGAATAGATCTGTTGCACGACAGGTTGCACGGGAATCCATTATCTTGCTGAAAAACGAACAAAATATCCTGCCATTAAGCAAATCGTTGAAACGGATTGCGGTGATCGGGCCAAATGCTGACAATGGCTATAATCAATTGGGGGATTATACTGCGCCACAGGCCGAAGGGAAGGTTCAGACTGTATTGACAGGTATTCGCTCGGCTCTGGGAAGAGGAACGCAAGTTGATTATGTCAAAGGTTGCGCCATCCGTGATACGGCAAATTCTAATATTCCAGCTGCGGTAGCGGCTGCTGAGCAAGCAGATGTGGTAGTTTTGATTCTCGGAGGTTCGAGTGCTCGGGATTTTAAAACTTCTTACCAGGCAACCGGAGCAGCGAGTGTAGATCCCAATACTGTCAGTGATATGGAAAGCGGTGAAGGATTTGATCGCGTTTCGTTGGATATGATGGGCGATCAATTAAAACTGATGAAAGCGATCCGGGCAACAGGAAAACCTGTAGTCCTGGTGACCATTATGGGACGACCACTTAATCTGAATTGGGCCTCGGAGCATATTCCTGCGATCGTGAATGCCTGGTATCCCGGACAGGAGGGTGGATTGGCTATTGCCGATGTCCTGTTTGGCGATTATAATCCGGCCGGCCGGTTACCGATTTCTGTGCCTCGCTCCGTTGGCCAGCTTCCTGTACATTATAATCATACAAAACCTAAACATCATGATTATGTGGAGATGTCGGCCAAACCTCTATATGCTTTTGGTTATGGATTAAGTTACAGTAAATTTGAATACAGCAACTTACAGGTCGGACTGACCGAAGGTACAGCTGATTTTGTGTGTACGGTTTCTTTTGATGTCGAAAATAAGGGTAGTGCGGCCGGTGATGAAGTAGCGCAGTTATATGTTGTCGATGAAGTCAGTTCGGTGGTTACGCCCATTATGCAGTTAAAACAATTCGAACGTAAAACCATTGCAGCAGGAAATAAAGAAAGGTACACTTTCCAGTTAGGCAAAGAAGATCTTAAACTGTGGAACGCAAATAATGTCTGGAAAACAGAGAAAGGGAAATTCAAATTGCTGATCGGGGCGTCATCCGACGACATTCGATTGAAAGGAGAGATGGAACTAAAGAAGGATTATTAATTAATCCTTCTTTAGTTTATAGGTATAGCTATTGTTCTGATAAGGATCTTTCGTCAGGATAAGTTCTTTGCCATCCAGGGTATAGCTATATTCGCGATTCAATATCAATGCCCAGTCAAAGTCTGCAGTCCAAAAGTTTTGATCCTTGAAAACAATCTTGTTTCCAATAATTTCAAATGTTCCTGAGCCACCTGCAGGGTATCTGTCCTTATTTGTAGAGCAAAAGAAGCTATCTGCTTTAAATTTTACATTGACATCTCCAGTGAATGTTTTGTCTTGATTTTTATAGTAGACAGTAAATTTTCCAGAGTAGCTACCCTCTAGTGCTGTTATCTTTTCGGATTCTTCCTTTGAGCAACTTGCAAATAAGAGTGAAATGCCGAGAAGAAAGGAGTTCTTTAATAAGGTCATAATTTGTCTTTTATAGCATAACGTAACGAACTTTCTTTTGCTACAAGAGGGTGATTTATTTTAATCGGATATACTTGATACTCTTTCTATTCCATGTATACGTGATATGTATTAAACCATTGTTATCTTGAATAATTGTGGGGTAAGAATACTCGTCCCCCTTGACCCCGTCTTCAAGTATAAGAGCATCTTTCCATTGTAGGCCATTATGGGAAGTTGCGACACGCAGCTTTGTACGCCCTTCCCACCAATCTTTTCCTGCTATGGCGGGATTGTAAACGATCATAAATAATCCATTTTTCAATCGGATGGCATCGGTGGCTGAATTGGGGTTGAGCAGATTGGTGGCTTTCCATGGTCCCCAGCTGTTGCCTTGGTCGGAAGAAAAGGCACTCATTACTTTATTTTCTTTACTGCGGCAAAGCACCTGGAGGAGTCCATCTTCGTGTTGGACAATACTGGGCTGAATGACTTGAATATTTGTATCGGGCCGAATTGTATGAATAGACCAGGTTTTACCCCGGTCGCGACTTATTTCTACATGCGCTTTCCAGATTTCGTCTTTTGATTCGGTACTGGAAGGAGATAGTATGTCTCCATTAGACAATGTAAATGGTTTGTTTTTAATTGGGCCCAAAATACCATCGGGTAATGCCTGTGCCACAGACCAGTGACGACCTTTATCGAGGGAGTATTTGACATAGCCTTTCCATTCTCTTGGGTTAGGACCAATTTTATAGAATAAATAGAGGGTATCACTTTTAGGATGTTGATAGAGCACGGGGTTCCAGGTCGGATAACGTTTGTCTGCAAGAATCCCATCAGCGATTTGTACTGGTGTTTGCCATTTTCCGGCTGTATAATGGGAACTCCATATCACCACATCCGGATTGGATTCTTGCGTGCCGCCAAACCAGCAAGCCAAAAGGCTGTCTTTGCCGATGGATTGTATGGTCGAAGCATGGCATTGTTTGAAATTGACCTGTCCTTCCTTGAAGATCTGCCGGGATGAGATGATCTGCGGCTTATAACTTTTACATGAATAAAATGTTATGAGTAATAATGCTAAAAATAAGGTTATCTGTTTCATTCGGTAAGTACGTGCTGACAAGTTCACAAGTGCTGTTTTTTATAGGTTGTATTTTAGTTATTTGAACAATGATTGATGGTAGCGATCGGGTGGATTTGTATTTGTTGGTCTTCGTTAGTCAATTGAAAGCCTCTGAAAATGCCTGAAATCGATCATCGTTATCGGATAACAAAAAAGCAGCTTGATGTAATCCAGCTGCTTTTTTGTTACTTGCTTTGCAATTGAATCGCGGTAGCATAATTAAATCTTGTACCCGGACTTCTGAGGGTGATCTGATTGTCATGTTGCGACCAATTCAAACGACCTTTATGGCCCAATATTGTTATTTTTTTTACCTTAAAATTGTCAGGTACCTCAAAGACATATTCATTCGGCTGTTGGTAAGTATCTCCCTCCGACAGGTGGAATACATTGACGATTTTATTGTCCTTGCTTCGGGTATAATAATAATCACCTTGATGGTAAGGCGCAATGGTACGTGTAGCGTATACAGCACTTTGGTTGATCTTCATCCAAGCGGCCAATTCGTTTAAACGATCATATGCAGCCTGATCGTAGTCTCCTTTAGGGCCAGGAGCAATGTTCAGCAAATAGTTACCACCACGAGCGATAATCTTGACGAGAGTTTCGACGATTTTCTTTGTTGGCTTATAATTATCGTTGGGAACATAGCTAAACGAGTCACCCATAGTAATACAGCTTTCCCAAGGAATGTCCAGGGGATGTTCAGGTATGGCCTGTTCCGGTGTGACATAGTTTTCCCAGTTACCGGGAACGGTGCGGTCTACGACAATGATTCCGGGCTGATTTTTTCGGGCCATGCCACCAATGCGATCCATATCAATATTTTGTTCAACTTTGATGGTTCGTTGCCAGTCTACAGATTGATCAATCGTTTTGAATGGACGTACCCAACCACCGTCCAACCATAAGATATCGACTTTGCCATATTCGGATGTAAGTTCATTGATTTGGTTGTAGGTATAGTTTTTGAACTTTTCCCAACGTTCAGGATGCTTTTGGGGATCATAGTTTACATTGCGATCTTTTGGCGGGAAATAACTCCACCAGTAATAATCCGTATGCCAATCCGGTTTTGAAAAATAAGCCCCGATTTTGAACCCGTCATTGCGAAAAGTATTGAATATTTCTTTGGTGACGTTAGCTTTTGGGTTTGAAGAGAAAGGGGTTTTGCTGGAAGTAATTTTGTAATCCGATTCCTTGGTATCGAACATTGCGAATCCATCGTGGTGTTTGGTTGTAAAGACCACATATTTCATTCCGGCTGCTTTCGCGGCATCGGCCCATTTTTGTGGGTTGAAATCCGTAGGATTGAATGTTGTCTGTAGATTTTCGTAGTTCTTTACGTATTCGTTGTAAGTTGCGCCATGTTCAGGCTTGCGTTGTGTCCAGCCCTCATCTTCCGGACATAAGCTCCAGCTTTCAACAATCCCCCATTGACTGTAGGTTCCCCAGTGCATGAAGAGACCAAATTTCATGTCTTGCCATTGTTCGAGGTTTTCGATCACCTGCGGATCGGTAGGTTTTTGATAGCCACCCGACACATTGTGGGCTTGACCAAAGACTAAAGTAGAGGTCGTAGCCAAGAGTGCGGTTGATATAATGGTTGTCAGTTTTTGCATGTATAAATATAATGAAAATGATAAAAAGAAAGCCACTTGAAGGTGGCTTTCTGTAGGAGATGTAGTGTCGATTAATTGACGTCCCAGAAAATTTTGGTTGTTCGTGTGTCCTTTGATCTTACGGCTTCGTAATTTTTACTATTATTTGATACCTCTGAAGATGGATAATTCAACCTCATAGGTGGATTCGCGAAGTTGACAAGCCCAGCTACTGGAAAGGTTAGCACTGGATAGCCTGTTCGTCTTAATTCGGACCAAGCTTGTTGTGCCTGTAGAAAACCATAGTGCAGCCATTTTTGCGTATAGATTAACTCAAGGTCTTTATTTTTATCCCCTGTGAATGTTATCGTGGATTTATCAATAAAATCATTGATGACATTGTCGGCAGGTTTAGTTTCGGTTTTTAAACCGGACTTATTTATATTGTTCAAATAATAGTAGAAAGATATTGACTGTTTTACAGCTGTATTATAAGCCTCTTTAGCTGCAGCACTTGATCCCCATCTTAACTGAGCTTCGGCTTTAATAAAGTTGGTTTCACTGGCTGAAAATACGATACCGGGAAGTTCTTTGTTGTCAGCAAATGTTGTGGAATCCAAAATAGAATAGCTTTGATAGTTCTTTTCCATCTCGGTGGAAGTAAAAGTAATCGGCATGGCTTTATACTCTTTGTTTGGTATAAATTTATTATCCACAGTTACTCCAAATTTGTCATAAAATACCGGAATACGGGGATCCTTTGATGGTAACATAACCTTGTTTAACATATGGTCAGTTGCGTAATGATTAGGCCCCTCAATCAGCCCTTGTCTTAATGTACCTGTATAGTTTGTCAATGGAGCCAAAAGGATATCTTCTGTTTTTGGATCATAGCTGCCATTATTGTTTCCATCTGCTAATGGAAATTGACTTGGGTTATTTAGGATCTCCAATATCTCCGTGCGTGCTTTGGCTTCGTCGACATTGGAAATTCGCAATAATAAACGAAGTCTCAGCGAGTTTGTGTACTTTCTCCATTTACCGACATTACCGCTGTTTAATATATCATATTTGGCGAATTCGGGATTAGATTCTACGGTATCGAAATAGGTGTTTATCTCCTTTAAATCCGATATGAATTGATAATACAGCTCTTTTTGATCATCAAATTTTGGAAGTTTGATCACATTAGTTGAAGGTAGGCTGCCTGCTTCGCTGAACGGGATATCGCCATAGTTGTCTACTAACTTTGAAGCCTCGTCTAAGACAACTACTTTTGCTGCCTGCAAGATAACTTTGGCATTAGCTTTTTCTTCCTCAGGGAGCGCAGCATAGGCTTTTTCCATGGCTCTATAGATGCCAAGTACGCCTGGTGAATAGAAATCTACCCAATAATCATATGAATAGCCATCATTTGGCTGATACATGGAATTGGATGGGATAAAAGATGCTGTTTGTGTATAAATTGCCTGATTTGATAAAATGAAGGTTCTATAATGCCAATAGGAAGGTCTCACCCGGTCATTATTTAACAATTCGGCAAAGAATGCTGAAACACTGGCTTTTTCGGTAGCGTCTGGATTTTGAAATTTTTCATCCAATTGCTTTTTACAGCCTACCAAGGAGGTTAAAGCAGTCGTAAGTGTAAATATGGTAAAAAATATTTTTTTCATGATTTCAGTAAAAAGTGATTAAAAATTAGCGTTTAACGAAAAACCAAAGCTTCTTGTTGCTGCGGAGGAACCAACGTCAACACCCTGAGCCCACCAAGCATTTCCTACTGGAGCTTCAGGATCAAGATTTTTCAATGTTCGGTAGAAATAGAATAAATTTCTTCCGATTAATGAAAATCTAAGATTGTTCATTTTGATGCGTTTTGTAAAGCTGTCCGGGATCCGGTAACCAATAGAAAGTTCCCTTAGTTTAATAAAGTTATTGTCATAAACCGCACCTTTTTCAGACCAGGAGTCATCACCCCAGTTAAACGTATTGAAGTAATATTCCGCTCCACTTAAATGTACATCATTTGCTTTTCCGGTATTGGCATTAACACCCGGTAGCGTGATGCCACTTTCTCTGTAGGGAAGTGTGTTCTCATAAAGTCCGGAAGCCATTCCATACTTAAGATTTTCGGATACCATTTTACCGCCAAACCGGTAATCAGCAGTGAAATCTAAGCTAAAGTTCTTGTAGTTAAAGGTATTTGTCCATCCACCAATTGCTTTAGGCATAATATTGCCTACCATTTTATATTTGGATTTATCCATTACATAAAAGCCTTCATCCGATATCAGATTATTGCCATTCTCATCTTTAGCGATATCATATACATAGATATTTCCCAAAGTTTCTCCTGCTTTTGCCGTAATTTTTAATGAATTGGCATCAGCTGAGTAAAAAACCAATTCATCAACACCCGCCAATAATTCTTTGACTTTAGAGCGGTTGAAAGAATAATTTAGTCTGGAATTCCAAGTGAAATTTTCGTTTTGGATAGGCGTTCCGTTAATGGATAATTCCAATCCATGATTAGCTATTTTTCCAATATTTAGAAGCTGAGATGTTGCACCTGTTGATGCAGGTGTTGTCAACCCAAGAATTTGATCCTCGATATAGTTGTTGTAGTAACTTGCATCTAAGCCGATTCTGTTTTTTAGAAATTTCAATTCCAGACCGAACTCCATTTCATATTTCCTTTCCGGTCTAAGATCTAGATTACCATATCGGTTTTTGTACGTCAATGCCGGTATAGCTCCATTCACTGTTAACAAAGGCGCTTGAGTATAGGCGATATTGGCTTCGTAAATAGCAGCATCATTACCTACGATACCATACGAAGCACGTAACTTACCATAGGAAAACTTGTCGGATTTGATATTAAATGCATCACTAAAAATGAAACTACCACTTAGGGAACCATATTGGTAGTTGTTGTTTTGTGGAGGAAGAGTTGATGAGTATTCTGAACGGTATGTTCCATCAAGATAAGCAAAGCCCTTGTAACCGATGTTTAATGACCCAAAGTAAGCGTATTTAAGCATTTCCTTTCGAGCATTCGTCGTTGTAGCCTGCGCCAAGCTGTTGCTTAAACTAAACCAGTTTTCAGTAACGAGCCCAGAAGCGGTGCTTGAGGATTGATCATCGTAATTTTCTGACCGGGATTGAAAGCCAACACTAGCTGAATAGTCAAAATTTTCATTGATCTTATTGCTATATGTCATCATTAAATCGCCATATAAAATTGAATAGGCTCCTTTAGTGGTTGAATAGCCACCGGTACTGCTTGACGGCGAATTATACTTCGTTGCATTCTCTGTATACTGCTTATTTGTACTGGTAGCAGAAGTAAAGTCATTCCCTATTCTTCCTCTGAATTTGAGGTGATCAACCACGTCCCAATTTAATGTCGCGCTGGTTAAAATACGGTTTTCAACCTCATCATAACTGTTTTTATACTGATTCCAGAAATAATCCAATAGGTTTGATGCACGCATTGTGTAAATAAAATCCTCCGGACGGCCTGTACCAAATTTCGAATATTTATAGCCATCTGATGTTTGATAGGCTTTTTTCATGGCTGCCATATCCTCCGTTCTACTGAAGAATCCATCAAAGCTACCTAGTACCTGTCCTAAAAGGTATGTTCTATTGTGCGTGTTGGTGTTGATATAATTCGCGACGATATCTGTGGATAAACGGTTACTTAGCTTTAATGAGCTATTTAAATTAAATGTATTTTTTGTCTGTTTGCTTCCCGGGCTGGTACTTTTATAATCCATGCGGGTTGCACTCAAACGATAATTGAGTTTTTCAGTCTGATTGGATATTCCGATGTTTGCGGTAGAATTATAACCTTTGTCGAAAACGTCGTAGTAATTGTTTTTACGCGCAACGTAAGGTCTAATCTGGCCATCCCACCAAAGAACATCTTCTCCCGTAAATTTGGGACCGAAGCTTGCGTAGGACCTAAAGTAAGGTCGTCGTCCAGTGGGTGACTTGGCATCCAGGATCCAACCTTCTTCGGTAGCGCCATTGGTGACGTTAATGCCGGCATCATACCCCGGACCATATTCGTTTTGAAATTTCGGTAAGAATGCGGCGCGCTCCAAGGATCCTGTGTAATTAAAATCGACACCTAGACCGCGTCCCTTAGTTCCCTTTTTTGTCGTAATAACAATCACTCCGCTCGCTGCATCTGAGCCATATAATGCACTTGCTGCAGCACCTTTTAAAATGGATATGTTATCGATGTCTGCAGGATTGATATCCAACATTCCGTTGCCGCGGATTCGTTGATCACGATCGAAGTTGTTGTTGTTGGCTCCAGCAGCCCCATTTTGCTGATCGTTTCGGATGATAATTCCGTCCACAACGTAAAGTGGTTGGCGTTGATAGTTTAATGAATTGATCCCACGGATCTGCACATTTACCGCACTGGCCGAACCACCAGGAGCAGTGGTGATTTTTACACCTGGTGCTTTACCGTATAATGCGGAACCGAAGTTGGTGTTTCCAGCTTTAGTAATTTCATCAGCCTTGATGTTGCTTACCGCATATCCCAAGGCTTTAGACTCGCGTTTTATACCCATCGCTGTTACAACGACTTCATCAAGGGCCGACGCATCGGGACTTAGTGTAACATTAATCGTTTTATTCGATCCAACCACAATTTCTTGGGCTTTGTATCCAACGATTGAAATTCTTAATGTTTCGCCTTGGGCCGCTTGAATGGTAAAAGAACCATTGGCGGTTGTCTGTGTGCCCTTTGTAGTTCCCTTTACGGTAACGGTCGCTCCAGAGACAGGACCATTAGCGTCCGAAACAATCCCAGTGATGCTTTGCTGCGCATAGAGTGATGTGGCACTGAATAGTGTACATAAGGCCAACCCGGCAGCTCTTTTGTAAAATAGACTCATGTTTTAGGTATTTGTGTAAAATATTAGTTTATAATGCGTGCGATAAATTTTTCGATAACTAAAGCCGTTGTGCCCAGTTGCTGAGCGTTCCTGTGTAACGTTGAGATACTGAGGGTCGTTTTTTTTGCAATCTTTGGAATACTATATTCATTGACAGCAACCTGGATTTGTGGTGCTAAAATCTGACCTATTTCTGCACCCCTACCACTGATAATGATTCGATGGGGATTTAGAATATGGATAAGCGTAGATATTCCTTTTCCTAATAAATATCCAATCTTCCCAATATTATTAATGGCTATTTGATCCCCGATTTGTACTGATTTTATCAATGCTTCAACTTTATTGTTATGTTCTAGCTCTAATTTCTCATAGATTGAATATGCTCCCTTTTTGATATCTTTTTGGATATTTCGGATAGCAGCGCTAATTGATGCTTCGACTTCCAGACATCCTCTTTTCCCACACGAACATAACGTCAGGGTATCAGAAAGTGGGATATGACTGAATTCTCCAGCAAATCCGGAGGTTCCTTTGAATATATCGTCATTGATCAGTATACCAAGTCCAACCCCCCAATTAAGATTGATGACAAGTGAATGGCTGGAGTCTTGAGCTTCACCGAATTTTTTCTCTGCCCACGCAACACAACGGGAATCATTGTCTATAACAGTAGGGATGCCGAATTTAAGTTCAATTTGCTCACGGATATTGTATAAGCGCGAATGTTCGTTATACGATTCGTTGAGTCCGGTTTCAGAATTGACAAATCCGGGCATGCTAATTCCGACGCCTATTATTAGCTGTTTATCTAGTTGATTTTCCGACAGAAAATTATCTAGGCAGTTTATAATTAAGTCTGGAGCATTTGTATCTCTTAGATCGATAGGAACATTATTCTCAGCGAAAAGTATTTCTGCTTTTAAATTGGTTGAAGCTATTGAAGTGTAGAACTGGTCAATGGATATACTTATGACAGTATGGGACAAGTCTTCATTTAGCCTATATTGGATTGCCTTTCTTCCCCCTGTGGAGGCTGCGTATCCCTTTTCAACGATAATGTCTTTTGCCAATAGGGCATTGAGTTGTTTTGTAACGGATGGAATGCTCCTTGATAGGGTATTAGCAATTTCCGAAATCGGTTGCATGGGGCGGTAGTACAAATTTTTTAATATATCGACAACCATATTAGTTCAACTTCAGTGAGTAGTAATTCGGTTTGTAATTTTAAAAAGACATTGATTTATCCAATATCCAAGTTAGTATGCACAATATTAGCCTCTTCTGATCCAGCCTAATCGGTGGATCATACTAATGATGATGCAATAAAGATATGTAGTATTTCTATTAAGTTCAAAATTCTTTTTAAATTTTTTAAAAAGAAGTGTCAAAAACGAAGGCGTAATATATAAGATGCTCCCTTCTGTCGTTAAATGGAGAATATTATGTGTAACAATTTGTCTATATTTATGTAAGGTTTGATCGGTTTCAAACCAGCTATTCTTCACAATTATAACAGTTATGAGAGAACATCAAATTTTTAAAAGCATGCTTTGCTTAGGCACTATTATATGCTTTGGCTTCACAAAGGCAGATTTAAATTCCAATGCCAAACGCGATTTACCAACTCCTTCTTCAAAAGCAAAAACGGTTGTTATGGCGGCTTTGCCAACGATACTGAATGGGATATGGAGCGAATCTGCCACGATAGGTTCGGGTTCTATGCCGCCTATGAATTTCGTTGCTTTATACCCTAATAGATGCACGGATGCCATAGATGCGGAATGGCAGGTTTCCCCTTCGGCAACAATTACATACGATTCGGGATTAGATTGTCTCTTGGAAAACCATACTGGTGTACGGATACAATTTTCTAATAGCGGTACATATACAGTTTCGGCACGTGTAAAAAATAAAGATGGGGTTTGGACGAATTGGGCTTATACGACAATTACTAAGATGTAGTATCGAATGAGTTTTTCAGGAATAGCTATTGGCGGCCAATTGGATGTAAAAGGCCCTATTATTATCGGGACAATTCAGGTCGTCAAAAGGCTTGTATTAAAAAATCTCATATAAAAATGATATAAAAAGAGAGGCTGTCTCAAATTTATT
>NZ_DLJD01000029.1:0-106546 GCF_002484085.1 Sphingobacterium sp. UBA7625
TAAAAAAGGCCTTTCAAATGAAGGGCCTTTTTTTATGTGTTAGTGGATCTGGGGCTGGTTACAAGTAATAACAACCCATCACAAGGTTATACACCTTAACACCGAGATAGCCCCCCACAACAGCATTTAGTTTGTCGTAAACCTGCTTTCTATTCAAAGGTTTGTCTTTTTTCTTAAGAAGATTGTCAGAAGAAATCGTTACTGGACTCAGTTCGACTTTAGTTGCGAACATATTATAGTGAAGCTCCGGAACAGCCAACCCCAAAATCATCCCAGGTAGACCATTGAATGCGGACGGTCCACCAGATACTGGAATCTGGTCCGTATAAAATGCTACAGCATAGATCGAGTCAAGCACAAGTCCGTTTGCCCGCCGGCATTGATACCCCGCGATCTCCCGGTACTCGTTCGTAATTTTCCATTTTATCTTTAGTGTCGAATCAGCGATTACGATCCGTTCTCCTCCCAATTCGAAGATGGATTTGAATTCCTTTGTTTTCAGATTCTGATAACTGCTAATTCCAGATTCAAAAATCCCCATCCGCATCAACCCCTGTGTGACTTCGGGATAATCCTCAGCAATATGCTCATACAGCACTTCATCCGGAGAAAATTTCAAGGTCTTTCTCAGCACTTGATTTTCTGGAGCCGCTTCCCCCAATCCCTTGAAGGCATTACGGCTCTCTTCATCTTTGGAATAGGCTCCATAACGCTTGATCAAATTTTTAAGAAATACGGTTTTCTCAAAAGTAATCGTTCCCCGGTCCGGGAAATAAGCGTATTGTCCTACCGCCGTTTTTCCAAAAAATAGGACTAAAAATAGGGTTATTATATTTTTTATCGTTCTCATTTTATTTCGATTTGGCTAACATCTTATTGATTTCCCAGCTTAGTTTTACCATATAATACCTACCGATTGTATTAAATCGACGCTCGGTAAGTAGGGTGCCGTTTTGATTTCGTTCAAAGCCTATATTTTGATTCAATATGTCATTAACCATAAAAGTTGCTTCGAGCTTCTCATCTTTCATAAACTTTTTCGATAGTGCAGGGTTCAATACAAAACGTTCGAACTTTTTACTATACACGGCCGTCGGTGCCTGATATCGATAGTTGAAGTCTGTCCGCAATACAAATTTGGCCGGAAGAAAATATTTAAGACTTCCATTGGAAGATAATGTAAAACCTTTACTGTCTTCCATCATACCAATTGAATTACTCTGGATGACATAGCCCGGCGAAACTTCAAATTCAAAATCCAGCCCTTTTGTTGTGGACTTTTGAAGCCCGTAATTCACTGAATAAGTTTGAAACTTCGCATTCGCCAAAACATTGTTCACATAATTATAATTGTTACCAATGGAAATAGTAGGTCCACCACCGTGTCTCAGTTGATACTTTTTCCACAGAATCCCATAATACATAGGGCTGATGCTAATCTGATTATTGGTATTGTGATTTAAGTTATCCCAGATAAACGTTGTTTTACCCACAGAATCAATTGTTGCATTTTGAACCAAGGCTTTGTTGGTACGGGAAGCATTGATGAAAATACCATAAAACTCACCTTTAAGGATGGAAAAAGATCTAAAACCTAAATTCAATTCATTGGTATAAGATGGTTTTAAGTTTTCATTTCCTAAATATTCATTCAACGGGTCAAGGTTTGACCGTAGTGGCTGAATCTGATTGAGTGAAGGTAATCCATTTGTTCCTCTATAGACCATTGAAATTGACCTATTTTTTTTAATCTCATAATTTAAATCCAAGACAGGATTATAAACAAAAAAGGACCTAGACAGATGTGCATTATCCGCTCGGTTTAACTGCGACAAATCGCTATTTTCAAATCTATTGGCAATATTAATAACAAATTTTTCCAGCGGTTTATAGTTGACCGAAAGATTATAGGTATTCTTCGTGGTCTTATACAAAAAGTCATTACTATAAACTTCATCCAGATCATCGTACTTACCTGTGACAGGATTTTTGTTAGATGATTTTACCGAATTATTGTCGCGGTTATAATTGATGCCGTACTCAAACGCTAAAATAAGCTTCTTTGATAGAGGTTCAGAGTAAGATACATCTCCCCCCATTGCAAACGATTTATTTGCAATCACCTTCTCTTGATCTAAAATCGTATTGCCGACGGAATCACCATCCTTGTAATAGCTTAGATTGGAATATAGCTGCTGATTTCCATCCTGCTTGTTACCTGATGTTGCATAGCTAAATGTTAATGAGCGCCCCTTTTTCTTAAATCTCCTTACATAAATTGCCGAGGTATTATACTGTTCTGACTCAGTATTATTCTTAAAATTTCGGGTATTGCCATTAATCTGTTGATCAAATTGGTTAAAGGTTGTTGAGATCGTTGCTGAGGAGCTAATATCCCTTCTCCGATTCGCACCAGCCCAAACGGTCAGATCCGATAAAGAATCTATTTTAAATTCATATTTCAGTCCGACGTTATGTTTTTTATTGTCGCTGGAAGCAGCCGTATTATTGTTGCTTATCAGAATGGTATCCCGTGCTGCATTTCTTGTGAATACACTTCTGTCCAGATCTACATTCGATTGACTATACTTATAGTCAATACGCCACGTATGTTTTTTATTTGTTGTTTTATCTGAATATAGAAAACCCGTATTTAAGGACTTCGGAACCCCTTCCCCCTCAAAATTTCCAGAACCGTCACCATCACCACCTATACTTGATGCCTCTTGACCATTCAGCCCTGTTTTTCCGGTATTACTTGCGATCAGATAAGTTGAAATCCGAAAAGATTGATTGAAATAATTCAAAAAGCCCTGACCAAGGTAAAATTTATTATTTCCGACACCAGCATCGGCTTTCCCAAATATACCACGTTTTGCTTCTTCTTTTAGTTTTACATTGATGGTCTGCGTACGTACTCCATCATCAATGCCCGTTTTCTCCGCTTTATCGGATTTCTTTTCATAGACCTGAATCTTGTCGACCATATCCGAACGGATATTTCGGCTCACCAATTTCGGATCATCCCCAAAAAACTCTTCGCCATCGACAAGCATCTTTTCGACCGTTTTCCCCTGTGCGGTAATCTTCCCCGAAGCATCCACGGTGATCCCGGGCAGCACTTTCAAAAGATCTTCAACCTTTGCATTTTTCTCCACCTTGAAACTCCGGGCATCGTATTCCGTTGTATCACCTTTAATTGTTATGGGGATCCGTCCCGTTACGATCACTTCCTCTAATAAAGTCGTACTGCTTGTCAGTCCAATCGACAAATTTGTGTAATCCTTCCCCGGTAAGATATCCGCATAATATTCACCATATTTTGGATAGGTAACGATAAGAATATATTGTCCGGTATCTGGTTTGGCCAAAGAGAATTTTCCGCCCTCATCAGAGCGGGTAAAATCTGTTAGTATCGAATCTTTGGCTGTCAACAACATGATCGTTGCTTTTTGTAACTTTAGCTGATCCTTTACGTCGTTAATCCTTCCCTCAATTTTGGATTGTGCTTGAACTATTCCGCAGGAGCATAGTAGGAAAAGTAAAAGTGGTAACCACAGGCTTTTCATAAAATTTATTGAATGGTATATAATGATAAATTGTATTAGCAGGCAAAACTACAATTTTGCCACTATTATTTTTCACTTCGGTTTTAAAAAAAATAACCATGTAATGAAAAAATTATAAAAATAAACATACTAAGTCGCTTTTTGGCCTATCGTATAGCAGCTAAATTTCGCATAAAGTTACCCCGATCAACATAGATTTTACTTTTTCTTAGTAAGGCACTTGAGTACCTGACAAATTAAACACACTTATGCTCGATGCGTCTTTACAAATTACCCAATTCCATGATAAACTGAACGGTTTCTTTATTCATGTGCTGTGACAAAACGCTCGAAATCTGATCGGTCATTGTCTTTCTGGTCATCCGTTTCACTTTACTTTTTTCGAACCTTTTTTTATCCATGATTACATCATTGCTCAATTCGACTTTCGTGGCAAAATAGGAAACATGCTGGCTGGGCACCACCAAGCCCAAGATCATCCCGGGAAGACCGTTGATGGATTCAGGTCCGCCACTGATTGGAATCTCGTTACAATAATAGCCGATTACATAAATCGAGTCAGCTGTAAGGCCATTGGCTCTCCGGCAATTGTATCCCGCGATTTCCCGATACTCGTCAGTAATTTTCCATTTGATACGTTTCATCGTGTCTTCGACAATAATCTTTTCACCAACGATATCATTATACCTTAGAAAAGAGCGGGTCGTCATATTGGACAAAGTAATCCCTTCAAAGTCCAATGCCAACATCATGATGTATTGCTTGACCATCTGATCCAGATTATCATCTTTGACTGGTTCAAACAAGGTTTCATTGGCATTGAATTTTAGGGTCTTTTTCAGTACGGCATTTTCAGGAAGTTTGGGTAACATCTGTTCAAAAAATATTTTTGATTTATCATCAGCCTTCGCCAAAAACTTTTTACCCACAATATTCTTCATGTACATGGTTTTATCATAGGAAATGCTCCCGGACCTTCCGAATAGCGTGTACTGCGCCTTGAGACTTAGAACTGTACAACAAAAAAAGAAAAAAACGATATATTTTAACATGGTATTTATCTTAAATTTTATAAAAACATTTTTGTGAAATCCCAGGATAACTTGAGCATATAATATCTACGGATCGTATCATAACGTCGCTGTGTAAAAATTGATGTTGATGCCGAACGGCTAAAACCTTTATTTTGATTAAGTACATCGTTGATCATAAAATCCAACATCAGAGATTCATTCTTCAGGAACTTTTTACTTACTCCGGGATGCAACAGGAATTGCTCAAATTTTTCATCAAAAGCCTTCGTCGCTGCCTCGTAGGTATAGCTATAGTTTGTATATACTTTAAAGGTTTTATTGATAAAATATTCAACACTACCATTTGATCCAAATACAAAGCCATTACTATTCGTGTTACGTTCCAGGCTGGATTTCATTAAGCGATATTGTGGGCTGAAGTTTAAATCGAAATTCAATCCAGTCTTTGTATCTCTTTTAAAGTTGTACGTAAAATTGAAATTCGTTGTGTTGACCTTGTTTAATTGCTGGTTGAATAGATTATAGTTATCACTCATATTCAGGTAGAACTGTGGCGAATTGGACAAGCCCAATTTTTTGCTCAATTTGAAATGGTACCCAGACCAGATATTCACGGAGGTATTTGTTTTACCTTTTACATTATTCCAGGTGTAGATATTGAGACCTTTTACAGTATCAATATTTTGTGTGATCGGATTTTTATCCAAAGTGATATTCCCGCCCACATAGACATAACTTCCTGTCAAAATCCGAAATGAGTTATAATTGATATTTAAGGAGTTTCTAAAAGAAGGTTTTAAATTTTCATTTCCCAAGTACCTGTTGATCTGATCCGAATTATCCAGAATAGGCTGAATCTGACTCATGGAAGGTAATTGGTTCTTTCCGGTGTAATTCATCCATAACCCTTTGGTCTTTGTGAAGGAATATCCGGCACTCACATTGGGATTATAAGTAAAATAACTTCTGGAAAGCCCTTCTTGACTATAATAATTATATTGTTTCAGTTTATCATTATTAAAATTATTGGCAACAGTGAACTTGAACTTATCAGTGGTATGCACGATGGCTAATTTATATCTGCTGCTCCGTCTATCAAAATCATAATTGTTACTAAAACGACTGTCCAGATCATCATATTTCCCGTCAGCACCTTTATTGAATGATTCAACACGGGAGGAGTTATTGCTACTTTCTATTCCAGTTCCGACAACAAGATTCCAAACTTTCGATAGAGGCTCTGTATAAGATACCGAAGCACCTAGCACATCATTTTTATTATTGCGTTCCTTGCGTTGATCTGTCCTGTCAATCTGTCTATGCCCTGCGGAATCCTTTTGAGCATAATTTTCAACAGTTGAGGATAGATGACCGTCTCCTATCATTTCACTTCGCTTGAATTGACCGTCAAATGTAAAGGAACGTCCTTTTTTCTTAAATTTATGCGTAAAATAGGTGCTAAAATTCAACTCGTTAACCGTATTCTTGATGGTCTCACGGGTGTTTTCAGCGACGGTTGTATCCATATTCTGGGTAAACTGATAGGCTTCACGTTTGTTGTCCGACCAAAGATTTTTACGGGAAGCTCCGCCTCGGATGGTCAAGGTATTTAATGAATCAAAATTCAGATCATATTTTAAATTGGCACGATGCTGATCGTTTTCTGTATCTACGGATTTAGTTGACTTATTATTGATCAGCCCCGTACTAATTGTCTCATCATCCCCATCACTGCTTAGTCTTCCATATTTATAGTTGATATTGACGTTGTGTTTATCCTTGTTGAATTTATCCGAAAAATTGACCCCCGAATTGATCGCACGGGGTATACCGATTACACCCTGCCCTGAAAAAGGATCGGTAAAATTAGACCAGGACATGGATCCGTCATCCCCGTATGAAACGCCTGAATCACCACCATATTTCTGTGCATCCTGCCAGTTCATGCTTGTCGTCCCATTATTTCCAAAAAGACCATAAACGGAGATCTTTTGAGATCCCTTGAATTTGTTTAACATCAACTGTCCCATATAATAATCACTGGTACCGCCTCCGAGTAAGGCTTTTCCGAACATTCCATTTTTGGCACCATCTTTTAATTTGACATTAATGGTCTGTTCGCGCTGTCCGTCATCTACTCCCGTTCGTTCGGCTTGCTCAGACTTCTTTTCATACACCTGCACCTTATCAACCATATCCGATCGAATATTGCGGGTGACCAGCGTCGGGTCATCACCGAAAAATTCCTCGCCATCCACGAGAACCTTTTTGACCGTTTTACCCTGTGCAGTAATTTTTCCGGACGCATCGACAGTAATCCCCGGCAAGACTTTCAGCAAATCTTCAACCTTTGCATTTTTCTCTACTTTAAAACTACCGGCGTCATACTCTGTGGTATCCCCTTTTATAGTAATGGGAATTCGACCAGTAACAATAACTTCCTCCAATAAAGTGGCCGTTTTGGTCAGCCCAACAGCTAACTTGGAATAATCCCTGTCTTTAGAAATCTCTGTATAGTAATCACCGTATTTGGGATAACTGACGATCAACAGATAGGACCCTGTATCTGGCTTGGATAAAGAAAAAAGTCCGTTTTCATCTGATCTCGTAAAACCCGTCAATATGGAATCTTTAGCGGTAAGCAACATAACTGTTGCATCAGATAATTTGACTTGATCCTTTACATCACTTATTTTTCCGGCGATAATTTTGGACTGTGCGTGCACTATTCCATGAACTCCGAAAACGAAAAATAAGAGAATTTGCAAAACTCTTTTCATAAAATTGTTGGATAGTATTTTAATATCAATATAACATTAGTAGATAAAACCAATGTTTTGTTACAGTAAATTTAATTTTATTTCTAAAAAAATTTCCCCGGCTGCCCCTACTCTAATTGAAAAGAAATAAAAAGTCCATGTCTGATCAAAATTGCGACTGTGAGTGAATCAGGCAAACCAGCACTTACATAGTTTTGTAATATGCCCACAATAAATAGTCCAATGCCTATTCCCAATACCAGAATCCCCGGCTTTTGCCAATCAGCGGGTTGCCTTCTTCTTTCCTCTCCGGGGATATTGATTGCTGTGCTGCGGTAACGCATGATAAAATAGAAGCTAAGTGTAACACATGCAAACATTCCTATCCCTAGAATTGCTGCCATTTGCTCTTTTCCCATAATAATTTGATTTAATTTTAACATTAGTCACTATCAAATCTGAAAAGGTTACAACAAATTGAGTTAAATGTACCGATTTGTGTAAATTTGTTTCAAATACAAACAATATGCAAAACATTAAAGAATATGTAGAAGCAAACAAGCAACGTTTTTTAGATGAGTTGTTTGATTTATTGCGTTTACCTTCGGTCAGTGCTGATCCTAAATTTAAGGGTGACGTGCAGAAGACGGCTGAATTTGTTGCTCAGAAATTGCGTGATGCAGGGGCCGACAAGGTAGAAGTTTGTGCCACTGCTGGTAATCCAATCGTTTATGGCGAAAAAATTATTGACCCTTCATTGCCAACTGTACTGACCTATGGTCACTATGATGTACAGCCAGCAGATCCATATGAGTTGTGGGACACCCCTCCTTTTGAACCGACTATCCGTGATGGTAAAATATATGCCCGGGGTTCGGCAGATGACAAAGGACAATTTTACATGCACGTAAAAGCTTTCGAATATATGATGAAAAACAATGCGCTGGCATGTAACATCAAATTTATGATCGAAGGTGAAGAGGAAGTAGGTTCAGTCAACTTAGGCACCTTTGTCAAGCAAAACACCGAAAGGCTTAAAGCAGATGTTATCGTGATCTCGGATACATCCATGATCAGCATGGCGCAACCGTCTTTGGAGACTGGCCTTCGTGGTCTTTCTTATGTCGAGGTCGAAGTTACGGGGCCAAACCGGGATTTACACTCTGGCGTATATGGTGGTGCTGTTGCAAATCCAGCAACGATTCTCGCAAAACTTATCGCCTCCCTGCACGATGAAAACAACCATATCGCAATTCCCGGATTTTATGACGATGTCGTTGAATTAACGGATGAAGAACGCAAAGCATTGAACGAAGCTCCATTTGATATTGAAGAATACAAATCAGATTTGGGTATTCAGAATATCTGGGGAGAGAAAGGATATACAACATTAGAACGTACGGGAATCCGTCCAACACTGGAGGTCAATGGTATCTGGGGCGGATATATCGGCGAAGGTGCCAAAACAGTATTACCTTCCAAAGCAAATGCTAAAATCTCCATGCGTCTTGTCCCAAACCAAAATTCTGAACGCATTACCGAGTTATTCAAAAAGCACTTCGAGGGTATTGCACCAGACTATGTTAAAGTAGAAGTAAAACCGCATCACGGTGGAGAACCGGTAGTCACACCAACAGACAGTGTGGCCTATAAAGCCGCTGAAAAAGCTTTACATGAAACATTCGGTGTAAAACCAATCCCTACACGTGGCGGTGGATCTATTCCAATTGTCGCTTTATTTGAAGGCGTTTTAGGATTAAAAACAGTGCTTCTTGGATTTGGACTAGACAGCGACAACCTGCATTCTCCAAACGAGAAGTATGGAATCGAAAATTACCTCATGGGTATCTCTACAATTCCTTTATTTCATAAATATTACGCAGAACTAAGTAAATAATTTAGTTTTTCATTAGATAAAGGGTTATTTTTAAATTTTAGAAATAACCCTTTATCGTTTTATGGATTTTGATTTTCGTCTCATCGTTTTTTATACTGCAGCTCAGCATCTTAATTTCACCAAGACCGCTTCGGCGCTTTTCATCTCGCAACCTGCGGTCAGCAAAAACATTCAGGAACTGGAAAAAAAACTTGGTGTTCCTCTTTTTGAAAGGAAGGGAAATAACCTCGACCTGACTGAACCGGGGCAAATTCTCTATAAATACGCCCAACAGATTATCAATCTCTACAATCAGGCAGGGCAGGAAATACAAGAACTACAAACGGGACGTAAGGGAAACCTTGTGTTAGGAGCCAGCACAACAATCTCCCAATATGTACTTCCCACCTTACTGGCAGACTTTCTTTCCCAATATCCAAACAACCGCATCCAGTCTTTTCAATCCAACAGCCGTAGCATTGAAGAACAGCTTATTGACAAAACATTGGACCTGGGGATCACGGAGGGCTCAACAGACAACAGGGCATTAAAATATATCCCCTTTATGAAAGATGAGCTCGTCTTGGTCACGAATAGCGAAAACCCGCTTTTAAAACAATTGAAAAACCCTATTCTTTCGGACATTACACGTCTACCTTTAGTGCTTCGTGAGCAGGGGTCAGGTACACGTACCATTGTTGAAAATGCATTAAAAGAACAACGTATCAGTCTCTCAGAAATCCAGATAGAAATGATATTACCATCAACAGAAAGTATAAAAGGATACCTGGCCCGCCGCCATAGTTTTGCCTTTCTTTCTATTCATACGGTTCAACGGGAGGTCCTGAACAATCAATTGACCATTGTCGATATTCCCCAGCTGTCTATTGAACGTTATTTCTATTTCACGCACGTATACGGAGGTCTTGCCGGTACCCCCAACCAATTCTTGCAGTTCTGCCTGAAACAAAATTTCAAGATATAACATTTGGTTATATCTCATAAAAAAACTTCGTTTTAATCGCTGTTAATGGACAGGTAGATTTGTACAAACGAATTAGAGGCATGGAATACAAAAAACTAACAAATTACCTAAAGGCGCTCAGTTGGATCATTATCGCATTGTTCATCACCTGTACAACACTCTGTGTATTTCCACTTAAGCATGAACGCACCGGTCAATCGACCGATTCGCTCGCTGCTGACAATGATTCTCTGATTACACATGTATCACAGTTCAGAGCCGTATCCTTCAAAGACAACCCAGAAGGTGAAATGGCTAGTTACGGCGAGAAGCTGATCAAAAACACGTATGACTATTTTTACGACGGGGAAATAAAAATCGGAAATAAATTGGCTTGCAGTAGTTGTCACCTCAACGGTGGGACCAAGGCATTCGCGGCTCCTTATGTTGGCCTCACAAATGTTTTCCCAGTTTACATTGGACGGGAAAACAAAGTTGAATCTCTGGAAGAACGTATTAATGGCTGTTTTGAAAGAAGTATGAACGGCCGCGCTATTCCAGAAAATGGCAAAGAAATGCGTGCTATTGTCACCTATATAAAAAATATCAGTATCAATACGGTCAATAAGGGAAGATTAACCGGTCAGGGCTTTGTCAAAATGGACATACCAAATCGTGCTGCGGATTTAAAACATGGTCGATTGGTCTTTGAAGGCAAATGTACCAGCTGTCATGGAAAAGACGGACAAGGGGTGCCGCAATCTACAGGTAAAGGATATCTATACCCACCACTTTGGGGCAAAGACAGCTACAACGATGGAGCCGGTATGGCACGATTGCTTACTGCTACACGTTTTATTAAAGCAAATATGCCCTTGGGAGCAAGCTACGACGCACCACAGCTCAGCGATGATGAAGCCTATGATGTTGCGGCATACATCAATTCTTTCGATCGTCCAAAAAAAGCAAACAAGGAATTTGATTACCCGAATCTGGCAAAGAAGCCAAAAGATAGTCCTTATCCCCCCTACGCAGACAATATTAGTTTAGAACAACATAAACATGGACCTTATAATTTTTAATATAATGAAAAAACACCTGACAATTGCGTGCATTCTCTTAGCAATGACAACAATACAAGCTAAAGCACAAAGCAATAAATTATTGCTAAACAACCATCAGTATACCGGTGCTGTCGCCAAGAAAAAAATGTATAAAGCAATCTATCAATTGGATAGTAATGATCCAAAAACAATCGAGAAAGCCATTCGCAATATCAACAATGTGCTGAAAGATCCGCGACTGAAAGGACATCTTCAAATTGAACTAGTGGCTTTTTCAGGTGGTACTGAAGCCTATCTAAAAAAGAATAGCCAGTATGAAAAACCATTGCAGGACCTCGTCGAAAAAGGTGTTATTGTCGCCCAGTGTTTAAATACATTGGAAGAGAAACATATCCCAAAGGAGGAGTTATTTGACTTCATCGGTTATGTTCCCAGTGGGAATGGCGAATTGATCCTAAGGGCAAATGAAGGTTGGGTCATTGTTAAACCATAGTATGATGAGAAAATTAATCACGTTAAGTCTCGCCTTGGCATGCTTTACCGTTCCAAAAATTAAGGCGCAGGAACATCGTTTTGATCCCCCTTGGAACAATCCGCCGGAATCAGCATTAAATTTTACTGTTCCCGGGATAGACAATATTCCGGATCTGTACGGGGATATTGAAAACCCACAGCTCACTGTATTTTTTGCCGGCAACCAGTTTATGGTCGTGGATGATTTACTGGCATCTTTCAAAAAAGAATACCCACAATATGAACGTATTTTTGTCGAAACATTGCCGCCGGGAATCCTGGCGAAACAGATAAAAGGGGGATCCATCACAATTGGCAATCTACGCATTACACACAAACCCGATATCTACACTGCAAGCAAACGTGCAATTAATGAAATGGCCGATTATTTCAGCCATACGCAAACCTATTGCTACAACAACATCTGTTTGATGATCCCACAAGGAAACCCTTCTCATATCAAAACGTTAAATGATCTGGGAAGAGCGAATGTACGGATTAGCATGCCTAACCCACAATGGGAAGGCATAGGTGAACAGATTAAGGCTTCCTATAAAAAAGCAGGTGGCGAACAGCTGGTCAAGAAGATCATGGAAGATAAGGTAAAGGATGGCAGTACGTATTTGACAAAAATACATCATCGCGAAAGCCCCATGCGTATCCTCTACAGTCAAGCCGATGTAGCTCCGGTCTGGACTTCAGAGGTAGTCTACCAAAAGCTTATCGGTCATCCTGTTGAAGGCATAGCTATTCCTGATGCGCAGAATACCACAGCAACCTATGTGGCCGCAAAATTGAAAGATGCACCACATGCACAGGCAGCAGATGATTTTTTAAAATTTATGGACTCCCCCACAGCCAAGCAGATCTACAAAAAGTATGGCTTTACAATAGACTAAAAGAAAATGGATAATTAATTATCCATTTTCTTTTTTTACTTTAGGTCAAAATTAGTTGAATTGTATGGTTCTATTGCTCAAAAAACTCCATCGTTACTGGTATTTTATTAGCGTTCTACTTGTTTTCATCGTATTATTCCCCTATATCTATTTCTTGGCACGGGATCCAAAAAAGAACTATGCTCAGATTGCGCGTATGCGACGTTGGGTATCCATAGGGGGATCAGCATTGGCAGGTGTATTTTTTAAAGTCACCTATGAATCAAAAATGGACTGGAACAGACCGATGGTACTTTGTCCCAACCATACCTCAGTGCTTGATATTACAGCGCTAACCTATCTATGTCCTGTCCCGTTTTCATTTATCGGGAAGGCCTCTCTTCTTAAAAATCCCGTAACCCGTATTTTTTTCAAAACCATAGACATTCCTGTCACACGGAGGAGTAAAGTATCTTCATTTAAGGCATTTCAACGTGCCAACGAACTTGTCCAAAATGGCCGCAGTGTCGTCATTTTTCCGGAAGGAAAAATAGATGACGGATTTCCACCTCAGATACATGCGTTTAAGTCTGGGGCCTTTCGTATTGCGGCACAAAACGATGTGCCAGTAGTCCCCATTATCATTGAAAACGCCTGGGATATCTTTTTTGATGATGGCGCCAAAAGGGGATCCCATCCGGGGATTGTCAGGGTTCATGTTTTTTCACCTATTGAAACAAAAGACTTTGACGACAACAATGCCGCAGACTTGGAGAAAATTGTTTATGACAAAATGCATTCCTATTGGATTATGAAGAATAAATCGTATTTTCATCAACCAGAGAACGTCCAAAAAATATGTCAGGAAAGATATTAATCGAAATCAAGGATATTGCTCGTGAATACCAAATAGGCTCAGAGACAATCCATGCACTCAGCTCAGTAACGCTCAATATTCATAAAGGAGAATTTGTAGCACTTATGGGGCCTTCAGGATCCGGAAAATCCACGTTAATGAATATCCTGGGTTGCTTGGATACCCCCAGTAGGGGTGAATATATCCTGAATGGGATTAATGTAAGTGACATGTCGGAAGACGAGTTAGCTGAAGTAAGAAATAAGGAGATCGGCTTTGTATTTCAAACATTTAATCTCCTTCCTAAAAGCACTGCATTGGAGAATGTGGCACTCCCTTTAATCTATGCGGGATACAATAAAGCCAAGCGAGAAGAAAAAGCTACGGGCGCATTGGAAAGTGTTGGACTAGGACACCGTATGGACCACAGACCCAATGAGCTTTCAGGGGGACAACGTCAGCGGGTGGCTGTAGCCCGGGCCCTGATTAATGATCCCTCGATTATATTAGCCGATGAACCAACGGGAAATCTTGATACAAAGACATCCATTGAAATCATGGGTTTGCTCGAGGAGATTCATTCCAAAGGAAATACCATTATTCTAGTCACTCACGAAGAAGATATTGCGCTACATGCTCATCGCATTGTACGCATGCGCGATGGTCTAATTGAAAACGATTACCCCAACGCTGACATTAAGTCCGTGTCACCACGGCTAAGTGCCTTAAATGAAAAAGGGAGCGACTTTGAGAATATTTAAAAATATTATTTCATTATAAATCAAACACTTATATTATTGACACAAAAATAACAGTTGATTTACTTGTTTAAGTTAAATTAAATGATAGTTTTGCGAAAATAGAGAACTTAAATTGTTTTTATATGTATTGGACATTAGAATTAGCTTCGCATCTAGAAGATGCACCGTGGCCAGCAACAAAAGATGAATTAATCGATTACGCTATTCGTTCGGGTGCACCAGTTGAGGTGATTGAAAACTTACAATCTCTTGAGGATGATGGTGAGCCATATGAAAATATTGAAGAAATTTGGCCCGATTATCCAACAAAAGATGATTTCTTCTTCAATGAAGATGAATATTAGCAAATAAAAAACGCCTTTAGTCAAAAGGCGTTTTTTTTTCAGAAAATTAATCCATTGCCATGAAGTTCAGTCTTACGCTTATGAAGATAAAACTAAATCTATTGTTGTTAACGTTCATAAGCTGTATGCTATCTATTTCTCTGTTCGCTCAGGAAAATCCTGCAGCGACAGAAAATATTGCTGTGTTAAGAAAATTCGTCCATCGTCTAAATGATCCCGATCTGGCGACTGACATCATTTTAAGTCAGGATATATTAACGGCGAAAAACCTCGATGAAGACCAACAGGAGTATCTTTTGGCCAGCATAGACGAAATCCGAATCAATGTACAAAGCAAAGATATCCGTCAATTAGAATATATCAATTTTATAGCAGCTGGCCGGAAAGAAACCTACGATATTGATCTGGAAGGAATAGATCCGCAACAAGTATATTTCGTGAGGTATCTCAAGCGTTTTGTTTTTGCCGCTGTTATTCGGGACAAAAAAATTGCCTCCTTTACCTTGGTCTCCAAAGGAAACAATAAAGCACATTTTGTATTCTATTAATCTTTCATATGTGTTATACTCTTCGTTTTTTCAGGCAATCTTATCTTTTTAAAATCCCCATCTTAGTTTGCCGTTGATCATCCTATTCCAATATGGAAAAGCACAATACACTTGACTTATTTCAGGATTTCACTCGGCTGGACTTATGAGCCATCTTAAGCTTAGACTGCTTTCTTAAAAATTTTTCAATAAAAACACTTGCATTTTAGAATTCTATCAACCATATTTGTAATAACAAAAACGGAAATGATAATAACTGTATTAAATAAGGCTTGGTGGTGGCACAACGAATAACGTTGTGGCAAACACCTATTGCATTATTTGATATATACATCAAGATATGATGGGCTTGCCTGAATAAGGTAAGCCCTTTTTTATTTACAAAAATATTATGAAAGAAATTTTAGCCCATTTATTTGAATACAAGACCTTTTCGCGGCAAGAAGCTTACGAGATTTTGACGAACATTGCCAAAGGTAAATATGATAGTCATCAGATCGCCGCTTTTATGACAGCTTATGGTATGCGCAGTATTCGGGTGGAAGAACTTGGCGGATTTCGAGATGCCATGTACGATCTGTGCCTCAAGCTGGATTTTGATGGCTATGACTTGATCGACTTATGTGGTACTGGCGGTGATGGTAAAAATACGTTTAATATTTCTACCATTGCTTCCTTTGTGACAGCTGGCGCAGGTTATCAGGTTGCAAAACATGGCAATATAGGTGTATCATCGAGCTGCGGCTCCTCCAACGTAATGGAGTATTTAGGGTATCAATTCAGTAATGACAAAACCGAGTTACAGCGACAGCTTGATGAAGCTAATATCTGCTTCCTCCACGCGCCGCTGTTTCACCCCGCCATGAAAACGGTGGCTCCCATACGTCGCGCATTGGGTGTGAAAACATTCTTTAACATGTTGGGCCCACTAACAAATCCGGCCAATCCGAGGTTTCAATCTGTCGGTGTATTTAGCTTAGAACTTGCCCGGCTTTACGGCTATCTATACCAAAATACAAACAAACAATATTCTATTATCCATGCACTGGACGGTTATGACGAGATATCGATGACCGGAGATTTCAAGGTTATCAACAATCAGGGTGAAAACTATTATAATATGGAGGAGTTAGGTTTCACTCCTGTTCTTCCACAGGAATTAGCCGGTGGTGACAGCATCGCCGAAGCAGCCCAGACCTTCTTGTCCATCTTGAACAACACAGGCACAGATGTGCAGAACAATGTTGTTTTGACAAATGCGGCATTTGCCATAAAAACATTTCATCCTAAAAAATCTTTTGGCGACTGTTTCTATGAAGCTGAGGAATCACTTATGACAGGAAAGGCGCTCACAAGTTTCAAAAAAATAATAAAGCGATAAAATGGCAATCAAGATAAAAGTTTGTGGCATGAAGCACCCTGACAATATCGTTGGAGTGACCGCCCTTGCTGTTGACTACATCGGTTTTATATTTTATGAGAAATCCAAACGTTTTGTTGGCGATGCTAATCAAGACTATATCAAAGGACTCAAAGGTGTTATAAAAGTTGGTGTTTTTGTCAATGCGAACCTTACCGAGGTACATCGTAAAATTGAAGAGTTCGACTTAGATGCAGTTCAATTGCATGGCGATGAAAGTCCTCAATTCTGTGCAGAACTTAAGCAATGTACACCAGTGACCGTGATCAAAGCTTTTGGTATAGACCCGCATTTTGACTGGTCAGTATTGGATGCTTATGTGGGGGTAATTGATTATTTTTTATTTGATACCAAAAGTAATTCCCACGGTGGTACCGGTCTACAATTTGACTGGTCTTTGCTCCATCAGTACAAACTTGATTGCCCTTATTTCCTCAGTGGTGGATTAAATGCGAACAATATTAAAGACGCTTTACAAGCAAATGATCCCAGGTTATATGCCTTGGATCTCAATTCAAAATTTGAAGTAGAACCAGGATTAAAAGATATTGATCTTTTGGCCCACAGCATAAATAGTATTAAGAAATGAGTATATATCAAGTCAATGAAAAAGGGTATTATGGTCCATTTGGTGGTGCCTATATCCCCGAAATGCTCTATCCCAATGTAAAAGAGCTACGGGAAGAATATCTCAAGATAATCGAAGAGAAAAGTTTTCAGGAGGAATTTAACCAACTACTCAGTGACTATGTGGGACGCCCCTCCCCATTGTATCATGCAAAACGACTGTCTGAAAAATATGGCACAACGATTTATCTCAAACGGGAAGATCTCAATCATACAGGTGCACATAAGATCAACAATACCATCGGACAGATTCTATTGGCCGAACGTCTCGGAAAAAAACGCATTATTGCAGAAACAGGTGCTGGACAACATGGTGTAGCTACAGCTACTGTTTGCGCATTAAAGGGGATACAATGTGCCGTCTATATGGGAGAAATTGACATTCAAAGACAGGCACCTAATGTTGCGCGAATGAAAATGATGGGTGCGGAAGTCATTGCCGCAACATCTGGTTCAAAAACACTCAAAGATGCGACAAATGAAGCTTTGCGCGATTGGATCAATAATCCTGTCGATACGCATTACATTATCGGCTCTGTCGTAGGTCCACACCCTTATCCCGATATGGTTGCCCGATTTCAATCCATTATCTCCGAGGAAACGAAAAAGCAGCTGTTAACAAAAACAGGGAAAGAGAATCCGGATATCGTACTCGCCTGTGTAGGTGGCGGATCCAATGCTGCAGGAATGTTCTATCACTTTCTCGACGATGAAGCTGTACAGTTATATGCCGTAGAAGCGGCCGGACATGGCGTTGATTCCGGTGAATCTGCAGCCACTACAGCCCTAGGAAAAGAGGGTGTTTTGCATGGTAGCCGATCCATATTAATGCAAACCGATGACGGTCAAGTAACTGAACCTTATTCAATCTCTGCCGGTCTTGATTATCCCGGTATCGGCCCACAACACGCTTGGCTGTTTAAATCTGGAAGAGGAAAATACGTTAGTATAACAGATGATGAAGCTATGCGTGCAGGATTGGAACTCACTCGACTAGAAGGTATCATTCCCGCGATCGAAAGTTCACATGCACTTGCCTATTTGGGTAAAATCCCTTTCAAAGGTGATGAAACCGTTGTGGTTTGTTTATCAGGGCGCGGCGATAAGGATCTCGATAACTATATGAAATACTTTGATTTTTAAAGCATGACTACAATTGAAAAAAAAGAAGGCAAACCCCTTCTATCGATATATTTTACAGCTGGGTATCCGGAGTTGGATAGTACTGTCCGCATCGCTAAAAAATTGGAAGAAGCCGGTGCTGACTTTCTGGAAATCGGCTTTCCATATTCCGATCCTGTCGCGGACGGACCTGTCATTCAACACAGTTCGGAAGTTGCCCTGGCAAACGGAATGACTGTCAAAAAATTATTTGATCAATTACGCGAGCTACGAAACCAGGTACAGATTCCCGTCTTTCTGATGGGCTATGTCAATCCCGTGATCCAATTCGGCGTAGAAAAATTTTGTGAAGAATGCAAAAATGTCGGTGTAAATGGCGTTATTATACCCGATCTACCGATGTACGAATACGAGGATCTTTATAAGGATACTTTTGAAAAAAACGGTATTGCAAATATCTTCATCGTTACACCGCAGACCTCAACAGAGCGCATCCGGAAAATAGACAGTCTATCCAATAGTTTTATCTACTTATTATCCTCCAATGCAACAACCGGAAAAACGCTGGATGTAAGTGAAGATACCAATGCTTATTTCAAGCGGATTCATGATCTTCAGTTGAAAAACCCCTTGATCGTTGGATTCGGAATTTCAAACAAAGAAGCTTTTCAGAAAGCAAGTCAACATACTGCCGGAGCAATTATAGGCAGTGCATTTGTAAAAAGACTCGGGGAAAAAGATTATATGGATCAGATCCCTGACTTTATAAAATCAATAAAAGGGTAAGACAACACGATGTGCTAACGTGAGTTCTAAGCAAAGCGACGGACTCACGTTAGTATCTTTAAGTACTTCAAAAAAGCTGTATCATACAGCTGTTAAATAGCCTATAGTTCCATTCCCTTTAAAAGATATTTGTTAACTTCATTTATAATTTACTAATATTGTAACGTAAATACACTTGAGCTAATGATATGCCTTTTAGGAGTGTTTATTAGCCAAAGACGGGATATAAACAATCTGATTACATTCTGTTAACAACCAATTCATGTATAACCAATAGTTTCACGAAATGAAGAGTAAAGCTGAAGATCTGAATTATACCGCATGGATTATTCGCTTAAATGCAGGTGAAATGATCGCTTTTGAATGGTTGTACAATACCTACAAACACCAGTTAGCTGGCAATCTTCTTAAACTCGTAAAAACGTCCGATATTGCCGAAGATATCCTCCATGATGTTTTTGTTAAAGTTTGGGAAAATAGAACAAAGATTGATCCCGCACGTTCCTTCGAAGGTTATCTTTACCGCATAGCAGCCAATATGGTAGCAGACTTTTATCGAAAAATCAGCAAGGATAGAAATTACCAAAAACACCTCATTTCTATACAAGAAACTGTTTATCAACATATTGATGAGTTATTGGAAAATAAATACAGAAAGGAACTGATAGATAAAGCCTTGACGGAACTCCCCCCTAAGTGCAGAACAGTTTTCCAATTGTGCAAAATTGAAGGCCGTAGCTATGAAGAAGTCTCCAATCTTTTGCAAATATCTCCAAATACGATTAGCAACCACCTAAACCGCGCTAACAAAAAGATACTATTATTTTTACAGAATCCTGTAAACCTCCCCTACTTCCTGCTCCTAATATGGATTAAATAATCCTTACGAAAAAAATAAAAAAAAAATAAATTTCATGTAGTGACTTTTTTACGCTAACACGTAATAGATATAAAACGAGTCCCTTGGAAAAGAAAAATTTGAATAAACTGTTTGAGGATTTTATTGCCAATCGCTGTTCGCCCGAAGACATTGAGCAGCTGATGCAGCATTTTGATTCGCCAACAAGCCTAGATAATCTGCGCAATCTGATTGAACAACAGCTTGCGGTACAGCAATTCGAAACGTCCCCCCAAGCTGTTGGATCGATCGTTTGCGCCGTTGATAAGAAAATGGCAATGACCATGTTGAAATATCAAGCAGGAGAAAAACAAAAACGAAAAACACAAAGAATATGGCGATTTGTTTCAGCCGCCGCCGCGTTAATCCTTTGTATCTTGGCCGTACTTTGGCAATACAAACCAGCTATACAGAAAGATACAATACAACAAGCTGAAAAAACACGCACTCAGGAAATTCGTCCAGGAAAAAACCAGGCACGTCTTACGCTATATAATGGCGAAAAGTTAAACTTTGACCAACAAGGGACCGACAATAAAAAAAACAGTACGGCCAATCTCAATTACGACAACGGAAAGTTAGTGTACGGTGGAAGCCCTGTCGAAGAAACGATTCAGTGGAACGTCCTTGAAGTTCCTAAAGCCGGAACCTTTGAAATACAGTTGCCTGATGGATCGACAGTGTGGGTAAACGCCAATTCCAAACTCTATTTCCCCAATCGTTTTCCAGCAAATGAACGATCCGTCAAAGTGGAAGGAGAAGCTTTCTTTAAAGTACAAAAAGATAAAAAACGTCCATTTAAAGTCCAAACTGGAGATCTTAATATTTCAGTCTTAGGAACATCCTTCAATGTACGTGCTTATCAAACCAAGCATATATCCACGACACTGATCGAGGGATCCGTCCAACTGACATATCACGATCAGCGAATCATCATGACGCCGGGGGAAAAAGCATTTATAGACGCAAAAAATAAGCTCCAAATCCAAACAGTAGATATTGAAGGCGCGACGGCATGGAAAGAAGGATATTTTTATTTTAAAGATGAATCATTGGGTAAAATATTGCAAGATGTAAGTAATTGGTATGATCTGAAGGTCAGCATAGCCGGAAATTTACCGGGCGGTCGATATAGTGGTAGTATGGATCGCAACAGTAATCTAAGTGGCGTACTCAAAATGCTCTCCACAGTTGCTAACCTTGATTTTATTCTTGATGGCAATCATCTTACTGTTAAATCAAAAAACAAAAAAAATTAATCGCCTATGATAAGAAGTTAGTACAATAAAAATACGGAGATGGTGGTAGCATCTCCGCAATCTGTTCAAAAAAGCTGTTCAAAAAATTATTAAACAACCTTAATTCAAAATTATGGAATATTTCTGTGATCGTAAAGAAACAATACGACTATATCGTTTTTTTACGGGCCATTATCTAATCATTAGAAGAATGAAACTGACGATCATCTTCATCTTGTTCTCAATTGGGTTAAACGCCAAAACAAGTGGACAACAAATCAAACTATCAGTCAAGCAGATGCGTTTGGAAAATGTACTTAAAAAGATAACCCAGCAGACTGATTATAAATTTTTCTATTCAAGCGATCTGATCGACAATACAGAATCGGTCAGTCTATCGGTAGAGGAAGCTTCCCTAGAAGAAATATTGGAAAAAATTCTTACACCGAGGGGGCTGAGTTATCAAAAGATGTCACGAACAATCACAATTACTGCCGCCAATAAGCCACAACAAATTGAGATTTCGGGAACTGTAAAAGATGATAAAGGACCACTTGCAGGGGTTAACGTCTATACCAAAGCCGACAACAGAATCGGGACAAGAACAGATGCGGATGGAAAATTCACATTAAGAGTACCTGCGAATTCAACACTTATTTTCAGTTTTCTAGGCTATGAGCGAAAAGAAATCGTTGCGCGAGATAAGGAGCTTCATGTGGTATTAAATCAGATCAGCAACGCAATGTCCGAAGTTGTTGTAACAGCTTTAGGTATCAATAAAGAGAAACGTAAAGTTGCTTATGCCGCACAAGATGTCAAAGGAGAAAGCCTGACTGCAGCCCGGGAGCCTAATGTCGCCGCCAGCTTGGTTGGAAAGGTCGCTGGCCTACAGATAAAAACCAAATCGACCTTGTTTGAGAATCCCGAGATTAGCCTGAGAGGTGGGAAAGCGACAATCGTCATTGATGGGGTACCTGCGCCTGATGGCTTTGATATGTGGAGCATAAACGCGGATGACATTGAAAATATCACCGTCTTGAAAGGAACTGCCTCATCGGCTTTATATGGTTCAGTAGCACAGAATGGAGCCATTATGATCACCACAAAAAAAGGGAATGGTGGCAAGGCGGGCATTGAGCTTTCCTATAATTCGAGCACAGAATTTCAGGCTGGTTTCTTGCGCATTCCCAAAACGCAACAGGATTACGGCATGGGTTTCAATGGTAAATATGCCTTTGTAGATGGTAAGGGTGGTGGTATCAACGATGCCTACGGTTATGTTTGGGGGCCCAAACTGAATCAACCAGATCCGTCGACAGGAAGTGGCTTTGTGGAGATACCTCAATATAACAGCCCCTTGGATCCGATAACGAATAAGTTGACACCGCTTCCATGGATTACCAGAGGAAAAGACAACTTAAACAATTTTCTCAATAATGGTTTAATTACAACACACAATGTGAGTGTTGCTGGATCGACAGACAAATCGGACTACCGCATTTCACTGTCTCACCTGTATCAAAAAGGACAGGTGCCCAATACAAAATTAAATTCAACGACCTTGAGCCTCGCAGGTAAGCTGAAACTGAATAGTAAACTTGAAGCTGAAGCGACTTTATCGTACAACAGGCAATACTCACCCAATTATCCAAACAGTGGTTATTCACCGGACAATTATCTTTATAATATTGTTTTATGGATGGGGCCTGATGTTGATATCCGTGATATGCGGAGTTATTGGAAGCCGGGCCGGGAGGGACTGGAGCAGCTGACTTACAACTACAGTTGGTATAATAACCCTTGGTTTTTGGCCTACGAGAAAGAAAGAGCCTACACGAACGACGTAATTGTTTCGCAAGGAAATATCAAATATAAGTTTAACAATGACCTAAAATTACTCGTTCGCGGTGGCATTACCACAAACTTTGCAAACAGTGAAAGTCGTATTCCCTATAGTTATATTAACTATGGTACGGATGCCGCTCCTTATGGCAATTACAGCATCAATCGTGATAATCAGATGCGCTTTGTCAGCGATGCCTTGCTGACCTATGACAAAAAATTAAGCCAAGATTTCACGGTTACAGCGAGCGTCGGCGCAAGTACACGATTAGATCAATATAATAAATTGGAATCCAAAACTACTGGCGGCCTTTCCGTTCCGGAATGGTACAATCTTGACAATTCAAGAGATCCTGTCCGTTCTACGAATGAGCGAATTGAAAAACAGGTGTATGGTGTCTATGGTTATGTTGACTTAGATTACCACAACATGGCGACATTAAGTTTGACCGGACGGAATGATTGGACTTCAGCGCTGCAATCTCCTTATAACTCTTATTTTTATCCTTCAGCCTCCCTCAGTCTGATTATTTCCGAAATGTTCCATTTACCTAAAGTAATCTCATATTTCAAATTACGCGGTGCTATAACAGATGCCACTACCGATATCAACGCCTATAGTGCACTGTTAACATATGAAATCGGTAGTAGATGGAACGGTAACCCTTCATTGTATCTTCCTAATACCTTACGTCCTCCGGGATTAAAACCCAATAAAACAATCTCTCAGGAATATGGTGCAGAATTACGCCTGTTTCGTAATCGTATCGGATTAGATTTCACCTACTTTAACTACGACAGAACGAACAATGTAGTAGAGGTACCACTCTCTGAAGCTTCCGGTTTTGCCAAACTTCAACTAAACGGGGATCGTTATCGTCGGAGAGGTATCGAACTTGTTGTTTCGGGGACACCAGTACAGACCCAGAACTTCAAATGGACGACCACATTGAATTATTCCCGTTTACGAAACACGGTAATTGAATATTATGGTGGCGAAGAAATTCGTGGTGGGGTGAAAGTAGGGGAACGAATGGATATCTATCGCGGCTGGGCATGGCAAAAGTCTCCTGATGGACAGATTGTACATGAAAATGGTATCCCACAGTATATTAATCAAGAGACCAACCTCGGGTATGTCCTCCCAAATTGGGAATTCGGTTTCCAAAACAGCTTTCAATATAAAAATTTCGGAGTTTCTTTTGCTTTTGATGGCCGTATTGGTGGAAAAATATACAATGGTTTAGAGGCAAAAATGTATGAAGGTGGAATGCATCCCAATACCGCAAACAGTTACCGGGACGATGCTTATAACGGAGAAAAGACATACCTTGCCGGTGGCGTAACACAAACGGGCGGCGAAGTTAGTTATGACGCACAGGGAAACATCACTGCTGATACACGCACTTTTGCACCAAACACAACTAAAGTTAACTATATAGATTGGGTGTTTGCAAAATATACCAATGGGATCGACGAATCTGTAAACTATAGTGGAACCTTCGTGAAACTGCGTGAAGTAACATTGACGTATCAAATTCCGTCCCACTTATTGACAAAAAGCCCTTTTAAAGCAGCTAGTATTTCTCTTGTCGGACGAAATCTAGCCCTTTGGGCGAAAGTTCCCTTTATGGATCCTGATGGCTATAACGGTTTGACAAAAAATAATAGTGTTTCCCCACAGACAAATAGTATTATTTTCCCTGAACCCACTATCCGTAATATAGGTTTCAACGTCAATCTCAAATTCTAAAAGCAAGAACTTATCATGAAAAAAACATATATATTATTGATCGTAAGTATACTCGCATTGAGTATGGGTTGCAAAAAATTTGATTATTATCAAGATAACCCCAATAAACCAACCAAAGCTACACCAGCTTTATTAATGACCTATATCTGTCAGAATATCTTTAACAACAATCCCATCAGTGCCGCTTATGCCTCAAGACACCTCACTTATTATGAGCGACCGAACGAGTCCATCAATTACAATTGGAATCGCGGCTCTTTTGACGGTTATGGCGGCTTACGTCAAGTACTCAAATTAGAGGCTCTTGTTGCGGATAACAAAAATTTCCAAGGACTTGCCCATTTGTTCCGTGTAATCTATTTCACCCAGCTGACGGAAACTTTTGGCGATATTCCGTATACAGATGCCTTGAAGGCCGAGCAGGATGGGCGCACGCCAATCTATGACAAACAAGAGGATATTTATACCGGATTATTGCAGGAGCTGGAGGAAGCTAATTCCCTGTTGGATGCCGGAAACGGAATTATCGACGGCGACGTTGTCTACGCCGGCGACGCCAATAAATGGAAAAAATTCGTCAATGCTTACCGGTTACGTCTACTGATCCATCTTTCGAAGAAAGAAGGCCAATCGAAAATAGCGATCAAACAGCAATTTCAATCTATCCTTAGCAACCCGGCTAAATATCCGTTAATGACAAGTCCTAGTGATAATGCCCAATTGGTATTTAATACAACTGATCCATCAAACTATTATCCTACTGCGGGTTCGCTAAGTGTTTCAACCTTAGTATCGCTCGAACAATCTTTTGTCGAAATGCTACAGCAACGAGAAGATCCACGTTTATTCTCCTTTGGAGATCCAGTCGCTGGCAAAACAGCGGGAGTTTTCGCAAACTATAAAGGAGTAGATGCAGGCCTTTCTCCGGCAGATCAGCAAGCTAGTGCTGCCCAATCGTCCCTGATTGCCCGCAGATTTGTCGACCTCCGTAATCCCATAAACGAACCGATGATCTTCTTAAGTTATGCGGAACAAGAATTTATTATTGCCGAGGCCATTCAACGGGGTTGGATAACCGGAGATATGAACGACCATTATCAAAAAGGAATAACCGCATCAATGGCCTTCTATAAAATAACTGGAACGATTGTCACGGATTACCTTAATAAAGATCTTGTTAAATTAACCACCGGTGACCCTTTAACAAAAATATTGACACAAAAATACATTGCTTTCTACATGAATTCAAGCTGGGAACCTTTCTTTGAACAACGACGCACTGGAGTCCCCGTGTTACGAGTTGGCCCCGGAACGTTAAATGGAGGTAAAGTACCCAAACGTTGGCAATACCCACTTTCCGAGTCACAATATAATGAGGCGAATCTAGATGAAGCTGTAAAGAGACAATTTGCTGAGGGAGATAACGTGAATGCCAGTATGTGGCTAATCAAATAAACTAAAACATGGATACTAGAAGAGATTTTTTAAAAAAGGCAGCTATGCTTGCCGGGGGAGCATCACTTTCCCAAGTGCTCCCAGCGGCTATCGCAAAGGCTATGGCTATTGATCCGGCTCTAGGTAGCACATTTTATGATGCTGAACATGTGGTTCTGCTGATGCAGGAAAACCGGTCTTTTGATCATGCTTTTGGTACGCTACGGGGTGTCCGCGGCTTCAATGATCCAAGAGCCATCCGTCAACCAAACAATCACAAAGTATGGTTACAGACACAAAAAAACGGGGAAACATACGCTCCTTTCCGACTGGACATTAAAGATTCAAAAATCACATGGATGGGTTGTCTTCCACACAACTGGACCGACCAGACCGATGCGCGAAACAACGGAAAGATGGATAAATGGCTAGATGTCAAACATTCCGGATTTAAGGAATTTGCAGATCTGCCCCTGACCATGGGCCATTATACACGGGAAGATATCCCATTCTACTATTCACTCGCGGATTCTTTTACCATCTGCGACCAGCATTTCTGTTCCAGTATCACAGGTACAAATCCCAACAGACTTTATTTTTGGACAGCTAATATCCGGGAAAACCTGAATGGAAAAGCATTGGTATGGAATGGCGATTCTGAATTTAGCGGCAAAGCAAACTGGAAGACTTTCCCAGAGCGACTTTCAGCGCTGGGTGTAGACTGGAAAATATATCAAAATGAGATTTCCTCAAGCAGTGCGGGATACAGTGGTGAGGCCAATAGCTGGTTGGCGAATTTTGGTTGCAACCCGATGGAATATTTCCCTCAATACCAAGTCAAATATAGTTCCCGATACAGGGAGCTCCTCACAAGGAAAAAAGAGGAACTTGACAAAAAAATAGCTGCAACAACGGCAAAAGATACGCTTGAAAAGCTGCATAAGGAACATGCACATATAAACGAAGAACTGCAACAATACAGCGCAGAAAATTTCGAAAAGCTTGATGAACGGACCAAAGATATCCATCGCCGTGCTTTCGTCAATAACAGTGCGCAGCCCGGTTACATGGAACTCGAAACCATGCACTATCAGGAAGGTGATCAGCAACGGGAACTGCAGATCCCAAAGGGCGATGTGTTATATCAGTTCAGAAAAGATGTCACTGAAGGTAAACTACCAACGGTATCCTGGCTTGCACCGCCACAACTTTTCTCAGATCATCCCGATTCGCCTTGGTTTGGTGCTTGGTATGTCAGTGAAATCATGGATATCCTCACACAAAATCCCGAAGTCTGGAAAAAGACAATCTTTATTCTTACCTATGATGAGAATGATGGTTATTTTGATCATTTCGCGCCCTTTTCAGCCCCAAACCCTTATGAAGCAGAGAGCGGTAAAGTATCCTCAGGCATAGATCCCAAATTGGAATTTGTCCGTCGTGACGAACAATATTACCCAGAAAGTGGGAGAGAAAGCAATATAGGTCTGGGATATCGTGTCCCTTTGATTATTGCTTCGCCCTGGACAAGGGGTGGATGGGTAAATTCTCAGGTATTTGATCATACTTCGAGTTTACAGTTTTTGGAAAAATTTATTAGCCATAAAGTCCATAAAGAAACCAAGGAAACCAATATAAGCAGCTGGCGGCGTACAGTTTGTGGAGATCTCACCTCTGTATTTAGGCCTTACCATGGGGAAATCATCAAAAAACCGCTGGTATTGGAACGTCAGCTTTTTATCAAAGAGATCCACCAGGCAAAATTCAAAGGGCTCCCAATGGGATTCAAAGCATTGTCAACTGCGGAGATCGAACAGATTGAAAAGAATCCCGCACTCTCCCCCTATTTTCCAAAGCAAGAAGAAGGACTTCGTGATTCTTGTACTCTTCCGTATGAGCTGTATGTACATGGCGAATACCTACCTGAAGGAAAGTATCAGCTGACGTTTGAAGCGGCTAATACGATGTTCGGTGCGCGTTCTGCAGGTTCACCTTTTACGGTATACCATCGCAGGTCTTATAAGGGCGAAATCGGTACCTCCCGTAACTATGCCGTATCTCCGGGGGATCAGATCTCGGACAGCTGGTCTATCCATGCATTTGACAAGGAAATGTTTCAACTTGACGTACATGGTCCTAATGGGTTCTATCGTATGTTTAAAGGTGATACGCAACGCCCAAACATTAAAATTCGCTGCACCTACGAGAAAAGTAGGGATGAGCGGTCATTTACAGGTCGTCTTTCCTTCACTTGTATAAATCAAGATAGCAAAAGCCATCGTCTTTTGCTTGAAGACATCAGCTATGGTGGAGATAGAAAGGAATTCGAACTCAAGGCCGGAGCGTCAACAACAGTGTTATTCGACCTTTCCAAACAAAGCTTTTGGTATGATTTCCGTGTCAGCTGTAAGAATGACAGTGTATTTGAAGAACAATACGCAGGTCGTATAGAAGCTGGAAAAAGTGGAAAAAGCGATCCGCTATTAAGCCGATAACAACTGAAACGGGGTTATTTTGAGAAAGAGATAACCTCGTTTATCAGTTATTTATAAAGAAAATAGATGATCAATCTAAAATCAACTCGTTTAAGCCATAATTACTTAGCAAAGCCCCCATCACTATTATTCTTGTATACGACGAATAACGTGATAGAATCCTTTATATAGTAAAACTGCGCCAACAATCAAAAAAACAGCTAATAAATATAAACTGATGGAGTTAATAAATAATAGACACATCATAACGGTAATTTTTGGTTTTTTATTTCTTATGTACAAGTTATAACATTTATCCAAAATATTACAAAAAAAAAATACAAATTTTCTCTACTTTTGTTGCGATGAGGAAAATTGCATTGTTTATCGGCTTGTTTTTTTATTTGCTTGCGGCAAGTGGTGCAACTTTACACTTTCATTTTTGTCAGGGTGAAGCGCAAAGTGTTTCATTAAGCCAAAATCAAACGGCTCATTGTCCACTATGTGCTAAGTCGGATAAAAAGCAGCAAAATCACTGCCATCAAGAAGGCAGTTGTAAAGATGTCGTTATTGCTGCTCAAAAGGTCGATGACTTTAACAGATTATCACAAACCCTTAATTTCAATAGTTTCTCTCCGGCAATTGTTACACTGCATTGGATATATAATTATTATCAATTTCCTACCGATGAGGACGATTCATCGAAATTAAGTGCTAATCAGAACACCGTAATAAAAAGGTACAGTCCCGCTGTATTTATTCTTAATCAGAGTTTCAGAATTTGATTCTTTTCTTTTTTTTGATTTTTAATCAAAATAACTGTCGATGATTCTACCTTCGACCTTACATGCTATGCGCGATTTTTTTCAGGCCGTACATTATCAAATAAACTATGAATCAAATTTTAAAAAAAATATATACAACGACTCTTTTATTCTTGTTTGCCCTGGCATTCGTGCAGGCGCAAAGCGATAGTAGCCGAACGCTTACCGTAGCTGGCAACTGTGCCATGTGCAAAAAGAGAATTGAAACCGCTGCGAAACTACCTGGTGTTGAAAGCGCCGTATGGAATACAAGCGATAATTTGCTACATCTTAAATACAATGCTCAAAAAATTGAACTGGAAACCATCAAAAAGAATATTGCACTGGTCGGACATGATGTCGAGAACTTGATTGCAAGCGAGGAATCCTATGCAAAACTCCATGAGTGCTGTATGTATCCAAGACTGGAAAACGGAAAAGTTCCCGAAAAGAAAGTGGTTTCTACAGAAGATGGGCACCACGATCATCCCCATACCGTCACAGGTGTTGTTGTCGAAGAAAATGAAAAAGGAGATCTAAAACCTATCGTTGGTGCCAATTTACATTGGGCGAATTTACCGACCAGAAATACCAGAAGTAATGAAAACGGTGTATTTAAGCTTGATCACAAAGAGGGTTTTGACAAATTAGTCGTCAGTTATGTCGGGATGAAATCCGATACAATCACGATCAAAGACCTGCATGAGGTCGTCATGATCATTGCGAAGGGAAATGTACTCATGGAAGTCGAAGTCAAAGGAACACGTCGGTCGAATTACATTGACCGGATGACACCAGCTCGACTGGAAGTTCTCACAGGAAAAGAATTATTTAAAGCTGCATGTTGTGATTTAAGTGAAAGCTTTGAGACCAACGCTTCAGTGGATGTCATTAGTGCAGACGCGGTAACCGGCAGTAAACAGATTCAAATGCTGGGTCTTAGTGGTATATATACACAATTGACGGTAGAAAACTTGCCTGGACCACGTGGTTTGGCCTCACCATTAGGACTTAATTCCATTGCCGGTACCTGGATTGAATCCATTCAAATCGCCAAAGGAGTGGGCTCTGTGGCTAATGGGTACGAAAGTATGGCCGGTCAGATCAATGTCGAGCTGAAAAAGCCACAAAATTCTGAAAAGCTATTTTTTAATGCCTATGCAAATAACATGGGACGTACCGATGTGAATTTAAATCTATCTCAAAAAATAGGTCAACATTGGTCTACATCGGTGTTATTACACGACAACTTTATGTATAATAAGTCCATGAACTTTAGCCACAATGGATTTAGGGATGTGCCCGTTGGCAATCTTTTCTCCGGAGTAAACCGTTGGTTGTATGAGAATGGCAAAGGTCTGATGGTTCAGTTCGGCGTCAAGTATTTAAATGACGATCGTACTGGCGGGCAAATAGATTTTGACAAAAAAACAGATAAGGGCACGACGAATCGTTATGGACTTGGTTTCGATATTGAACGGGTTGAAGGTTTTGCCAAAATAGGCTATGTATTTCCAGAAAACAAACACCGAAGCATTGGCCTTCAATTGGCTGGTTCCAATTATAATCAAAAAAGTTATTTCGGGTTAAAAAATTACAACTCCGAACAGCAAAATGGTTATGCCAACCTATTATTTCAGGATATTATAGGTACCGTAGCCCATAAATATCGTGTGGGCGCCTCCATCAATTACGATAACTACGATGAATGGTATTTAACCAATCAAAATTTCAAACGGAAAGAAGTCGTTTCAGGTGCATTTGCAGAATATACCTTCAGTCCATCCGAAAAATTTGATGCGGTAGTCGGACTGCGCCAGGACTATAATTCATTATATGGCTGGTTCACTACGCCGCGGTTGAATGTACGCTATGCTCCTATTGCCGGAACGACATTCCGCGCAAGTTCAGGTAGAGGTCAACGCACCGCCAATATTTTTGCTGAAAACACGGCGGTGTTAGCAAGCAGCAGGAGATTGATCATTCAATCTCAGGATATCTACAATAAAGCTTATGGTTTGCAACCAGAGGTATCTTGGAATACAGGGATCGCGGTAGACCAAAATATGCGCATCTTTGGAAGGGAAGCCTCCGCCTCCATTGAATTCTTTCATAACAGCTTTTCCAATCAGGTGGTGGTCGACTACGAAAATCCAAGAGAAATCAGTTTTTACAACTTAACCGGAAAATCATTCTCAAATAGTTTACAGACAGAATTTCGGTTTATGCCAGCGCCACATTTTGAAACACGATTGGCTTACCGTCTATTGGATGTCCAGACCGACTTTCAGAGCGGAAGAAAAACAAAACCATTGTTGGCAAAACACCGTGGTTTCGTCAATTTAGCCTATAATCATCATTCCGGATGGAGCTTAGATTATACCTTGAATGTGGTCGGACCGAAACGCATCCCTTCAACCATGGATAATCCAGTTGAATACCAGATGCCGACCGAATCAAAAACGTACGCAACGATGAACGCACAGATCAGCAAAACTTTTGGAAAAGATAAAAACTTTACCGTATATGTCGGTGGTGAAAACCTGTCCAATTATTTCCAGAAAACACCCATCCTTGCGGCGGACCAACCTTTCGGAAACTATTTTGATACCTCCATGTTATGGGGACCTTTAACAGGGCGCATGTTTTATACAGGCGTTCGATATTTCATAAAATAGAATCATTTTAACATAAAAAAAGCGGCTCTGCCGCTTTTTTTATGTTAACTTCTTCAATTCTTGATATAATCGCGCCGTCGGAAGTCCCACGACATTATTATATTCACCTTCGATCTTCTCGATAGCAATTAAACCGATCCATTCTTGAATACCGTAAGATCCAGCTTTATCAAGCGGTGAAAAATGAGTAACATAATAATCAATTTCTTCTCGATCCAATACGTGGAAATGCACTGTTGTCGTTTCGACAAAGGATTGCACGACACCTTGCCAACGTATTGCTACCGCGGTAATGACCACATGTTTATTTCCGGATAGGTCTGCCAAAGTCTGCTTAGCTTCCGCTGCATTCTTCGGTTTACCTAAAATCTCACCTACGGCCGACACAACAACGGTGTCAGCACAGATCACCAAGCCATCTGTTTTATCTGCAAAAGCCTGTACTTTTTGCAGTGCAATCTGACGAACAGCTTCACTGGCAGAAAGACTCGGATCAACATATTCATCCGTCTCCCGCACCTCTACTTCAAAGGTAATGCCCAATCCCGATAAGAGCTGCTTGCGTCTCGGAGACTGGGACCCCAGGATAACTGTTTTGTTCTTTAAATTTTCTAACATCGTCAAATACTTTTTATCGTTTCGTCCTCATACCAATTTCCCTGCATTTTAAGTACCTTTTCAATCAGTTCCCGTACAACCCCTTTTCCCCCATTGAAAGCCGAGATATAATGTGATATCTTCTTGATCTCTTCCACGGCATCTGCCGGCGACACGGCCAAACCAACAGATCGCATGCAACTAAAATCAGGGATATCATCACCAATATACATCAATTGATCAAGTCCCAGATGATAATCTTTAGCTAACGCTTGCAATTTCGAAAGCTTATCTACGACACGCGAGTGAATTTCTTTCACGCCCAATCCCTGTAAACGGCGCTCCACCCCTATGGAAGCCCCGCCAGTGATGATAAAGATCGGATAACCTTTTTTAATGGCCAATTGTATGGCATATCCATCTTTTATATTAAAAGTCCGCAGCTGCTCCCCAGCTTCATTCACCTGTACAGTTCCATCTGTCAATACCCCATCCACATCCAATACAAATCCTTTTATTGTTTTAAATTCAGTCAATACCATTGAAATATATTTTTGTAAAAATAAAGCATTTCCGCTAAATATACGATTCCCCTCCACCGCCCCTTTTTTCTCAGTTTACGCCATAAAATTATTCAAATAAGCCAAAATATCATTTATATGTCACAACATAGTTGTATCAGCAACTTATTATAAAAAACATTTGGATGGAACCCGATATTTAGCGTATCTTTGTAGAAGATAATTAAAGGTTATCTGGCTATGAAAACACTAACAATACTGTTCAAACAAACAATTTTGTTTAAAGCAGCATAAGATTAAAAAAACAATCAATTTAGTTTTTCATGGCAAAAAATACGGCAACTAATTAAGTTTAGTCGCCCTTAAAAAGTCTTTTCATAATTTAGGTTTATAATTGGTTAGTAACAAACCCTGGTGCCCATCATCAGGGTTTTGTTTTATTAGGACTTTTTATTCCTTTATGCACAATATTGTATTTATTTGCTTTTTTGACTATTTTAGGAATAGCAAGTTTTTTTGTTATTTTACATATATCTTTTTTTCCCCAGGTAACATCAGGAAACTACCGACAGAAAAATGAACGATAGTTGGGCGATCAAAATTCATTAAACTCATTCTCGCATGGAGCAAAAAAACTATAGAAAGCAAATTACCATAGGAGTGATAATTTCTTTTTCGCTTATCTTTATTTCCGCCCTATACTTTTTTATTTCTCTGCATCATATCGTCGATAATGAGCGTAATATTGTCCGGATCGCTGAAAATAAATTTAATGTGATCAATGAAGTCCGATCAAACATTGATGAAGTGAACGATGTTAAACTTCATTACTTCATAAAGGAAGATCCGGACTTATTTATTCCTTATCGAAACGAACGAAAGCACATAGATGAATTATTGCGATCTATTGTTCGAGCAGATGAGCTCTATCCGGTCTCCCCATTAGCCATTGAAACACTTCGTAAAGAAATTGCACTTTTCTATGATTTCGAAAAAGATATAACCTATGCCAAACTGAACAATGGTTCGCTGCCAGCCTATATCCATGAACAGAAAACAGCGATCTTAAATCAGATAGATATACTATCCGGAGATCTGCTTGATCAAAGGGCAAGTCGGCTGGAAAAATCTAGAAACAGTCTTCAATTGGCGCAGAACATTACCTATCTTTTCATTGCAATCGGCTTAAGCGGTTTTTTCTATATTCTAGCAAAATTTTCCGGTATTTCAAAAGTTTTGAGAGCCACTGTCAAAGGACAAAGAGAATCCAATAGTCGTCTTCAACATTTACAGAATCAAACCAACAATGATAACTGGATCTTGAATGCTATCAACCATATAGATGAACAGCTAAGGGGTGATTACAATGATAAAAAAATAGCCGAGATCAGCCTAAATGCGATTACCAGTACAACGAAAGCCCTGGGAGGGACAGTCTATATTTTTGATGATAATTACCGGGAATATCAATTATGTCATAAAATAGGAATCGCCACGAAACAGGAGATTAAAAAAAGTTTTAAAGAAGATGACGGTATTCTGGGGGAAGTAACAAACAAACATAACGTAGTTAAAATCAAGGATATCGACCATAATCATCTCGTTTTAGAAACTTCTTTATCCAATAGAATAGAAACAGAAATCTACATTATTCCATTCACCTATGAAAATCACTGTGTTGGTCTGATGGAAATCTGTTGCCCGATCGTATCAGAAAAAGAGGAACGGTTACGATTCAATTTCCTTGATAAAGTAAAAGGCAACATCGCGATTATCCTCAAAGTTGCGCAGACCCATGGCAAACTTGCCGATCTCTATGAAGAACTTCAACAGCAAACGGAAGAACTTGAAGCTCAACAGGAAGAATTGAGAACTACAAACGAGGAATTAGTCCATAAGACTCATTTACTGGAAGCTTCCGAAGAAGAGCTCCGTGTACAACAGGAGGAACTTATACAAACAAACAATGAGCTCGATGAGAAGGCGAAATTACTCTTCACCCAAAATGAAGATCTGGAAAAAGCAAGACAGGCCATTGCACAAAAAATTGAAGAAGTCGAATTATCAAGTAAGTACAAATCCGAATTCATGGCGAATATGAGTCATGAGCTACGGACTCCGCTGAATAGTATTCTTATACTTGCCAAATTGCTGCAGGACAACAAAAAGAAAAATCTGAATGACGATCAGATAAAATATGCTTCAGTGATCCACAGTGCAGGTACGGATTTACTCCACTTGATCAATGAGTTATTGGATTTGGCAAAAATAGAATCTGGAAAAGTGGAAGTCCAAAAGGAACGTATCAATACAAGCGACCTGGTCAATTACATAAAAGATTTCTTCCATGATACCGCAGAATCCAAGATGATCAAATTTAACGTTGAAATTGATAGCGATACACCACAAGAATTTATTGGTGATGAACATCGCTTACAACAGGTGCTAAAAAATTTGTTGTCGAATGCGTTTAAATTTACGGGTGAAAATGGCACAGTATCACTCAAGATCAATATAGAAAATGAGAACATCTATTTTACGGTTAAGGATAACGGTATCGGTATCGCTCCGGAAAAGCAAGAGCTCATCTTTGATGCATTTAAACAGGAGGACGGATCCACAAGCCGCAAATATGGTGGCACAGGACTAGGCCTGTCCATATGTCGTGAGATTGCAAGCCTATTGAAGGGAAGAATTACCCTAAACAGCAAAGTTGGTGATGGCAGTACCTTTATTTTCAGTGTACCACTGGAGAAAGAAGCTGCAATTGAAAACATTCCGGAAATACCGGTTATTGATCAAAATAGCGTACCATCCTATCCACAATTAGAAAATATAACCCTCGAAAAAAATCGTCCTATTGAGAATAGTAACAGAAACAATAAATTACTGATCATCGAAGACGACTTTATTTTTGCAGATATACTAAAAGATTATGCGATCCAAAATGGTTATGATGCCTATATCAGCTATGACGGACAAGATGGCCTTCATAAAGCGCAGAACTTAATCCCTGCTGCCATCATACTAGATATCATGCTGCCAAAAATGGACGGTTGGGAAGTGCTACGTAATCTCAAAAAAACAGATTCAACGAAGAATATCCCTGTACACATGATGTCAGCGGGAACTTTCCTGCATGATGAACCGATATCTGCGGGTGCTATCGGATTTATGTCCAAACCAGTTTCTGAAAAATCACTAGCGGAGACTTTTCTAAAAATTAAAGCGTCAACAAGCCATCCTATTCAGAAAATTCTATTGGTGGAAGATCAGGAAATTCAAAGTGATTTTATCAAGCAATCTCTCGAAGAACAAAATATTCAGATATTTCAGGCCTTCAACGCGCAACAGGCGCTCGATCTGCTGGACCAGGAAAAAGTATTTGACTGCATCATTATGGATCTAAATTTACCGGATAAATCTGGTATTGAACTGCTCAATGAGATCAAATCAAACAGCCAGTTTAAAGATTTACCGATTATTATCAACACTGCTATGGAGCTAAGTCCTGAACAAACATCCGAGATCTTGCACCATAGTCAAGCCATGGTATTAAAATCAGCCAAATCCAATAATAGATTGATCGATGAAGTCAATTTATTCTTAAATAAAATCCGGAGCAGCAAAACGGAATACCTCGCATTTAACAATAGTGCTTCGGTGCTCGTGGAAAATAATTTGGCTGCTAAGACCATCTTGCTGGCAGACGATGATATGCGCAATATTTTTGCACTAAGTACAGCATTCGAAAGCTATGATATGAAAATCGAGATTGCAAATAATGGTCAGGAAGCACTGGATATTCTAGCACGCAACGAGGATATTGATCTTGTTTTAATGGACATTATGATGCCTGTCATGGACGGATATGAAGCGATCGAAAAAATAAGGTCAAACAAGAAATTTTCAAATCTCCCTATTATCGCCGTGACAGCAAAGGCAATGAAAGGTGACCGAGAAAAGACAATTGCTGTAGGAGCAAACGATTATATTAGCAAACCCGTTGATGTGGATAAATTGATATCCTTAATGCGTGTATGGTTGAGTTAACTACTAAAGTAGCGGTAATGATCACTTTTGAAGAGTTGGAGGAAATTATTGATATTGTCAAAAATCTTCACGGTTATGATGTGTCCGGATATACGAGAGCATCCCTCAAGCGGCGTGTCACCAGAATTATGGAGCTAAACAAACTGGACCTGGTCGAATTAAAATCCAAACTAATTAACCAGCCAGGATTTAACACTCATTTTTTACAGGAAATTACAGTCAATGTGACTGAAATGTTCAGAGATCCGGAATTTTACAAAGCATTAAAAAACGATGTATTTCCTTATCTGGCCACTTACCCCCATATTAAGCTGTGGAGTGCCGGTTGTTCCACGGGTGAAGAAGTCTACTCTTTGGCCATTTTACTACAAGAAGCAGCGCTTTATCAACGTTCCTTTATCTATGGAACTGACATTAATAATAAAGTGTTGGAGAAAGCCAAACGAGGCATTTATTCGTTGGCAAAAGTGAAGGAATATTCTGAAAACTTTATTAAAACGGATCCCAAAAGTTCTTTATCCGAATATTATACAGCTATGTACAATGCGGCCACGATAAATAATAGCCTAAAAAAAAATGTGCTTTTTTCGCAGCACAGCTTGGTGTCCGACCGGGAATTTAATGAATTTCAATTGATCACATGCCGTAATGTATTGATTTATTTTGACACAAACCTCCAGGAAATGGTATTGGATTTATTTTATAATTCACTTTGCCACCTTGGCTTTTTATGTCTAGGTTCAAAAGAATCATTAATTAACTATAAAAATGCAGCAAAATTCAAGGTTGTAAATAAAAAACACAACATTTATCAAAAAATCGGTTAGGTCAAGATGGAACGTAAAATTCTTTTATTAGCGGGTTCCGCTGGCGGGTTTAGTGTTATTTTAAACATCCTGAAGGCATTGGAACGTCCGGTTCAGATACCCATCATCGTCGTTGTTCACCGCAATCCCAAATACGCATCAAGTATAGAAGATACCCTTTCGAAAGCCCTATTACAAAAAATAAAAACTGCTGACGATAAAGAGAGTATCGCGGACGGAACAATCTATTTTGCTCCCGCAGGCTATCATTTACTTATTGAGCCAGATTATAGCTTTTCATTGGATATCTCAGAACCGGTTCAATATTCAAGACCATCTATAGATGTGACCTTTGAGTCGGCTGCCGAAATCTATAAACAAAATTGTACTGCAATTTTGTTTTCCGGGGCCAACCAAGATGGCGCACAAGGATTGTTAATGATAAAAAAGTACGGCGGAAAAACCTATGTGCAGAACCCGCTTGAGGCAGAAGTTCCGATAATGCCTCAGGCTGCAATAGACCTTAATGCGCAAGATAAGATCTTGAGTATAGCCGAAATAAAAGATTACATTATGCAATTAACCTAAAGTTGTATTTTTGATTTGATATAATGAAGAAGATTAATATATTGATCGTCGATGATAAAATTGAGAATATTATCAGTCTCACAGCATTGCTGGAGGATATCGAATATGTAAATATAATTAGTAGTACAGATCCCAATGAAGCGTTAAAAATCTGTTGGAAAGAAGAAATTGATCTCGCTCTGGTTGATGTACAGATGCCCGAAATCAATGGATTCGAATTCGTCACCTTCCTGAAGAAAAACCCAAAGACGAATCACATCATCCCGATCATGGTAACTGCTATTTCCAAGGAGGACAAGTACCTCATTCAGGGACTTAACAGTGGCGCTGTAGACTATCTATATAAACCGCTCAATCCAGAAGCTACCATCGCAAAAGTCAAATCTTTTGTTCAGCAACTGTTGATACAACAGGAAATTAAAGAAAAAAACATTGCATTGGAGGAGTCTAAACAAGCTATTCTTAAAGCAAAAGAAGAAGCTGAACTCGCCAGAAAGTCAAAAGAAACGTTCTTAGCCAATATGAGTCACGAGATTCGGACGCCTATCAACGGCATTATGGGAATCACCCAAATGCTAAAAAATTCACAGCTTACCGTTGAACAGGAAAACTGGATCTATAAACTCGATTCGGCCTCTCAAAACTTACTTACGATCATTAATGACATTTTAGACCTCTCCAAAGTCGATTCGGGCATGATGAAGCTGAATATGGAATCCACTTCGGTGCATGATATTACCGATGATTTGAACAATCTGTTTATCGATAAGGCGAACTATAAAGGTTTGAATTTTAATATCGAGGTGGACGAGCGGATAAACAGTTATTTTTTAACGGATCCGCTTCGCTTAAAACAGATTCTAACGAACTTCATCTCCAATAGTTTCAAATTTACCTCTGCAGGCTCGGTCATTTTAAAAATCCAGCTTCTAACGGAGAGTAATCAGCAAATTGGTTTACAGTTTCAGGTCATCGACACTGGTATCGGTATCGCAGAAGATGCATTGGAAAAAATATTCATCGCATTTGAGCAAGGAGAAGACAGCATTACAAAAAAATTTGGTGGAACGGGCTTGGGCTTAGCAATTGTAAAACGTATCGCTGCCCTTCTCAATGGAAAGGTTTTCGCATCAAGTGAATATGGCAAAGGAAGCACATTTTCTTTTGAATGCGATTTTGACAAAATAGAAGATAAACCTAAAGAAAAAGAAACACAAGTGCTTTATACCGAGTTACCAAAATTTAATTCACCGATGATCCTGATTGCCGAAGACAATGAATTAAATAGCTTTATGTTAGCAAATATCCTCAAGAGCTGGAATTGCGAGATCACCTTGGCGACAAATGGACAGCTTGCCCTCGAGGAAATAAACAGAAAAAAAATAGACCTGGTATTTATGGACGCACACATGCCACTCATGAGTGGTTTTGAAGCGATCAAAGAAATACGTCGCCATAGGAATCCTGCCATTGCGAATATGCCCATTATCTCCATTTCTGCTTCAGTTTTAAAAGCAGAACAGCAAGAAGCTTTGGATGCAGGAGCCAATGAAGTGGTTGGAAAACCATTTGATCCTATCAATTTATACAAAACAATTGAAGCTTTATTGTCAAAATTGAAATGATTGTTTCGATTTACCGATGAAATCATTAATTTTAAAGAATTAACAAAACATAATAATGAAAAAACTTTTTATGATACCAGCAGTTGCAGTTGCCTTGTCAATTGCATCTTGTGGCGGAAACAGTGAGAAGTCTGGCAAATCAGCTAGTACAGAATCGACAACTTCAACAGAAAACCAAGCAACAGAAACAGTACCTGGAATTGAAAACGTAGCTATTTCCAACAGCTTATCTTTAGAAGGTAATGATCAGATGAAATTTGACAAGGATTTATTCCGTGTGAAAGCTGGTGAACCTGTAGAATTATCTTTCAAAAATGCAGGTACCATGCCAAAAGAATCTATGGGACATAATGTTGTCATCCTTAAACCGGGTGTAGATCTTCCAACTTTCGGAGCTGAGGCGGCAGCAGCCGCAGCTGATGAGTATATTCCAAAATCAGCATTGTCTTCCATCGTTTCCCACACGAAATTATTAGGTCCGGGTGAAACAGATAAAATTACATTTACACTTGAAAAAGGAGTCTATCCTTTCATCTGTAGTTTCCCTGGTCACTACGGAGTAATGCAAGGAAAAATCGTTGCAGAATAATATAAAAACAAAAAAGGGTATCTAGATATAGGTATCCTTTTTTTGTTAAGGTATTATTTTTCGTTAACAATGATCACAAGTTACTGCCCCTTGATCCTTTTCGCTGATTCAGTTGAATCATCATCTACAACCTCGCACCACGCCGATGCCTGCTCCTATTTAATGAGCAGCTTGTTTACAAAATAACTTTTATCGCATACAGATTTAACGAAATAAGATTATTTTTTGGGTTGCACACGCCTATCCATTTATCAAAAAAATGTAAAGTAAGTCTATTCGCCTACAAATCGTAAGTTTTGATTTCCTATCCCATTAATAATCATTAAATTTGTACTACTAAAAATTAAAACGTAATCAATGCAATACGACGTAATTGTAATCGGAAGCGGTCCAGGCGGATATGTAGGAGCTATCCGTTGTGCCCAATTAGGATTAAAAACAGCTGTTATTGAAAAATATAGCACATTTGGTGGTACTTGTCTTAACGTTGGATGTATTCCTTCAAAAGCGCTTTTAGATTCATCGGAGCATTACCACAATGCTGCCCATAATTTTGACGCATTTGGCATCAGTTTAAAAGACCTAAAGGTGGATATGGCAAAGATGATTGCTCGTAAAGACGATGTCATTGCTCAAAATACTGCCGGTATCACTTTCTTATTCAAGAAAAATAAAATTGACAGTTTCCAGGGTGTGGGTTCATTTGTGGACAAAAACACCATTAAAATAACAAAAGCAGATGGTTCTACGGAACAAGTTACAGCAAAAAATGTAATTATTGCCACAGGTTCAAAACCGACTTCTCTACCGTTCTTGCCGGTTGACAAAAAAAGAATTATCACTTCCACGGAAGCGCTTAACCTAAAAGAGATCCCTAAACATCTTATTGTCATCGGTGGTGGTGTCATTGGTTTAGAATTAGGTTCGGTATATGCCCGTTTAGGTTCAAAAGTTTCTGTCGTTGAATTTGCGAAGTCCATCATTGGTACAATGGATGGTGGCTTAGGTAAAGAATTGCAACGTGTTTTGAAAAAATCATTAGGCATGGAATTCTACTTGGGTCACAAAGTCACAGGGGCAACAGCAAAAGGGAAAACCGTAAAAGTAACAGCTGAAGATCCAAAAGGACAAGAAATCACATTGGATGGCGATTATTGTATTGTTGCAGTTGGACGTACCGCTTATTCTGAAGGTCTAGGCTTAGAAAATATCGGCATTACATTGGAAGAAAGAGGCAAGAAAATCCCTGTGAACGCTCACTTAGAGACTTCTGTACAAGGTGTATTTGCGATTGGCGATGTGATCACTGGCGCTATGTTGGCACACAAAGCCGAAGATGAGGGGGTATATGTCGCTGAATATATTGCGGGACAAAAACCACACATCGATTACAATTTAATTCCCGGTGTTGTGTACACCTGGCCTGAAGTGGCTTCAGTTGGAAAAACGGAAGAACAACTGAAAGAAGCCGGCGTGAAATATAAAGCTGGGTCTTTCTCCTTCAAAGCTTCTGGCCGTGCAAAAGCCTCAGGTGATACAGATGGTTTTGTCAAAGTATTGGCTGATGCAACAACAGACGAAGTATTAGGCGTACATATGATCGGTCCACGTGCAGCAGACATGATCGGCGAAGCTACAGTAGCCATGGAATACCGTGCTTCTGCAGAAGATATCGCACGGATCTGTCATGCTCACCCAACCTACACCGAAGCTCTTAAAGAAGCTGCATTAGCAGCAACCGCAAATAGAGCAATACACGCTTAAGCGTTAATAGCATAAACCAAAGGGGAAAAGGAAACTTTTCCCCTTTGTCATAACTACCTATATAAAATGAATTTTTACACAAGAAAATGGGTCAAACCCGAAGATCTTAATCCGAACGGAACATTATTCGGCGGAACACTTTTGCGTTGGATAGATGAAGAAGCTGTCATTTATGCGATTGTACAATTGGGCAATCCAAAGGTCGTTACCAAATTTATATCTGAAATCAATTTTGTAAATTCTGCCAAACAGGGAGATATTTTAGAGTTAGGTATAGAGGCGACTAATTTTGGAAGAACATCATTGACAATGCGTTGTGAAGTCCGAAATAAAATCTCAAAGAAAACAATCCTATCCATCGACAAACTGGTATTTGTCAATTTAGATGAGGATGGAAACCCCGTCCCACATGGAAAAGATAGCATTACCTACGCTTACATGGGAATCGAGAAAACAGGAAGAGATGATTAACCATCTCGCCTGTTCCTATTGTATTGAAGCATATTTTTTGTAAACCGCTACCCGCAAATTTATGCGCACAAATTATCGGACACTATTGCTGTATGCTTAACTTAAACCTAGCCCTAAGCTTAACGGTTTTTAAGATATTAATATCTCAAACCCAAATGATTAAGATTTCTGTCTTTTTCCTTCGATTTCCTTCTTTAAATCCAATTCTACCCAAAATCCAAGGATGGGAACCAAGGAGGCCAAAAAGTACTTAATCGCTTTCAGAATGGGCCATTTATATTCGATGGTAGACATGATGAGCATCACGACAAATATAACGACAAAAAAGCCATGAATGGATCCAGCAATCTTCACTGCCTCGGGTATTCCGGCAAAATATTTCAGGGGCATTGCAATAAAAAACAAGCAGATCGTGGAAACAGCCTCCCACAGCGCAATTTGTCTAAATATTCTTAACATAATGATAAACTGTGTATTGTGAACATCAAAAATAACACTCTAAACACGGTTACTCCATTATTTTTCGTCCTTTTACCGACACGTGACATTAGGCTGTACACAATGACATTGTTTTATCAAAAACCGCCAATTTTACAATAAATAGTTCATATTCATCAGAAAAAATATGTACTTTTGAATGAATATAAGGTTCAGTACCTTGGTATTTGAAGCTATAACACTCAACTACAGAATATTTATTTATATGAATTACGACATCATTGTAATCGGTAGTGGTCCAGGCGGGTATGTTGCTGCCATTAGAGCCGCTCAGTTAGGGTTCAAAACAGCGATTATTGAACGCGAATCATTAGGCGGAATTTGTCTAAACTGGGGCTGTATCCCTACAAAAGCATTATTGAAAAGTGCTCAAGTATTTGAATATTTAAACCATGCCGCAGATTACGGCATCAATGTTCAAGGTGGTGAGGCTGATTTCGAAGCTATCGTCAAAAGAAGCCGCGGAGTAGCTGAAGGAATGAGTAAAGGTATTCAGTTCTTGATGAAAAAGAATAAAATTGATGTCATCAACGGAACTGCGAAAATTAAAAAAGGCGGTAAGATCGACGTAAAAGGCGCAGACGGTTCGACAAAAGAATATGCAGCAAAACACACCATCCTGGCCACAGGAGCACGTTCACGTGAACTACCTAACTTGCCACAAGATGGTAAAAAGATCGTTGGCTACCGCCAGGCAATGACATTACCTAAACAACCAAAATCTTTAGTGGTTGTTGGTTCTGGTGCTATCGGTGTTGAATTTGCTTATTTCTATAATGCAATTGGAACAAAAGTGACTATCGTTGAATTTATGGATAGAATCGTTCCAGTTGAAGATGAAGAAATCTCAAAACAATTAGAAAAAAGCTTAAAGAAACAAGGCATTAATATCCTTACTAAATCAGAGGTGCAATCCGTTGACACATCCGGCGAATTGAGCAAAGTTTCCATTAAAACGGAAAAAGGTATTGAAGTCATCGAAGCGGAAGTTGTACTATCTGCGGTAGGTATTGCTCCTAATATCGAAAACATCGGTTTAGAAGAGGTTGGTGTAAAAACTGATCGTGGCCGTGTTGTAGTAGACGATTTCTACAAAACAAATATTGAAGGTGTATACGCTATCGGTGATATCGTTAAAGGCCAGGCCTTAGCTCACGTTGCTTCAGCAGAGGGTATTACCTGTGTCGAAAAAATCAAAGGTCTTCATGTAGAACCTATTGATTATAACAATATCCCGGGATGTACTTATTGTTCTCCAGAGATTGCTTCGGTTGGTTATACTGAAAAAGCCGCAAAAGAAGCTGGCTATGAAGTTAAAGTAGGTAAATTCCCATTCTCAGCTTCAGGAAAAGCTTCTGCAGCTGGCGCAAAAGACGGTTTCGTCAAAGTTATCTTTGATGCAAAATACGGTGAATTCCTAGGTGCACACCTGATCGGATCTAATGTTACTGAAATGATCGCAGAAGTTGTTGTTGCCCGTAAATTGGAAACAACAGGACATGAAATGATCAAAACAATCCATCCGCACCCAACAATGAGTGAAGCTATTATGGAAGCATGTGCCGATGCATACGGTGAAGTGATCCATCTATAGTCGCATATAATATAAAAAAGAGGGGAAAATNNATTTTCCCCTCTTTTTTATATTGTTCATTTCAGAAAAAACTACATCACCAATCTCGACTTAAAAACAATTTGCTGATCTGCCACATCTGAATTCTCAATTCGCTCAAATAGAATTTCCGCCGCCTTACGTGCCTGCATACCCGGAAACTGTTCAATACGTCCCATTGGTGGGTTTTCCATATACTGCCACAGTGGATAATTGGCATAACTAATGAAAAAGATATCTTGATTTAGGACCAATCCCTTATTGCGCGCTGCTTTCATCAGATCCAGTGTAACAAAGTCATTGAAAGAAATAATCGCCGAAGGCCGTTCAGGCATCGCAAATATACAATCCATGGCTTTTTCATTCCCCTCTGTGCTCAGGTCTGTTTCGATAATATTCTTTTCCAGAATATCCATTCCATTTCGCTTCATTGCAGACAAATACGCTACTTTTCGGTCCTCACTGGCAGGTAATGTCTTCGGTCCATTAACTAAAGCAATTACTTTGTGCCCGCGTGCCACAAACGCATCTACAGCCTCATTCATGCCGGTCGACAGATCACTTTGAACTTTATTGATATTTGGCAAACTAGGAACACAATCAAAAAAGACAACCGGTATTCCAGATGACTCCAGTTTTTCGATAAATTCCAAATTTGTCGTCTTCTTCCCGATCGACATTAATATACCATCTACGCGATGATTTTTAAATGTTTTTAAAATCTGTTCTTCCCGATCTGGATCATCCAATGATTGCCCCATCAGAACAGTATACCGTTGAGCCGAAGCAACATTTTCTATTTCGCTGATCGCGAAGGAAAAAAATGGTTCCGATAAACTAGGCAGGATAACAGCGATGGTAAATGTCTTGCGTTGTTTAAAGAAAATAGCTGTCTGATTGGGTTCATAGTTCAATTCTTCGGCCATTTTTTTGACACGCATTGTCGTTACCAATCCAATACTTGGATGATCATTCAATGCTCTCGAAACCGTGGAAGGACTGATTTTCAGCTTCTTGGCAATTTCCTTAATCGTGGCAGGCTTGTTCACTTTATTCATAAATCCAAGGGCTTTATATAAAAATAGGGCTTTTATATCCCTAATCATAATTTTTTTTCAACAATGTTTTTCAATATTCTTCTATCTTCAAAACTTTGTTGGTAGATAATACAAAGATAATCACTACAAACTTAGTCCACAAATTGAATTGCGGAACTATTTACCGCAAATTCCTGGGCTAAGAATGACATGGGATCTATCTTTCGAAATACAAGCTCATCCTCAAAATAAATTTTTATCCGATCGCTGAACACTCCCCAATCCACAAATCTCACTTTGTTCAGTTGTTCCAGTGGATTTCCCTTCGTCAGAATACATATTATTTTACCAGCAGCACTCAATTGAGAAAATAATGTGGTGATATGATCAAAAAGATGCAGCTTTAACGGTAATACGGCATTTACATGCAATCGTTCAAAATTTTCCTTATACTTCATGTCGAATCCAAATGTTGCTTGCGCATGTTCAAATAAGGATTCTTCCCCTTGGTTTTCCAAATGGTTTTTCATGAAATTAACTAGATCGCCCTGGGAAGGAAATGTCTCCGTGAATTCAATAAAATTAGCAAACAGATAGTAAACTTGGAGCAAGTAATCTTTTTTTGGAAAAATAACATCATCCAATTCAAAAACATAGACTTTCTTTTCTTCTGGAAACAGCATCACTAATAAACCTTTAAATTAAAAAAACGTCGCACAAGTCAGGTTCAGCATGAGGCGAACAATAATACAATTGCTTTATTTCGATACGCAGATTAGTGCAAAATCTTCCTCAGAATCCGATCTGACCAATAGCCCATCCAGGGTATTTTCAGCCACATCATCTCCCAATAAATTATCGCCTTTGGAAAGCAAAACATAAGGGAGGTCAACAGGAGGATTTTCAATGATAGGAAAAGTATCAAGAATATCTTTATCCGGAACAAGCACAGCGATCTGATACTCGTCAAATAACACTTTGGCTTCGGCCAATGGTTCAAGCTCGAAACCACCTAAAGGCAGCACATAATCCACTTGCTGGTCTAGGCTCAATTTGAGTACCTCGTGTGCAAAGGTAGGTAGCAATCCTTTGGGAATTGACATATAATTCCTCGATTTTAGGAGTAATTCCGGAATCTCTTCCGAGCTCGCGTACAAAACTTCAAATTTTCCTGCAAGCTTTTTGGCAATACGCATCGCCAGTGGTCTGGTTCCGAAAGTTATTAATATTTTCTTCATCAAAATAATTATACTACCAACCCATCCCGCATATGAATTGTCCGGTCTGAAATGCGGGCCAATTCTTCATTATGGGTTACAATGATAAATGTTTGTTGAAATTTAGTTCTAAGGTCAAAAAACAGCTGATGTAAGGCTGCTGCATTTTCTGAATCTAAGTTACCGGATGGCTCATCTGCCAAAATGATAGAAGGATCATTCATTAGGGCTCGGGCGACAGACACACGTTGTTGTTCCCCCCCGGACATCTCAGCAGGCTTATGGTCAATGCGATGAGAAACTCCAAGTAATTCCAATAATTCCTTTGCTTTCTTCTCCGCTTCGGCCCGCCCCTGCCCATGGATAAATGCAGGGATGCATACGTTTTCCAATGCCGTAAATTCAGGCAACAAGTGATGGAACTGAAAAACAAAACCGATATGTTCATTACGAAATGCACTCAGCTTTTTGGCATTCAGTTTATGGATATCAACACCATTAATAAATATGGAACCTTGATCAGGTTTGTCCAATGTTCCGATAATATGTAAAAGTGTACTCTTACCTGCTCCTGAAGCTCCAACAATACTCACGATTTCACCTTTTTCCACGCTTATGTCAACGCCTTTCAAGATGGGCAATGCCCCATAAGCTTTGTGAATTCCTTTGGCTTGTAACATCATAGGGCAAAGATAAATAAATTTACGATATCATGCCTTTGAATAAATAAGCAGTTATTTCTCTATTTCAGCCATTTTATTTTTCACAAATGTCAAAAAATAGATAAAAGAGCAATTTATCCCTTGTCTTATCCCTTAAAAAAACATATTTTTACGCCAAATATTTTTGCAAATGAACATTCACGAATATCAAGGAAAACAAATACTAAAGAGCTTTGGTGTGCGCGTACAGGAAGGTATCGTAGCAGATACTCCAGAGCAAGCTGTGGAAGCGGCTAAAAAAATGAAAGAAGACTACAATTCCGACTGGGTTGTTGTCAAAGCTCAAATTCACGCTGGTGGCCGTGGTAAAGGTGGTGGTGTCAAGTTAGCTAAGAACTTAGATGAAGTCAAACAAAGAGCAACTGACATCATTGGTATGCAATTAGTAACGCCTCAAACTGGACCTGAAGGTAAAAAAGTAAACAAAGTTTTGATCGCTCAAGACGTTTACTATCCAGGTGAAAGCGAAACAAAAGAATTCTACATGTCTGTCTTATTGGACCGTGCTACAGGACGTAACATCGTTATGTACTCTACAGAAGGTGGTATGGACATTGAAGAAGTTGCAGAAAAAACACCACACTTGATTTTCAAAGAAGAAATCGATCCAAAAGTAGGTTTACAAGGATTCCAAGCACGTAAAATTGCTTTCAATCTAGGTCTTTCTGGTGCTGCGCACAAAGAAATGGTAAAATTTGTTGCTGCACTTTACAAAGCATATGATTCTACGGATTCTTCCATGTTCGAGATCAATCCAGTATTAAAAACTTCTGATGACAAGATTTTAGCCGTTGATGCTAAAGTAAATCTTGATGAGAACGCTTTATACCGTCATCCAGATTACGCTGCTATGCGCGATGTAACCGAAGAAGATCCTACAGAAGTTGAAGCTGGCGAATCAAACCTTAACTATGTTAAACTAGATGGTAACGTAGGTTGTATGGTGAACGGTGCCGGTCTTGCAATGGCAACAATGGACATCATCAAATTAGCTGGTGGTGAACCTGCAAACTTTTTAGATGTTGGTGGCACGGCAAATGCTGAAACGGTAAAAGCTGGTTTCAATATCATTTTGAAAGACCCTAATGTAAAAGCAATCTTGATCAATATCTTTGGTGGTATCGTTCGTTGTGACCGTGTTGCACAAGGGGTAATTGATGCTTACAGTGAAATTGGTAATATTCCTGTTCCTATCATCGTACGTCTTCAAGGTACAAATGCCGAAGAAGCGAAAAAATTAATCGATGAGTCAGGTCTGCAAGTTTATTCTGCAATCTTATTGAAAGAAGCTGCTGAATTAGTAACCAAAGTATTGAAAGGATAATTCTTTCGATCATCATAAAGCTTAAAAGCGGATCAACTGAGTTGATCCGCTTTTTTGTTCTAAATGCAGCCCCTTTCTATTGGTTTTGATCCAAATATTCGTCCGGAAAATTTAGTTTTAAAAGCTTATTGATCCTTCATTCAGCGAATTAAATCAACATTGATACCCAATAAACCAACAGAATAGCTTATTTTTGTATAGCTTTTTAAACAAAGCATCTTTTACAAGTCATTCTCCAAAAATTAAAATGGAACACACAAGAATAAAGGAACTATTGAATGCCACAGAATTTGGCAAAGAGGTCGTTGTTAAAGGTTGGGTAAGAACTTTCCGTAACAATCAATTTATAGCAATTAATGACGGTTCGTCAATCAATAATATTCAAGCAGTAGTCGATTTTGAAAATACACCTGAAGATATCCTGAAGCGTATCACTACCGGAGCAGCAGTTCGTGTAAAAGGTCAATTGATAGAATCGCTAGGTAAGGGACAAAAAGTGGAAGTTAAAGCTACGGAGGTAAGCATTATTGGTGATTCAGATCCCGAAAAATACCCCTTACAACCGAAGAAGCACAGCTTGGAATTTCTACGTGAAATTGCGCACTTACGTTTCCGTACAGGAACATTCAATGCGGTATTTAAAGTACGCAATGCCTTGGCATTCGCTGTGCATAAATTTTTCCAGGAAAATGATTTTGTGTATATGCACACACCGATTATCACAGGTTCTGATGCAGAAGGTGCCGGTGAAATGTTTCAGGTGACTACCTTAGATCTAAAAAATCCACCGCGTAAAGAAAACGGAGAAATTGATTTTAAAGAGGATTTCTTTGGGAAATCGACAAATCTGACGGTATCTGGTCAATTAGAAGGTGAACTAGGCGCAATGGCCTTTGGAAACATCTATACTTTTGGACCAACATTTAGGGCTGAAAACTCAAATACAACGCGTCACTTGGCTGAATTCTGGATGATTGAACCGGAAATGGCTTTCTATGAACTGGAAGACAATATGGACCTCGCCGAAGCCTTGTTGAAATACGTGATAAAATACGCTTTAGAAACTTGTCCTGAAGAAATCGAGTTTTTGAAAAGCCGTTTATTAGAAGAAGAAAAATCAAAACCGGCAGCAGAACGTTCTGAACTAAATTTGGTTGAAAAGTTAAACTTCGTCTTAGCAAATGATTTCGAGCGTGTAACGTATACAGACGCTGTTGAAATACTAAAACGCAGTAAGCCAAACCAAAAGAAACAATTTAAGTATTTAATTGACGATTGGGGAGCTGACTTGCAATCTGAACACGAACGTTATTTGGTCGAGAAACACTTCAAGAAGCCTGTTATTCTGACTGATTACCCAAGAGAGATCAAGTCTTTCTACATGAAACAGAACGAGCCTGATGCGCAGGGGCGTAATACCGTACGTGCGATGGATATTCTTTTCCCGGGCATTGGTGAGATGGTCGGCGGCTCACAACGTGAGGAAAATCTAGACCGCCTATTGGCGCGTATGGCAGAAGTAGGCATACCAGCAGAAGAAATGGAATGGTTCTTGGATACCCGCCGTTTTGGTTCTGTACCACATTCAGGATTTGGTGTAGGTTTTGAGCGCTTGGTCTTGTTCACTACCGGAATGACCAATATCCGCGATGTAATACCATTCCCCCGTACTCCGAAAAATGCAGAATTTTAATATAAAGAACAACAGCCAAAACAAAATATTTTGGCTGTTGTTCTTTTAGAAAGATACGTATCTGAATAATAGTTTGCCCCCTTGAGATGGTAAGCACCTCGTTCAGGGGCTCGCAGATTAAAAGCTATGATTTTCATAGGTCATAATAAATTACTATACGCAATATGCTTATCAAGATATATAACGACAATCCCAATCCAAAAGCCATTGCACAGGCTGTTGACATCCTTAAAAGAGGCGGAGTAATCATCTACCCCACCGATACTGTCTATGGTATCGGCTGTGATATTACACAACAAAAAGCAATAGAACGTGTCTGTGAGATCAGAGGATTAAAACCGGATAAAGCCAATCTATCCTTTATCTGTTATGACCTGACCGATATTTCCCAGTACACCAAGTCATTCGATACGACCGTATTCCGTGTCCTGAAGAAAGCGCTCCCGGGCCCCTTTACCTTTATTTTTAACGCAACAACAAAAGTTCCCAAGCTATTAAGTTCGAAAAAGAAGACCGTGGGTATTCGCGTGCCAGACAATAACATTGTTCGGGAAATTGTGAAACAATTGGGCAATCCGATTGTGACAACTTCCATTCACGATGAAGATGAAATAATCGAATATTCGACTGACCCCGAATTGATCTATGAGAAATATCAGGATCTTGTCGATGCTGTTATCGATGGCGGTTATGGAGACAATGTCGCTTCTACGGTAGTAGATCTAACAGAAGGAACCTTTGATGTTATCCGTGAAGGCAAAGGTGATCTGGAACAATACTTATAGTAGCCTCCAAATTCCAGTATGGCAGTCGACCAATAAACATGCGCCCAACAAATACCACCCTAACGGACTGTTGGTATTTTGTGCATAAGATTGACTCTTTGGTATTTCGCTTTAGACTTATCAACAAAAACAACCACTTATTAACATAAAGAATGTTAATAAGTGGAATACCTGTACCTACCCATCACTTGGGAATGTGAACAACTCAGCACTTACCAACATTAAAATGTGAATAACACAACAAAGCAAAATTAAAAATCACGGTAAAATGTGTAAAACTACGAGGTTATCCACACAAAAATGTTAACAACAGAGCTAAATGCATCGCTAAGCCAAAATTCATTGTGTATAACCATCCTATATTCACATCTCAATGTTGAAAGCTATACCCCAAGCCCCACTCGCTGCTTTATTGCCGTATCAAAGAGCTCAAATCCTTGCCTGATGGTCAATAACTACAGACTCCTGTTCAAAACTTCTAATCCTCAGACGCTTTATGCGCTCACTCGCATCGCATAGGCAATCATGCTAACTGAAATAAATGTCATTAGATTTACGATATAAAAACAAGTCTATGCTTTTCCTTTTATTGGTATTGAATGCCTTGTGATAAAAGTTCAAGCGTTACACAGATCACAAAACACGAGACATGTCAGTGGAGATACAATAAAACTACTTCCGTTTCCATCTGTTGATAATCTGATTTTGATAAACGGTACTTACGACAATCACTGATTTATTGAAAATTCTATATGAAAGGAACATCAAAAATAAAAGATTGAGATAGTCACCCCGCTTGAATTCGACGTGTTCAAAACGTGCAAGCAGCTTTGTCCGTGCGGTTTCAGGGAGATGAAATAGGTTGGCTAAACTTAGCTACGAATACAGGCTACAAAATCACGACCTCTTCGATAATGACATGTCCGACATACTCATTTACCCTTCCGAGGATCTGACGGCGCATTAATGCCAGTTCATTTTTAATCACGGCAGACTCTACGCGTACAAACAACTTTTTGTCACGCACATACAGCTGCTGCGTGCGATTGGCAATTGCCTTTCCAATCAATTGAGGCCATACCGAAGCGATTGAGGTCTCATCAAATTTTCGGCGTAGTTTATACGCTTCGAGGAGACGCTCTACCCCCTGCTTAATGGTCATGTCATCGCTTGACCGAATAAATTCCAGGCTCTTTTTCGTTGGTTGTTTCTTATACATTCACTTGTCCTCCTTCGATTCCAAATATACGAACAGGGCGATTGATTTCGTCAAAGATTCGTTGAATTCTTTTTGAATCCGTATCCGTTAGAAAAATCTGACCAAAATCATCATCAGAGACCATCTGCATCAATTTATGCGTACGGCGATCGTCCAGTTTATCAAAGATGTCATCCAGGAGAAGTAAGGGTTTAAATCCTTTTTTTTGCTGTAAATAGGAATATTGAGCAAGTTTTAACGCAATGAGAAATGATTTTTGTTGTCCTTGGGAGCCAAACTTTTTCAGCGGCATTCCACCATGGATAGTAAATATCAGATCATCTTTATGAATCCCCTGACTAGTACGTTCCAAAATACGGTCACGCTCAAGGTTTTTCGCTAGAATATTCAGGAAGGAATCCGACATTAGGGGGGACTCATATTGCAGCTGGACAGACTCCGCATCTTCGGTCAAAAATTCATAATGTCGGTCAAACTCAGGTTGAAACTCTTCCATAAATGATCTTCTCTTGGCAAAGATAATATTGCCGACTTCCTCAAGTTGAAAGTTAAGAATTTCGATTAATCCCAAATCCAGAACACTGGTTTGACGGGCCTGTTTGAGCAGGCTATTTCGTTGGGCTAAGAATTTATTATAGATAATTAGCGTATCCAGATACTTATTGTCCGTTTGGGAAATCACATTATCCACAAACTTTCGACGTTCCTCGCTCCCATCCGTAATAATGATACTATCATTTGGCGAAATCATAACCAAAGGAAAAAGTCCAATATGATCGGCCAGTCGAGGATAATCTTTTTTGTTCTTTTTAAACTGCTTTTTTTGATTCTTTTTTAGGCTGCAGGAAATAACATCACTATTCGATTCTTTATCAAATTCACCTTGGACCATGAACCAATCATTACCGGATTTGATATGTTGCGAATCTATAGGATTAAAATAGCTTTTACAAAGTGATAAGTAGTGGATTGCATCCAAAAGATTGGTTTTGCCAACACCATTATTCCCTGTAAAAGCATTTACTTCAGGGAGAAATTCCAAAGAAGATTCCGAGTAATTCTTGAAATTTAGAACAGAAAGTTGCTTGAGCCACATAGCACAAAGATACGCTATTTGACCGCTAATAATTATTTTATTTCCTCAAAATCGACAAACTCACCAGCCGTTTCCGCCCCTTTGCGCTCGGGAGTTTCCTTGGGTGGAATATAATCAACTTTAATTTTGCCTTCAGGCTGAGATCTTTTATTTTCTTGCTGACGCTGACCGGTAAATTCATAATGGAAAGTACCACCTTGCCCCTGGCCGCTATATGCTCCCCCCTGTTCCTGCGCTTTTTTCATCAACTTTTCAGCTGCCTTGCGCATCGCAAACGGTAATAATAATTTGAATAAGAATCTTATTACAAAGTAAACAGCGAATGTAATAAGTATAAATTTTAAAAATGCCATAGTTAATTCGTTGCTATTTTCTCAAATTTAACCAATAACTCCATAAACTGTTGTCTTTAAAATGTCAGATAAGAAATTATTAACAATTTTTAAGACTTCGCCAGTTTCCCTTTTGTCTCCATGATTGTACGGTAAAGCTCCTCTTGTCGCTGGGTTCCCAACACGTAGGTCAATCCATCTTTATCCGTTAGGAAGACCGCATTTTTACCCCCTGCAAAAAACTTAATCTTCCCTTTGGAATGCAGGTTATAAACAGGGTTATTAAAAAAAAATGTGCTATATGGTCCCTTTTCAACTTTCGAAATAGAAGCCAAATCTATTTTCACCACCCGGGTAGACCAGAGACCACTGATCAGGATATGATCCTGGAATACTTCTATGCGAAACAAGACCATATACATCATAACAATGGATGTAATGATGATCCCCACTCCGACAATGAAAAACAATTGACTGGAAATCAAATGGTCCAAATTCAGATAAAATGCGGTAAAACAAAATAACACAAGTACCAAACGTACGCTTATCCAAACACGGTCACGTCCTAAATATTGATTTTCCGAATAGAATACACCTTCTTTCATTTCTTTTTTTATAATAGGGCACAGAGACAATTTTCCCTTGCTCCTTAATCCTTAACCACATTTACAGACTAAAGTAAGGACTTTTTTTGTATTGCTGGTAATCTTATAGCGATTATCCATGCGATATTTGGCAAGCCAAAGAATATCCCCATTTCCGTTCACCAGAATAGGAATGTTTTCCTTTTCAAATAAACTGATTTTCTTATTGATGAAAAAATCACTCAGCTTTTTTCGCCCATCCATGCCCAAAGGATAGAAGCTATCTCCGATCTTCCATGAACGGATTGTCAATGGAAAGACAAGCAGATCATAATCGAATTTTGCAATCTCCCTACTCGTATTAATCGCAAGTTCTGTAGAGATCCCTGCATGGAAACAATATTGTTTCCATTCCACCGTCGATGTTTCAGAGGTAATGATCGCCTCGTCCGACGATATAAACTCCTTCTCTTTGATAAAAAGTTCATTTCTATCCAAAAGCATATGATAGCAATCCGATTGAAAGATACGCCCTGATTCCCGTCCCCAGGCTTGCTGCAAATCACTTAACACGGCTTTAGAAAAATTAAAACCGGAAAACAACTCGTACAATAAGGGCAAATTGTTCAAATGTTCTTCCAGATCTTCTTTGCGCACTACCCAACCATCACCTGTAGACCGAAAAAGTTTATTCCGGATCGGTTCGACAAATTGCTGTAGCAATTGATAAGATTCCTTAAAGTGTGTAATATTCTGTTCAAAAATCTGCTCAAAATCGGGTTGTAGCTTTTTGAAATGCGGAATGATATCGATTCTTATCTTATTGCGCGCATACTTTGTCGAAAAGTTAGATTGGTCATCCCGATAAGCAATACTATATTCCTGAACGTAATATTCGATTTCACTTGCTTTAAGGAATAAAAGCGGCCGAATGATGCGATCTCTTACAGGCAAGATGCCCTGAAGTCCTTGCAGACCAGTTCCACGTGAAAGATTTAACAAGACGGTTTCAATGTGATCATTGAGGTGTTGAGCGACAGCAATTCGGTCAAACTGAAGTTGCTCACGAAGTTGTTCAAACCAGCGATAACGAAGTTCGCGTGCAGCCATCTGAATGGAAATTTGATTTTCCTTGGCATAGGTCTTGGTATCAAACTGGTTGACAAATATTGGAATTCCATTATCAGCAGCAAATTTTCGAACCAAAGCTTCGTCCAGTTCGGAGTCCTCTCCACGCAACTGGAAGTTACAGTGCGCAATAGCGATATTAAAGCCGGCTTTTGCGAATAAATGTGCCATCAGCATCGAATCTTTTCCCCCACTTACCGTAAGCAATATTTTGTCATGAGGCATCATTAAATGCTCCTTTTCAATATATCCCTTTAATCTTTCCAGCACATTCATACAACAAAGTTACGGTATATTTTGGCTGAATGATAAATTCACATCTTAAAATTTGTGAAATCCAATAAAGTAGCAATTAAAATCCATATTTTTGCCCTTGTGAGACAATACATTTTTACCCTGATTGTATTAATTTTAACTGGCTTGACGGTGCAAGCCCAGAAACAGGACGAATTAAAATTACTTTCTTCGTCGCATATTATTACTGGAAAGAACGGCAACGTCGTTTTCTACCGTCCCGTATATGAACATGTTGGTTCGACCTTATCCTCTGACAGTGGGTATTTACATAATGATAAACTGGGTCGACAATTCTTCGAGGCCTATGGAAATGTAATCATCACCCAACCTGATGGCACACAGATATTTTCCAATAAGCTGCATTATGAAGCAGCCATGCAATTAGCGACATTAACCGGAGCAGTGCGTATGGTCAGTACCAGCGGATCAATATTGACCACCGATCATCTTGTTTATAATATGCGTAGTAAAATTGGAAATTACTATAGCGGTGGACGTATTCTCTCCGGAAGTGACACGATCACCAGCCAGCGCGCAACCTATTTCGAAAATACCGGCGAATCTTATTTTAACCAAAAAGTTGTTGTCCGATCGACGAATGTAAAAGTCTATACAGACTCCATGAAATACAATGGCAACACCCGAATAACAGATTTCTACGGCCCTACAAATATGAAAGGGAATAAAGGCGAAAATCTGTATACGGAAAAAGGCCGTTATCATATGGCTACCGGTCAGGCCTATTTTTCTAAGAACAACCTTTATACAGAAGGCACCAAATTCCTAAAAGGAGATAGTCTTTTCTACGATAGACAAGTTGGCATCGGTAAAGCCGTGAAAAATGTTGTCTTTGTGGACACATTGGACAAATTCTATGCATATGGTGGATATGGACTCTATAATGGAAAAAATGAATCCATCACGATGACAGACAAACCCTTGGTGGTTTCGGTGGTAAAAAAGGATTCGACCAAAAAAGATTCTGTCTCCTCGTTCTCACCTGTACAGAAAAAGTCTGAAAAGGAACTGAAAAAAGAAGCAAAGGAATTAAAGAAAGCTGAAAAAGAAGACCAGAAAGACAAGGAAAAAAATAACAAAGCAGCGCTTGTCACCGATAAGGACCCTAAGAAGACCGTAGCGGAAAATAAGAATTTCATCGGCAAGGATGAGAAACTAAAAGAAAATTCCGAGATGGACTCTGTTTTTATGACTGCCGACACCCTATTCTCACAGATGATCTTCCGGCGAGATTATATCGCACGGGATTTTAAATTAGATCGAGAAGGGGGAGCCATTGAAGAAGACAATGAGGTCGATTATGGTGATACAGATTCTACGTCCACCGATATAGATTCAACCAATGATTTACGACAAGCAGCCGATAGCTTAAAAAAAGGTATAGACAGCCTACATAAGAAGGAAATCAAACAACCCACCCCTGGCAAGGAAATCAAAAAATCAGCAGATACTACCATCACTAAAAGGCAGAATATTGCAAAGAAACAACCGGTGATCGTAGGTGATCAAAATCGGATTGAGATTGAAAAAAATCTGAAAGCCGATAGTGTATTACGCAAAAAAGCAATCATCCCGAAAGGCGGGGAATCGGATCAGATTATGGGTGCCGCATTGAAAAATGCGCAAGGCGGGAAAAAAGATTCTTTGGCTCAGGATACCGCAAAAACGAGAATTCTGAAAGCCTACTATAATGCCCGATTATTCAAATCCGATCTGCAGGCGGTTGCCGATTCCATGTATTATGGTATGCAGGATTCGATGTTTAGGTTGATGGGAAAACCGATGATGTGGGCTGAGAATTCGCAGATATCCGGCGATACAATCTTCTTGCAGGTCAAAAATCAAAAACTGGACAATTCCCTTTTAGTCGGAAATGCATTTATGGTCAATGCCACAAGCGATTCATTAAAATTCAATCAGATCAAAGGAAGAAAAATTACCAGCTTCTTTACCAATAACCGGATGGAACGCCTCTTTGTGGATGGAAATGCTGAAAACATTTTCTATAATATCGACGAGAAAACGAATGTAACCACAGAACTCGTTCATGACCGAAGCAGCCGTTTCAAAATTCTGATGGAGGACAATAAACTCAAAGAATACGTTTCCATCCGAAAAGTCGATGGCAAGGTCTATCCGATAGCAGAGGTTACCGCGGACAAAGAGTTTCTGCCAAACTTTACATGGCGTCCTGAGGACCGTCCTAAATCGAAAGCGGATCTATTAAATAGAAAACGTGACCTTTCCAAGTCATCTTTCACCGCTCCGACAGAAAAAGAAACGGAGGAAAATGGGAAAATGAAATCCAAGCCTAAAGAGGATAAGCAGGGTCAGGAGAAGAAAGGGAATGACACGAAAGCCGGAGCAAAAGCTGTTTCGAATAAAACCAGCAGTACGCCTAAAGCAACAAGCCCCGAAGCAACAACGGCTAAGCCGCAAGTAAAAAAAGACATTACGCCAACAACCGATAAAACAGCTGTAAAACGAGATTCAACGAATTTAAAACCGTTGACAGGAGCAGCTCCAGATAGCACCCAAACGTCCAAAAAGAAAGAGACGAAATAGACCATATAAAAAGGTAAACACAAACGGGGCAAAANNTTTTGCCCCGTTTGTGTTTACCGTAAAGGATAAAGTTTATCAACTAAAATTGCGCCTAAGCATTATTTTGTTTTTAGATATTCAGCAAGCTTGCCGACAGCAATCGCACGATGACTGATCGCGTTTTTTTCTTGGGCGCTCATCTCAGCAAAAGTTGTGTTGTAGCCATCAGGGATAAAAATCGGGTCATAACCGAATCCATCCACTCCCCTACGCTCTTTAATGATTTGGCCTTCGATACTTCCCTCAAAAAAATGCTGTTGTTCATTCAGGTATAACGAAATAACGGTTTTGAATCTAGCCGTACGGTTTGGATTATCGCCTAATTTTTCCAGCACAAGATCAATATTCTTTTCCATATCCCTAGAGCCCGAATAACGTGCCGAATACACTCCCGGTTCACCATTTAAGGCATCTATTTCCAGGCCCGAGTCATCACCAAAACAGTAAAGCCCATATTTGTTGACCAAATAGTCCGTTTTTTGCTGTGCATTTTCTTCAAATGTTACCCCGGTTTCCGGTATATCATCCTGACAGTCAATATCGTTTAAACTTTTAATAACAAAAGCATCTCCCACTATTGCCTGAACTTCGTTCAATTTATGGGCATTATTCGTTGCAAATACAAGTTCTAGCATCTTCTTCAATTTTATATTGCCAAAAGTAAAAAATCTTATTTAGAAAGGTGGCAAGCATTCTGATTGGCTATATAGCTTTTTGAAATCAAGAAGCTATAAATGTTTTAAACTCGTTCCAGAACAGTTTCTTTTTATTGATATCGGCAAACATCTCCTCAAAGCTAAAGGTATTGAACACCGTGGCTATGCGCCCTTTCATATAAGAATTGTGTTCGATCGGAGGAAGCTTTAAGGATGCGGGCTCCACACCCAATAGAATAATCTTTGTTGGTTCAAAAAAAGCCATAATCCGCTTAAAATCGTTGGGATTATGTGCATTGGCTAAATTGACCACCGCCACAGTTTCCTTCGTTAACTTTAAAGCACCAATCGTTTTTTCAAATGCTTCACCTGCTGCTGGAGAAAAATAAGGATATGCTACATAACGCAGAATAAAGAGTATCCCCTGATCTTTGTTGCCCTGATAAATAAATTCTCCGCCAAACACCTCCAGTGCATTGCCGCTACCCTTTTGATCTTTTCCGCTCCCTAGCGTACTCGATTCAATGTTTTTGTCTGAAATAACTGGCGTAGCGAATTGATCAACCGAGGGAATTCCAACAGCGACATATTCCGTATCCTTTGCTTTGGCTACAGCTTCCGGTTCCGACCGGAAATCATACCCATTAGAAAAAATAGTTTCATCCATTAAGGCTTGAAGGGCTACCGGATTATCTGTTGTTAAATTGCTCATCGTCTGAAAAAGAAATAGTGGAAAGTAAAGATAAACAAGAAAAGAATAAAAGAAAAGGAGCAAGGAATAAAGAACTTGCCTGAGCCAAATTCTTTGTTCCTCACTCCCCTTTCTCTATAAAAAAGATTAATGCCCTAAGATATAAGAGAAAATCAAAGGCGCTACGATTGTCGCGTCAGATTCTACAATAAATTTAGGTGTATCAATATCCAATTTACCCCAAGTGATTTTTTCATTTGGAACCGCTCCGGAGTAAGACCCATAAGAAGTCGTTGAATCAGAAATTTGACAGAAATAAGCCCAGAAAGGTACTTCTTCCCACTCCAAATCTTGATACATCATTGGAACGACACAGATCGGGAAATCACCGGAAATACCACCGGCAATCTGGAAGAAACCAACACCTTTACCTGCAGAATTATTACGGTACCATTCCGTCAAATAAATCATGTACTCAATACCCGATTTAACGGTGCTCGCTTTCAATTTACCCTTGATCACATTTGACGCGAAGATATTACCTGTAGTCGAATCTTCCCATCCCGGACATACAATAGGCAAATTTTTCTCCGCAGCAGCAACAATCCATGAATCTTTTGGGTCAATTTCATAGTATTGCTCCAATACACCAGAATTAACGACCTGATACAAAAACTCATGTGGCAAGTAACGCTCACCTTTCGCTTCAGCAGCATGCCACACATCTTCAAGATGTTTCTGCAAACGACGGAAAGCTTCTTCTTCCGGAATACAAGTATCTGTTACACGGTTGTAGTGATTATCCAATAATTCTCTTTCTTGTTCCGCTGTCAAATCTCTATAATTCGGAATTCTTTTGTAATGTGAGTGAGCAACTAAGTTCATCACATCTTCCTCCAAATTAGCCCCAGTACAAGAAATAAAGTGTACTTTATCTTGACGGATCATTTCTGCCAAAGAAACACCCAATTCAGCAGTAGACATTGCGCCTCCTAGGGAGATCAACATTTTTCCACCATCCAAAAGATGTTCCTCGTAACCTTTTGCAGCATCTACTAATGCCGCTGCGTTAAAGTGACGGTAATTATGCTCAATAAATTGAGAAATAGGTCCTTTTTGAGTACTCATGATATTTTCTAACTTTTATAAAATAATAAGTACCGCAAAGGTACTGAATATTATCTATTTTAGGCTTCCTCTCCCACCAAAACAGCTATTGGCGGCTTATTTTTTAACAAATGTAAAAAAATAGCCAATTTTACTTCTTTAACAGTTTGGAGAAAAAGAAATATGCAGCCATTAAGAAAATGATAATAACAATAAGGACGACAATCTCCTGAGCGCCTATCCCCCAGTTCATACTATTCATATCTTCCTTATATAAGTTAAATCACCCATTTTTCACAGCCATCCAGAAATGCCTGGTCTATATCTGCGCCAATCCCCGGTTCGTCCGATATATGGATTTTGTATCCGTCATATTGAATCCCCCCGATGACCGGATCCTCTAGGTGCCCAACCATGCAGGTATCTAAATCAAAGAATTTGACATTGGGAGCCGCATAGGCGAAATGGACTTTAGCGGCTAATGCTAAACGAGACTCCAACATCCCACCGATCATACAGTTAATACCATATTCCGCAGCAACGTTATTAATTCTCAAAGCTTCTTGGATCCCCCCTGATTTCGAAAACTTAATATTGATGTAATCACAGGCATCTGATTTACAAAGTCGTTCCGCATCATGATGCGAATAGACAGACTCATCAGCCATAATTGGGACGATCGTCTCTGTGCGCAATTGAGGTAACAGTTCATCATTCCAGGTCCGCATAGGCTGCTCACAAAATTGAATTTTAAACGGTTCTAAGCCTTGTAAGGCTTCCACTGCCTCTTCGTAAGACCAGCCTTGGTTTGCATCAATCCGAATAGGCATCTCAAATCCGACCGCTTTACGAATTTCACGGATACGAGCCACGTCTGTTTTCGGATCCTTTCCCAGTTTGACCTTCAACATAACTGCCCCCTCATCCTGCAGACGCTTAGCTTTCATTGCCATCTCCTCTGGAGACGCTATACCCAGCGTTATATCCGTGGTTATCTCCCTTGTGGTTCCTTTTAAAAATTGATAAAGAGGTAAACCAGCATGTTTGGCCGCCAAGTCATGCAATGCGACATCAAAAGCAGATTTGATCGTTCGATTTCCTGCAATATACAAATCCAGTTCAGCCAGTCGTTCGGCGATGGCCAGCGGATCCTTTCCTTTCCAGATCTTGGCAAAATCACGAGCCAAAACCAGGCAGGTATCCTGCGTTTCTCCCACAATCATGGGGAATGCCGAGCATTCACCGACACCGTAGATTCCAGTATCGGTATATACACGTATAAAAGTATTCTGAGCATAATCCATGGTTCCGGTCGCAATAACAAATGGTTCCATCGGAATGCTGAGCCGGTATATCTCAATTTCAGTTATTTTCATCTTCTGTCTATAAATTAAGTCATTTTGATAGTGCACAAACGTTGTGCAATTCTTTGCCTAATTTATACATATTATTGCAATCCCACGATGCTTTTTCCATATCCAATAAAAATTTATCGCCAAATGATGCATTATTTGAGGATCGAAAAAGCGTGTTAACACAACAAAACAATAAATACAATATCCATAACAAAAACATTAAAAAGAAACAATAAAATCAAAACAATCACATTTTTATTAGAATATTTATAATTTTATTCATTTTTATTCCTATATTAGCAATGTATAATATTTGAAAAGGAAAGATGATTCAACAAAGACCGAAAACGGAGGGCCTTTACGACCCTAATTTTGAGCATGACGCCTGTGGAGTAGGCTTTGTCGCCCATATTAAAGGGAATAAATCACACGCACAAGTAAAAGACGCCTTGACCATGTTGGAGAACATGGAGCATCGTGGTGCCTGTGGTTGTGATCCCGAAAGTGGAGACGGAGCTGGTATCATGATTCAGCTGCCACACGAATTTTTGTGGGAAGAATGTATCAGCTTAGGAATACAGTTAGAGGAACCGGGATATTATGGAACAGGAATGGTATTTCTTCCAAAAGAAGAAGACATGAACAAAATATGTCGGGACTTGATTGAGGAAGCGGCAGCCGAAAGGGGTATGAAATTCCTTGGCTACCGTCCAGTACCAGTCAATCGTGAAGGTATTGGACCAACAGCGCTCAGTGCCGAACCTGAAATCGTCCAATTTTTTGTTAGCAGACCGGACGGCGTTTCAAACACAGAAGAATTTGAACGCAAACTTTTTGTTCTACGTCGCCTGATCATTCAAAAAGTTAAACAGCAACAAGAATACCCTCTCCCACTTTACTTTGCATCACTTTCTTGCAAAACTATCATTTACAAAGGTCAATTAACAACATACCAAGTCGGCACCTATTACCTTGATTTACGCGATCCTCGTGTGGTATCCGCGTTTGGATTGGTACACTCACGCTTCTCGACCAATACTTTTCCTTCCTGGTCACTAGCACAACCGTTCCGTATGTTGGCCCATAATGGTGAAATCAACACCTTAACAGGTAACCTCAATTGGTTTTACGCTGGAATGCGTGCCCTTTCGTCACCTTATTTCACCGAAGACGAAATGGAAATCCTGCTTCCTATCGTTGATCGGGGCCAGTCGGATTCAGCCTGTCTTGACAATGTTGCCGAGTTGCTTTTACACAGTGGCCGTAGCCTGACACACGTCATGTTGATGTTGGTACCTGAGGCATGGGATGGTAATACCCAAATGGATCCACTGAAACGTGCATTCTACGAATACCATGCAACCTTAATGGAGCCTTGGGATGGACCTGCAGCACTATGTTTTACCGATGGTAAACATATCGGGGCAACACTAGACCGTAACGGTTTACGCCCATTACGTTATGCTGTAACTTCGGATGACCGTGTTGTCGTTGCTTCCGAAGCCGGCGCCCTTCCGATCGAAGAATCTACCATTATTAAAAAAGGCCGCCAACAGGCAGGCAAGATATTTCTCGTCGATATGGAGCAAGGCCGCATCTTAACAGACGATGAAGTAAAAGATCAATTGATCAACCAACAACCTTATAGCGATTGGTTGGACAACTATAAAATCAAGCTAGAAGAACTGGAAGAACCTCGTGTCACCTATACCTATCTTTCCAAAGAATCCGTTTTCAAATATCAGAAGACATTTGGTTTCTCCAGAGAAGACCTCGAAACAATCCTGACGCCAATGGCATTGACCGGATACGAACCAACTGGTTCGATGGGTTCGGATGTTCCGCTCGCTATTCTTTCCGATCAGCCACAACATATCTCAAGTTACTTTAAGCAATTTTTCGCACAAGTAACCAACCCACCGATCGATCCGATCCGCGAGCGTTTGGTTATGAGCTTGGCAACCTTTATCGGTAATGCAGGCAACATCCTGATCGAGGACAAAAAATTCTGTCACTGCGTGACCTTACCTCATCCGATCCTAACATCCAAAGAACTTGAAAAATTACGTTCTATTGATACCGGATTGTTTCAGGCAAAAACCATTCAGTCCTATTTCCGTTCAGACGGAAAGCCGGGTTCGCTGGAAGCAGGTTTAGAGCGTCTATGCAGATATGCCGATGACGCTGTACGTGATGGTTTTCAGGTATTGATACTTTCGGATCGCGCGATAGATTCCAAACATGCGGCAATCCCTTCTTTGCTTGCTGTATCAGCAGTTCACCACCACTTGATCAAGACCGGTAACCGTGGTGCTGTAGGACTAGTTGTCGAAGCCGGCGATGCTTGGGAAGTACACCACTTCGCCTGCCTATTGGCTTTTGGTGCCACAGCGATCAACCCGTATATGGCACTGGCAAGTATCCGTACCATGAAGGAACAAAACACCTTGGATACCGAACTTACCTGGCCTGAGCTATCCAAAAACTACGTAAAAGCAGTTAACAACGGTTTGTTGAAAATTTTCTCCAAAATGGGGATATCAACATTGCAATCTTATCACGGAGCACAAATCTTTGAAGTACTTGGTATCGACAAATCTGTTGTTGATAAATTCTTCTGTGGCGCAGTATCCCGTATCGGTGGTATGACACTGGATGATCTGGCCAAAGAGGCTTTATCTAAACACTGGCGTGGATTTGAAAAAAGCCGTACACCACAAAATCTTCTGCCAGAAGGTGGTATCTATCAATGGAAACGTCGTGGCGAAGGTCACTTGTGGAATCCAGATACCATTCACTTATTGCAGCAAGCATGCCGGACCGGAGACTATGCCACGTATAAAAAGTATGCAACCAAGATCAACGAACAGAAAGAACATATGTTTACCCTTCGTGGACTTTTGGATTTTGCTAAACATCGCAATTCCATTCCATTGGAGCAAGTTGAGCCGGCAAGTGAAATACTAAAACGCTTTGCTACCGGAGCGATGTCCTTTGGATCTATCTCCCACGAAGCACATAGTACCCTTGCCATTGCCATGAACCGCATCGGCGCAAAATCTAACACCGGTGAAGGAGGGGAAGATGAATTGCGTTATCAACCTCTTCCAAATGGGGATTCCATGCGTTCGGCAATTAAGCAAGTCGCTTCTGCGCGCTTTGGTGTCACCTCCAATTACCTGACACAAGCGGATGAATTACAGATCAAAATGGCACAGGGTGCTAAACCGGGTGAAGGTGGTCAATTACCGGGGCCGAAGGTGGATGCCTGGATTGCGAAAACCAGACACTCTACACCAGGCGTCGGTCTGATTTCCCCGCCACCACATCATGACATCTATTCCATCGAAGATTTGGCACAGTTGATCTTCGATTTGAAGAATGCGAACCGCCAAGCGCGGATCAATGTCAAATTGGTATCTAAAGCCGGTGTAGGAACGATTGCCGCCGGTGTTGCTAAAGCACATGCTGACGTTATCCTCATCGCAGGTTTTGACGGCGGAACAGGTGCCTCACCGATCAGTTCGATCAAACATGCCGGATTACCTTGGGAACTGGGCCTTGCCGAAGCACATCAGACGCTTGTGAAAAACAAGCTGCGTAGCCGTGTGGTCTTACAGGCCGATGGTCAGGTAAAAACAGGTCGCGATATCGTTATTGCAACACTTTTAGGCGCCGAAGAATGGGGTGTTTCCACAGCTGCCTTGGTTGCTGGAGGTTGTATCATGATGCGCAAATGTCACCTAAATACCTGTCCCGTCGGTGTAGCCACACAAGATCCTGAATTGCGCAAACTTTTCTCCGGAAAACCTGAAGATATCGTCAACCTATTCACTTTCCTTGCCGAAGAAGTACGCGAGACCATGGCATACCTCGGCTTCCGCACCATCAATGAAATGGTAGGCCGTGCTCAGTTCCTCAAAAAACGGGAGAACATCGACCATTGGAAAGCAAAGAAAATCGACTTTACAGATATTCTCCATGTTGAGCGCAATGAACCCGGACAATCGTTGTACAATACAGAAGAGCAGGATCACGGCATGGCCATGATTTTGGACTGGGGATTATTGAAACAATCCAAACTAGCGTTGGAAAGCAGAACACCGGTTTTTGGAACGTTCAAAGTAAAAAATACCGACCGTACCATCGGAACAATGCTCTCCAACGAGATCTCCAAATTATACGGCTCTGAAGGCTTACCGGATAACACGGTCAATTTCAAATTTGAAGGATCGGCAGGTCAGAGCTTTGGTGCATTTTCAACAAAAGGACTCTCTTTTGAATTGCAGGGCGAAGCCAATGACTATGTTGGTAAGGGCTTATCAGGTGCACAGTTGGCCATTTATCCGGTAACGGAAAGTGCCCTTGTACCTGAAGATAACATCATTATCGGCAACGTCGCACTATTCGGAGCCACTTCAGGACACCTATTTGTCAATGGCCAGGCAGGCGAACGTTTCGCTGTGCGTAACTCCGGAGCTACTGCTGTCGTTGAGGGTGTAGGCGATCACGGTTGTGAATATATGACGGGTGGACGGGCACTGATCCTCGGCGCGACAGGACGCAATTTTGCAGCCGGAATGAGCGGTGGTATTGCGTGGATTTATGACATCAATGATGATTTCCGCGAAAACTGCAATCAGGAGATGGTGGACCTGGATCCATTGGAAAGTGAAGATGAAACAGCAATTATTGCCCTATTGAAACGTCATGTATTGTTGACCAATAGCCGTAGAGCAGATTTCATCTTACAGAACTGGGCCCGCGAGAAAAATAAATTTATTAAAGTATTCCCTAGGGAATATAAAAATGTCATTCGTCAAAAATTAGTTGAAGCATAAAATAGGAAGCACAGATCATGGGAAAAATTACAGGTTTTAAAGAATTTGAGCGCGTGCTTCCAACAAAAGAAGCTGTTGAAGGCCGTGTGCAGCACTTCAAAGAATTTAATAAAGGATATTCTGAGAATGAGCTGAATAAACAGGCCGCGCGTTGTATGGATTGCGGTATTCCGTTTTGTCATTCAGGCTGTCCACTGGGCAATGTAATTCCTGAATTCAACGATGCCGTATACGACGGTAAATGGGAAGAGGCTTATCAGATCCTGACCTCGACCAACAACTTTCCTGAATTTACAGGTAGAATATGTCCTGCTCCTTGCGAATCGGCCTGCGTATTGGGCATCCATAGCACACCGATCACCATCGAGGAAATTGAAAAGCATATCATTGAGATTGCATTCAAAAAAGGCTATGTAAAGGCCCATAAGAGCTATTTAAAAACGGGCAAACGTGTTGCCGTGGTCGGTTCCGGGCCAGCTGGACTCGCTGCCGCAGCACAATTGAATAAAGCGGGCCATGACGTCACTGTTTTTGAACGTGACGATCAGGTGGGCGGCTTACTCCGTTATGGTATTCCGGATTTCAAACTGGAGAAGTCTGTTATCGACCGCCGGATTAATTTAATGAAAGAGTCTGGGATCGAATTTAGCGTCAATACGGAGGTAGGAAAAGACATCAGCTTTTACGAATTGAAAGCTTATGATGCCGTAGTATTGGCTACTGGATCGACCGTCCCCTGGCACATGCAGTTGCCCGGACATGAAGCCAAAGGGATCCATTTCGCCATGGACTTCTTAAAACAGCAGAACAAAGAAGTCAGTGGCATCAGCATTGATCAAGAACGTATTTTAGCGACAGATAAACATGTGGTCGTGATTGGCGACGGTGATACAGGTTCGGACTGCATTGGTACCTCCAACCGCCACCGGGCCAAAAGTATTACACAGATCGCCCGTAAACCAACACCTGCAAAAGAGCGTTTAAGAAACAATCCCTGGCCGATGGACAAAGTGACCTTCGGAACCTCCTCTTCACAAGAAGAAGGCTGTGAACGTCTTTGGGCAACGGAAACACAAGAGTTTGTTCACGACGAAAATGGCCATGTCAAAGCGGTAAAAATTAAAGAAGTTGAATACGAAGTCGATGAATTTGGTCGCCGTACGAGACTGGGCGAATCCGAAGTTCGGGAAATTCCTGCCGATCTTGTTTTATTGGCTATTGGCTACAAACATACCGAGCAAAGACTACTGGAGCAGCTCGGTGTACGTGTGGATGAAAAAGGAAATATCCTGGCAAACGACAAAGATTACCAAACTTCAGTGGAAAATATCTTCACAGCGGGTGACTGCCGCAAAGGGCAATCCTTGGTGGTCTGGGCGATATCTGAAGGCCGGGAGTGCGCACGAAAAGTAGACGAATACCTCATGGGGTATTCCGAACTTGAAAGCAAGGATTTCTTGGCTACGCAACAAGCATAATTATAAATAATAATCCTCATATAACAAAAGCACCTTAAGGTGCTTTTGTTATATGAGGATATCCGCGCCCATTACTGAAAATCTCCCTCAGGGGAACGCAAAATACTCCAAGGGGAATTTACTTTGCTCTCAGGGGGATACACTTTTCCCTTAAGGGACTACAAAAAATTCTTAGGGGAATTTGATTTCCTCTCAGGGGGATACACTTTTCCATTAAGGGATTGCAAAAAATTCCTAGGGGAATTTACTTTCCTCTCAGGAGGATACACTTTTCCCTTAAGGGACTACAAAAAATTCTTAGGGGAATTTGATTTCCTCTCAAGGGGATAAACTTTTCCCTTAAGGGATTGCAAAAAATTCTTAGGGGAATTTGATTTCCTCTCAAGGGGACAAACTTTTCCCTTAAGGGATTGCAAAAAATTCTTGGGGGAATTTGATTTCCCCTCAGGGGGATACACTTTTCCCTTAAGGGTTTGCAAAAAATTCTTAGGGGAATTTGATTTCCTCTCAGGGGGATACACTTTTCCCTTAAGAGATTTCAAAAAATTCCTAGGGGAATTTACTTTCCCCTCAGGGGGATACACTTTTCCCTTAAGTTCAGGCTAGCCAGCCAGACCATCTAAAATCAAGCTCTACGCCATCCAAACACAGTTTATAAGAAAACATTTATTCCAAATCAATAATTATTAGGGATAAAATTCCGCCACATGGAGTTTTCCGCTTTTTGCATTTTGGCGGAATTTTACCCCCTCACGTCCTCTCCACTGTCGTATGTTGGTATCGTTGCTAGCTCAATAATTTATTTTAAACTTTTAACATTTAAAAATTATGAGTCAATCCAACTTTAGAAAAATGGAAATATCAAAAAATGCCTGTTTTATAAAGTCAGGCATTCTTTGATATTAACCAAAATAATTATTTCAACGGCGTTTTTAATTTAATAAAATAGATGCTATTCTTATCAACGGTTTTTATCGCCGGTAATATCTTCGATTTATAAATCCCCTCTCCCGTAACGCCAAAATCATCGTCGTTACATACAGCGATTAAAGATGAATTAATAACAGCCAATCCTTCGGCTTTGTCATGTGGATATAATTCTTTGATATCCTTCATTAAATCAGCCACCAAAGTTTTGGTAACAGGCTTAATATTATATTTCGCTAAGTTAGCAGCATCTTTTAGTTCTTCAACACTCTTACCATCAAAAAGTCTCCCTTTTTCACCGTTATTATCATCAGAAATATCCGTTGCACCCGCAAGATCTATCTGATAGATTTTTTTGAATACATCACCACGTGTTTCTTCTGTTGCATATGCTCCGTCACGTTCCAGCACAATAAAAGTGGAATTGGACACCGCAGCAATTTCACTGACAGCCTGTAGGTCAGACCGTTCCATCATATACACGTACTGCTTGGTATTTCCAGTTGCGATATCCATAGTGACAATGCGGATAATCAAGGAATTCTTCACCGCATCCTTGGATGGATTATAGAGTGGAAATTGCATCATACCGACCAAAGTCTTTCCATCCGGTGTAATGGTCAATCCCTCCATTCCACGATTTGGTCGACGTTTGGCAAAGACCAAGGGTAATTTCTTTCCTGTTGTCCAAGGATTGATCCGCTCAATCTCCTTTCCAGAAGCATCAAAGTGAACGATATGTGGTCCATATTCATCACTTACCCACCAAGAACCGTCAGCGGCTCTTGCCAAGCCCTCCGAATCGATGCCATCTTCGCTTTTTCCCAAATCCTTTCCATTCGTATCCAAAGCTTTCTCTCCCGAACCCCCTTTACCCTCAGGGTTCGGCAAGCCGTTCAATTTTACACCGTTTTTATTCTTTAATTCAATCGCAGACTCAAAAACCAGCACATTATCCTTTAATCGAAATTTACCGATCTGAGGGGTAAACATCGGGTTAGCAAAAACTTTACTATCTTTTTCTGTACCATCAATATTTGGCCCGCGATCTGTTAAGAGGTAAAACACTGTCTTATCATTCGGATCCTGAACCATGGAAGAGCCGTACCCGCCATTATATACCTTTACCTCACCAATCGTACCCAATACTTTTGGATCCATGGCTACAGCCTTATCCGGGTAAGTTAAATTGACAATCGGATCAATGATCTTTGATACATCATCCTTACTGCAGGAAGCAAACAAAAGAGCAATCCCCAATACACTGTATAATCTTTTCATAATTTATTCTATTATCCTGCAAACATAAACCTCGCATATTAGGGCATCATTAACAAACGTTTAAATAACTTACATCCACCGACCAAATCATAATGACAAATAAAAATAGATTGACTTTATGGAATTTCGTTTTTCATTGCATCAAAGAAAAAATAGACAAAGAAAAGATGAATCGTTGTTGATGGGGTGATACAAATGAAACAGCCTAAGACTGTGTGAATGCCCGAAAGAAACAATGAGCTGATGATTAAAAAAACGGACTAAAAACGTCCATTGATACCGATAAGACCAGACAAGTATGCCGCGGAAGGCAGCCTGAATATGTTAAAAAACAAAATAATTGATAAGCAAATCATTTCAAAGATGAAAAAGACAATATTAGCCCTCCTCATCCTATTGGTATTTTCCAATGTGGATATAAAGTCTCAAATAAAACCCACCCGTGAGGTGCCCAGCTTAAAAATAAAAAATGAGCAAGGTGTAGACGCAGCAAAACTCGTCGACCTAAAAGTAGCAGTCAATATTTTTGGAAATATTGCAAAAACATCAATGACCATGACTTTCGAAAACACGTCAAATCGGGATCTTGAAGGTGAACTTACCTTCCCGATGCCCGAAGGTGTCTCCGTCAGCGGCTATGCCCTGGATATCAACGGAAAACTACGTCAGGCGGTACCTGTGGACAAAAATAAAGGAACCGAAGTTTTTGAAAGTATAGAAACACGACGAGTAGACCCCGGGCTGCTTGAAAAAGTTGAAGGAAATAATTTCCGGACACGTATCTATCCTTTGCCTTCAAAAGGACGGCGTACCATTCAGATTAGCTATTCCGAGAACCTAATTCCAGAATCCGATCAGGCATTATACTATTATTTGCCTTTGAACTATAACTCCATTATTGAAAATGTTGAGCTGAACATCAACGTTTACCAAGGGAATAAAAAGCCGAGCTTTACTGAACAACCTGATGGATCCTTGGCATTTGCTGAACAAAACCATAACTATGCTGCCACATTACGCAAGCAACAGTTTAAATCCTCAAAAAATCTCGCAATTAAACTTCCTTTAAACGAAAACGCCACCTCAGGATTAAAACAATCCAACCAGGATGGCAGTTTTTACTTTCTAGCCAATGCGAAATTGGAAATACCTAAACAGACACAAAAAAAATGGGGCAACAGCCTCGCCATTATTTGGGATCGTTCACTAAGTTCAAAAAATAGAGATCTGGAAAAAGAGTTCAGCCTCCTGGATCAGTTTTTCAATGAAAATCAGAATATATCAGTGGATCTAGGCTATTTAGATATTCGTTTCAGCAAAGCCCGCACTTTTCAGATTAACAATGGAAACTGGACAGAATTGAAGGATTACCTGAAACAGACTGTTTATGACGGCGGTACCGATTATAGCCAAGTAAAGAGCGGAGTTCTACATGGCGCAAATTATCTCTTTTTCAGTGACGGACTTTCTACATTTGGCCAGGGCAAAATTGTACTTGACCAGCCTACTTATTGCATTACCTCCTCAACCAGCTCAGACTATGCCAATCTCAAACAGATTGCCCAGACTCATTATGGGAAAATGGTCAATTTGACAAATACAACGATCACGCAAGCCTATAACATGCTAAATTCAATCGATCAACTCTTTTTGGGAGTAAAAGAACAATATGCTTTTACCGAAATCTATCCCGAAAAAGGCTCACCTATTCAATCCTATTTCTCTGTTTCGGGACTTGGTAAAAACAGTGATGCAAAAGAAATCACACTTTTAATTGGTGATGGAACAGACCAAATCAAAGAAATCAAAGTTCCATTAAAGCCTGACAATGGCGAGATTGATCTGCAACAGATTTGGGCGCAGAAGAAAATAGAGGCATTGGACATCCAATATGAAGACCACCGTGAAGAGATTGAAGCGATCGGAAAACAATTTGGCATTGTCACCCGGAATACAAGTTTAATCGTACTTGAAAATGTGGAAGATTATATACGCTATGCAATTACACCACCAGCAGAACTGCTTCCCGAATTCAATCGACTCAAAAAAGAAGAACGCATAGAAAAGGAAGAACGCGTAGCGGATCTATTATCTCAGGCCCAAAGTATCACCGAGCAACTCCAATCTTGGGGGAATACCGACTTTCAGCAAAAAACGAAATACCCACAACGGGGGCGATCGCGTCGGACTACAGATTCCATCGCTGCGGGAGACGAGCCCCTCCCAACTACCGTTGCTCCCTCCGTGCCGTCCCGTCCTTTGGCAAACGCGGTGCCTACCCCCATGGTTGTGGAATCCAGATCAGCAGAAGGTGCTACAAACAAGAGCCTGTCTGTGTCCGCCAATTCAAGAGCAGCTAACGCAGCAGTCAGCGCTCAGGAGGAAGTGGTTAGTAAAGATGAACTTATGGAAGCCGTCACAGTAAATGCTGTTCAAGCACTAGAAGAGCGAGTCGCTGGAGTACAAGTAACGAATCCCCGCAATCAGGTATCTGGAAAAATAAGTATTCCCGAAATTAAGGAAGACAATACTTACCTAAAGGAGCTTAATCAAGCCAAAGATCCTTACAAAAGCTATCTTCAGCTTCGGGATCAGTATATGGGTACACCAACGTTCTATTTTGATGTCGCCAATTTCTTTTTCAAAAGGGGAGATAAACAAAAAGCATTGCTTATCCTGAGTGCCATGGCAGACCTGCAAATTGAAAATGCTGACCTTTATAAAACCATTTCATACAAACTCAGGGAATGGGGAGACGTCGACAACGCGTTGTACATAACCGGTAAAGTATTAAAATGGCGACCAATGGATCCACAGAGTCATCGTGACTACGCCTTAGTATTACAGGATAAGGGCCGTTACAACGAAGCCTTGGAAGAACTTTATGGCATCTTGATACAAAACTATTCAGCGGAAGCCGCAAATAGAGATGATGGCATTGAAGAAATCCTTGTCATGGAGATCAATAACCTCATTAAACTTCAGAAAAACGCAACTGCAAAAGTTGCTGTGGAGAAAAAGCTGATTGCCGACCTACCCGTTGACATGCGCGTAGTCATCAACTGGAATTCCCAAAACACCGATATCGATCTTTGGGTAACTGATCCAAACGGGGAAAAATGTTTCTACAGCAACCCCGCAACAGCAATTGGGGGTCGTCTTAGTAACGACTTTACCGGAGGATATGGTCCAGAACAATTTTTATTAAAGAAAGCGTTAAAAGGAAAATATAAAATAGAAGTTGATTTCTACAACGATAGTTCGCTGACCTTAGCCGGTCCCGCTGCTGTTCTGGCAGAAATCTACACCTATTATAGTACTGGGAGACAGGAACGTAAACTCACGACGATTTACCTTGACAGGGATCAGGAGAGAAATGTTCTGGTAGGTGAATTTGCCTTCTAATTTGCCCGACAATTGAATTCTTGATATGGTGAACAATCAAAGGCGAACCACGGTCAGGAACAAGAATGTGTACAACAAAAGATTACCGGGCTGTCCAAAAAGACAGACAGCCCGGTAATCTTTAATGTAATTTTCGGATGATAAGATCTTTCTGTCTCTTCTCCAATTTTGTTTTCACATAAGGGTAGGTAAACACCGCACCTAGAACGATACAAGCTCCGAGATAAAATCCGCCGCTCATGGTTTCTTTTTGTCCAAAGATCAACATGGCCAAAAGTATTCCATAGACAGGCTCCAAATTCGTCGTCAATGCAACCGTAAAAGCCGATAGCTCTTTCATGACCGCTACCCCCATCACATAGGCAACCGCCGTACAGACTACCCCCAACAATAAAAGGTAAATCAGATCCTGCTGTCCCAATTTCATCTCAGCATTGAAATCCCCAGTAAAAAACATCAATATACTGATCCAAAAACATGCACCCAGCATTTCGTAAAATGTGATCAATGTCGGACTCGATTTCTTAACCATCCTTGCATTGGCAATGGAAAATATACTGGCGCAAAAAGCACAGCCAAGCCCCGCCAGTAAGCCGACCAAATAATGCGTTTCAAAGGAAAATATGGTATAAATCCCCACGATGATCACCAAACCAACCACAATGTCCAATAGCGCGATCCGCTTTTTATTGATAATCGGTTCCAATATTGCCGTAAACAATGTCACCGAAGATAAAGTTACCAACGTGACCGAGACAGTAGAGACTTTGATCGAATAGAAAAATAAAACCCAATGTAGACCAACCACGGCCCCCACCATAAAAAACTGAAGAAACTGTTTTTTGGAAACTACTATCGTTTGTTTGGTCAACAGGAAATAGGCCAGCAAAGAAATGGAAGCTATCGCCACGCGGTACCAAACCAAATGAATCGCAGAAACAGAAATGAGACTCCCTAGAATCCCCGTAAATCCCCAAATCAGGATTGTTAAATGCAGAATTAAGATATTCCGATTTAGATGAATTTTGGACATATTCAATAGAATATAAATTATTTGTAATGGCAATGAAAAATCACCATGCGCAGCACTTATTTTCCCTTTTTTTGTAAGCTGCTTAAGTTGATGATCGTAATCGGAGTTATTTTGGCGCCTTTACAGCCAGATAAATTGCGACCAATAAAAAAGTCACATTTGGAATCAATACCGCAATTATCGGCGGCAATCCGCCTTTCAGTGAAAACATGGTGGCAAATTGGATAAAAACAATATACGTAAAACTTAAGCCGATTCCGACACCAAGACTTAAACCGATCCCACCTCTGACTTTCTTGGAGGAAAGCGCTACCCCCATGAGCGTCAGAACAAATGCCGAAAATGGGTAAACATAGCGTTTATATTTTTCCAGCAATAAGTCATTCATTACCCCCGTTCCCCTCGTTTCTTCTTTATGGATACGGATATTGAGTTCTCGCGTATCCATGGCAGTAAACATATTATCCCTTAACTCAAAATCAGAGGGCTTCATATCCAATGTCGTATCTTTGACTGTCCCTTTGTCCATTCGCTCGCGTAAGCCATTGATAATACGGTTGGTGTATCCCTCTATTTTCCATTTCGTCGCCACTGAATCCCAAGTAATACGGTCTGCCATCATCTTTTCCTTCAATGTATCCCCTTTGAAAATCTCCAGGACGAAACCATAGCCAGTCTTGGTAGCATTATCAAAATTGTCAATATACACGTAACTGTTTTTATCCAGCTGCATATGTGTTGATACCCGGGAGTTATCCTTCAACGGTTTCACATAGATATTCTCAAAATCCACCTTCATTTTATTGGTATGCGGAATAATGAATATATTGAATATGAAAGATACAGCAAAGATTATTGTTGCAGCAATCATATAAGGCCGCAACAAACGGTTGAAACTATAACCCGCACTTAATATCGGGACAATCTCGGTCTGATCCGCCATTTTCGAAGTGAAAAAGATCACCGCGATGAAGTTAATTAACGGACAGAGAAAATTAAGATAGAATGGAATAAATCCGGCATAATACTCAAAGATAATCTTATCCAGTGGTGCTTTGTATTTCAGAAAATCGTCCAATCTTTCGGACACATCAAAGACGACCATAACCACGGTGAATATGGCCATCGTGAACACAAATGTTGTCAGGTACTTTTTGATGATGTAACGATCGATTAACGAAAGCATAGTTTTAGATTTGAGTATTAAGATATGAGATTTGAGACTCTACTTCTGCAAGCCCCGGGGCTCACATACTTTATCTATGTTTTATTTTTTTATGTGACTCCATTACAAACGTTGATCCAAAATTTTCACCATTTTATTTTTCCAGTCATAGAATGTACCGTCTATGATTTTCTCCCGGGCTTGATTGACTAGCCAAAGATAAAAATGTAAATTGTGTAATGAAGCAATTTGTGCTCCTAAAATTTCCTGTGATTTTATCAAATGCCGTAAATACGCTTTTGAATAGAACTGATCTGCATGTAAGTCGCTTTCAGCTTCAATAGGCGAAAAATCATCCTTCCATTTTTCATTCTTAATGTTGATGATCCCGTTTTGTGTAAAAAGCATACCATTTCTTGCATTACGCGTTGGCATGACACAGTCGAACATATCAACTCCCAAAGCGATATTTTCCAGGATATTCACAGGAGTACCTACGCCCATCAAATAACGCGATTTTTCTTTAGGCAAAATATCACAAACCACTTCGGTCATCGCATACATTTCCTCTGCCGGTTCACCCACGGACAATCCTCCGATTGCATTTCCGTCCCGGTTAAAGGAGGCTATTGTTTCTGCGGATTTTATTCTTAAGTCTTTGTAAACTGAGCCTTGTACAATAGGAAATAAGGTCTGATCATATCCGTAAAGTGGATCCGTGCTATCAAAACGATCTACACATCGCTTCAACCAACGGTGAGTCATATCCAATGAACGACGTGCATAACCATAATCACAAGGGTAAGGCGTACACTCATCAAAGGCCATGATGATATCCGCACCGATAATACGCTGCGTATCCATCACGTTTTCTGGCGTAAAAAGATGTTTTGAACCATCAATGTGAGAACGGAAAGTTACTCCTTCTTCTTTAATCTTACGCACTTCCGTCAGGGAGTACACCTGATAACCACCAGAATCGGTCAAAATCGGACGATCCCAGCCGTTAAATTTATGCAATCCACCAGCTTTATTCAATACGTTCAATCCTGGACGCAGATAAAGATGATAGGTATTCCCCAAAATAATCTGTGCTTCAATATCATTTTTCAGCTCATGCTGATGAATGGCCTTCACCGTACCGGCGGTGCCAACAGGCATAAAGATGGGAGTTTGAATGGGACCGTGTGCAGTTTCGACAACACCCGCACGTGCTTTTGATAGTGTATCTTGTGCTTGTAGCGTAAATTTCATTAATATTTTCCTCTGAGACTAATTTCATTTTAGTAGACAGACTTTCGCATGTATTTTTCCCAATAATATGGGCAAAACTGTTTTCAACAACGGAAATATGGTTCCGCTTACCAGTATGTTTACGCCCGTCCTTTCCTAAAATATGTTGCAAAAATACTACAAAAAGATTTGCAAACAGGATGTTTCAGGAATAAATTATCATTTTCCTTTATAAAAAGATTATGAATGCGCTTATCTTTGTGGGCTATGCTTGACCTACATGTATTTTTGGCCAATCTTCCATATATTATATTTGGAATATTAGGTCTTTTCCTATTGGCACAATTATATTACATCTTATTTGTTTACAGCAAATTAAGTAGGTACCAAATTGAAGCTTATCAAGAGGGAACAGATCTCCCGGCAATATCTGTTATTATCTGCGCGCACAATGAGCAGGATAATCTGCGTGAATACTTGCCCAGTATCCTTGAGCAAGATTATCCCAATTTTGAGGTTACTGTTGTCAACGATTTTTCAACCGACGAAACACCATGGATACTCCAGGAATTTGATGAGCAATATGCCCATTTAAAAATTGTCGATATCAAAGAGCATATCCGATTGAAGCATGGCAAAAAATTCGCGGTAAGTATGGGGATCAAGGCTTCAAAACATCAGACTTTGGTATTTACCGATGCAGATTGCGCTCCTCAATCTAATCAGTGGTTGAAAGAGGTTGCATCGGCTTTTAGGCCGGAGACCGAAATCGTATTGGGCTATTCGCCTTATTTTAAAAAAAGAAGCTTACTCAATTTGCTGATTCGGTTTGAAACGAGCCATACCGCAATGAGCTATTTATCCTATGCGCTCAAAGGAGACGCCTATATGGGTGTTGGCCGAAACATGGCCTACAAAAAAGATCTCTTCTTTCGCAACAAAGGATTCGCAGCCCACATGCATGTCAAATCCGGTGACGACGATCTTTTTGTCAACCAAAATGCCACCGCAACCAATGTCAATATCGTTCTCGCTCCAAGCGCTATTGTTTACTCGGCTCCCAAAACAACCTGGAAAAGCTATTATAAACAAAAAGCAAGACATTCGGGAGCCTCCACCATTTATAAAAAACGTCACCAGCGCATGTTGGGTACACAGCTGGTATCCGCGGTATTGTTTTACGTAACCTTGATTGCTGTTGCGATTGCTTTTCCTACGTTCTGGTACGTTCCGCTTACAGCTTACCTGCTCAGACTATTCGCCCAATGGGCCGTTTTTTCATCTATTTACAGGAAACTCGAAGTGAAAGAACTGATTTGGTGGCTTCCGCTGGTAGACTTCATCTACTATTTCTATATTTGTATCAATGGTTTGTTCAGCCGAAAAAAGAAAAAAATAAGCTGGAAATAATTCACCCCTTTAAAAAATCACATGTTGAATCCTACAGTCGATATCATATACTCCTATTTTCCGAAATTAACGGATATACAAAAAGAACAGTTTGCCAAACTTGCAGACCTCTATACTTTTTGGAATAGTCAGATCAATGTAATTTCACGTAAGGACATTGATAGCCTATATCTCCATCACGTATTACATTCATTGGGTATCGCCAAATTTGTTCAGGAGTTGACTCCGGGAACACAGATTTTGGATGTCGGTACCGGCGGTGGATTTCCGGGCATCCCCATGGCGATCCTTTTTCCGGACGTCAAATTCCACTTAGTCGATTCGATCGGAAAAAAAATCAAGGTAGTCCGTGAAGTCGCCGCGGGATTAGGCCTTAAAAATGTTGAAGCCGACCATATTCGCGCAGAACAACTGGACGACAAATATGATTTTGTCATTTCGCGGGCAGTAACCAGACTTGGAGAATTCACCCCCTGGATCCGAAATAAATTCGCAAAGAAAGATAAAAACGGAATTCCGAACGGAATTCTTTATCTAAAAGGTGGTGACCTGAGCGAAGAAATCAAAGAATCCAAACTAAAAGCTGAATTGTACCCGCTCTCAGGCTACTTTAAGGAAGAGTTTTTTGACACAAAATATTTGGTATACGTACCGATGTAATCAAAGTTTAGCATTATCCATAGGCAGTTGGAGCCGCCTGTGGATAATGGTTACAGAATCCAGGTAATATTTTAAGCACTTATTCATATAAGCTATCTTTTCATAGCGATCATTTTCATAAAACCAGGTTAAAGAAGGCTCATAGTATATCCTAAATTTATTCAACGAATCTCCCGACAACTTACTGTATTCCTTCGTCAACGCATACCACTCCTCACGAATTAAATCCTGTTGGTAAGTTTTTTCAAACTCACGTTGAAGTTTCCTCGCATTCCGCCCTTTTCGGCTGAATTTATTGTAAAGTTTGTTAAGATTGACAGCGATCCCTCCTTGATGCGGCAATGTGACCATATTCTTGGTATCGCCCCAAAAATAGATAGATTTATATTCTTCTTTTTTTTTGTCCAGTTTCTCCTTGGCCGAAAGGTTTTCACGAATGATCTTAGCCGTATCCAGTTTAAGCGTATCTTTTCCATTCTTCTTCACGGTATCCTGCAAAATAACCTCTTTAGGTAGCGCAAAGACCTGCCGATCAAAGGCCAAATAGATGCAAAGAGCGATTAAAAATAAGAAACCAATACGTGCCATATCTATCATTGATTATCCTAAAATAATCAACGTCAGATAAGAGCAAAATAATTTTAACGATCTTTAACTTATAAGAATTATTGGCTAAGCTCTTTTTTGATTTCCTCCCCGATCAGGTTAATCTCTTCATCCATTCCAAACATCGGCAATTCGGTTTCAGGATTTAGTTTTAGCCAAGTGGTATCGGTATCCTTTATAATTTTCACATATTCCATTCCATCTTTAAAGATCACATAGGCATCTTCCTCTTCCGGAAAGACAGAATAAATTATATCGCCCAATTCTATATCAAAAGGTTCTTTCATTTCCATACTAAAAATATTGTTAATTCAACAAAGCTACCAAATCAAAACATTCTTCCCAAAAACAGCCTCAAATTGTTCCCCCAAAAGGAACGATTCTGAAATCAAAACGCTCATCTATACGATAGCGCAAATGCGGTTCCAGGTCGTAATTTATCAACAACCAATGATCATGCGATACACGACCAGCAATACGATCTCCGAGCTACGGCTTATCAGTGGAAACAGCACCGCTAATGTTTGCGGAAAATGGCCACAAAATCAAATGATTAATTCTAATGAAAAGCGCTACAAGATTTATAATTTTTCACTATATTTAAAGTACCCAATTATGAAATTAATCTATCCCATAGCTTTGACTAAGATCAAGGGCATTGGCCCTAGAACAGCGCGTAATATCATGGATCATTGCGACAACTTAGCGGATTTCTTCTCTTACTCAAAAAAAGAACTGATGCAGATCCCGGGAGTGAAGGCATCTATCGCCGATGCTGTCCGTAACAAAACTTACCTGTCAGCCTGCGAAAAGGAACTTGCTTTTATCGACAAACATCAGATTAAAGCGCTATGGATCGAAGATAAGGAATACCCCGATAGGCTAAAACAATGTGATGATGCCCCCCTCATGTTATACTACAAAGGAAATGATGTGCTCAACGCAACAAAAGTCATCAGCATCGTCGGGACAAGAAATGCGACACATTATGGGCAGAAAATATGCGAGGACCTAATCCGTGACTTAAATGAAGACCGGGACACGCTGATCGTCAGCGGACTAGCCTATGGCATTGATGCCCTAGCACACCGCAATGCCTTAAAAAATAATATCCCGACCGTCGCTGTACTGGCCCATGGACTGGATCGGATATACCCTGCATCTCATCGCGAACTCGCATCAAAAATGCTCGAAAATGGTGGACTATTAACCGAATTCACATCGGAGACTATACCCGAACGAGTCAATTTTCCAATGCGTAACCGCATCATCGCCGGGATGGCAGATGTTACTATCGTGGTAGAAGCGGCAATTAAGGGGGGCGCATTAATTACAGCCGAAATAGCGAATAGTTATAACAGAGACGTATGTGCCTTTCCGGGATCCATATACGAGAAGAGCAGTGAAGGAACCAATTATCTGATCAAAACAAATCGCGCCCACATGATCAGACATGCAGAAGATCTCGCCTATGTCATGAATTGGGAAATCAGTAAAAAAAACGACGTAAACCAGCAGTTAGCCCTCCCATTGAGTTTGACTAAAGACCAGGAAAGCCTTTTCAATCTCATTCACCAAAACGGACAACTGGAACTTGATCAAATGATCAAGCTGCTCAACTGGCCGCAGAGTAAGCTGGCCCTGGTCTTATTGGAACTGGAAATGCAATCGCTGATCCGCTCGCTCCCCGGAAAAGTATATAAATCAGAGGGCAGTCTACAATGGTAACCAAATGAGTTATCCAATAAATACAAGAAAATAAATTCATTCAAATCAAATTCTATATTAAGCAAACATAACACTAAACCGATTATTAATGAACGAAAACAGCACAAAGAGCATCTGGAAAGTCATCGGCGCCTCATCCATGGGCACACTCATTGAGTGGTATGACTTTTTTATTTTTGGAAGTCTCTCCATCGTAATTTCAACGAAATTTTTTCCTGCCGACAATCCCACAGCGGCCTTTCTATCGACATTGGCTACCTTTGCCGCCGGATTTGTCGTACGCCCTTTTGGGGCATTGTTTTTTGGTCGCTTGGGCGATATCATCGGCCGCAAATACACCTTTATGGTAACACTGATGCTGATGGGTGGCGCGACCTTTCTGATTGGTTGTATTCCAAGTTACGAAACGATCGGTTTTTGGGCACCATTGATTGTTTTGATCCTACGGCTTTTGCAAGGACTCGCGCTGGGCGGCGAATATGGGGGTGCAGCGACTTATGTCGCCGAACATGCTCCTTTGGGGCAACGTGGCTATTGGACATCCTGGATACAGACTACTGCTACCTTCGGCTTATTTATCTCCCTTGTGGTGATTCTTTTAACCAAAAGTTTTCTGAGTGAGACGCAATTTGATAGCTGGGGATGGCGCGTTCCTTTCCTGCTCTCCTTAGTAATGGTATATGTTTCATACCTCATCCGAAAAAAAATGAAGGAATCACCTGAGTTTAGCAAAGCGAAAGCAGAAGGTAAGACAAGTACCAACCCGCTAAAAGAAAGTTTCGGAAATCGGTATAACCTCAAATTTGTGTTACTAGCCTTATTCGGCGCGGCGATGGGACAGGGAGTCGTTTGGTATACCGGTCAATTCTACTCCATGAGTTTCATGAAAACAGTCATGCACCTGCAATCCGATCAGGCAGATACCATTTTAGGTATTGCGTTATTGTTAGGCACGCCATTTTTTGTCGTTTTCGGATGGCTTAGTGACAAAGTTGGCCGCAAGTGGATTATGCTGGGTGGTATGCTCCTGGCGGTGCTAACCTATCGCCCTATTTACGAAGCGATGTATCAGCTATCAAATGTTCAGCAAAAAACCAAGCTAAACGAAACTACAGTACCTAGCTCCCAACAAAATTCTACCATCATTACGATCACAAAAAGCCAGTATGCCGATGGGACAGAAATGAGCAGTTCAAAAATACTACATCAGGAAGGAGAACTTAAAGGAAAAGAAACGGTCAAAACAACCGTACATTTAACAGGCAAAAATTACATACTGCTCGTTGCCCTTATATTTATCCAGGTCATCTATATTACGATGGTTTACGGACCTATTGCAGCATTTTTAGTAGAACTATTTCCTGTAAAAATTCGATATACCTCCATGTCTTTGCCCTATCATGTGGGCAACGGTATATTTGGAGGGCTCCTTCCGGCAGTTTCCACTTACCTCACCACAAATGCAGAAGCCTCGAATACGCCACAGTTTTATCTGGCGGGATTAGGGTATCCTATCCTTATTGCTGCAGTCTGCTTTATTATCGGTAGTCTATACATCAACAACAAATCAACACCCCCGAACCATGAATAATCTGAAAAAACTTCTCGGTATAGTATGGATCATGCTAGCCATATACACGGCATATTTTTCCATTTTTGAATTGGCATTACCTAAGATTGCTACAGGACACCAAGAGGATCTGGTCTTTGGTATCATTATACTCTGTATCTTAACGCCGATCATTTCCCTCGGTTTGGGGCTGTTTGGCTACTATTCTTTGCTGGGCGAGTACGACAGAAAGAAGATGTAATGCATTAAAAAAGCAATCATGGCCATCTTAACGGATTATTTATACCAGTAAGATGGCCTTTTGAATAATTTATTCTGATGAGAATCAGTACAGTAGGAGAAAAAGGCATTTTTTCTTTCCTAAAACTATTTTTTTTTCTACTTTTGTGCTGGGTAAGTCTTCTACGACCAGCTCCCATTGACTCCCCCAGGTTGGGAACAAAGCAAGGGTATTTGGTTGAGCGGTGCGATAGAAGTAGCTTACCCTTTTTTTGTGCCCAAATTTTTGACCAGGGATCGTCCTCAACCTCAGCCGCCCCAATTTAGCCCGACAATATGCTCTCAAATCGCGTGTCTTATCCGCCGACCAGCATCCCTACCAAACGAAACAATTGATTTACTGCCCTTTACATTCAACACAATTATAATTGTATATAAAAGCATTTTTATCTAAGTTTGTAATCGAATAAGAACTATCGTATGAGTTGGTTTAAAAGAGAAAAAGCTGGTATTAGCACAGCTACCGCTAATAAAAAAGAAGCACCGGATGGCATGTGGAACAAGTGTCCCACGTGTAAAAAACCACTGTTGCATCTTGAACAAGTAGAAAACGACTATGTTTGTCAATATTGTGGCCATCATTTAAGAATTGGCTCCAAAGAATATTTTTCAATTTTATTTGACAATAACGAATTTACTGAACTATTCCCCAACCTAAATTCTGGTGACCCGCTGGAATTTTTCGATTCAAAACCATACCCTGAACGCTTAAAAGAAAGTCAAGCAAAAACAGGCCTTAAAGATGCGATACGCTCTGGTCACGGTAAAATGAATGGCCAGGATATTGTGATTGCTTGTATGGACTTTAGCTTTATCGGCGGATCGATGGGATCTGTCGTTGGAGAAAAAATCGCACGCTCCATTGATTACTGTATCGAGCATAAAATTCCTTTTATGCTGATCTCAAAATCAGGTGGTGCGCGTATGATGGAAGCCGCATTCTCTTTGATGCAAATGGCAAAAACTTCAGCCAAATTAGCATTACTGGCACAAGCAGGACTTCCTTACGTATGTCTATTGACTGACCCGACCACCGGCGGAGTAACGGCATCTTATGCCATGCTAGGCGATGTTAATATTGCTGAACCCGGCGCGTTGATCGGATTTGCCGGCCCTCGTGTTATTAAAGAAACAATCAAAAAAGACCTTCCTAAAGGATTCCAGACATCTGAGTTTGTACTTGAACATGGATTCCTGGATTTTATCGTTGACCGTAGACAATTAAAAGACAAAGTGGCTACTTATCTCAAATTAGTCGGATAAAACGTAAAATTAAATATACAAAAAGGCTCTTAACATGTTTTAAGAGCCTTTTTTATGCAATCTAAATTGCTGATCGAGTCAATTATATGTATTGCCAAAATGCCCAGATCTTTCTTTTGGATAAGTAGGCAGGATCATCTTCGTGACGATAAGCTTCCCGTTCAAAGGAAATCTGGCGGTAAGCTTTGTCAAAATCGTGAAAACGGGCAAAGCGAACCACAAATTCGCATAAATACCAGAGATAAAAAAACACAATCCCCAGTTCCAGGGCTTGCCGCAAGTGGATACGCTCGTGGCGGATCAGCTCCTTGTTATCTTTAAAAAATGCATGTTTCAGAAATATAATCGGAAAAATAGTAATTGCATCGGCTTTCCCAAAAGAGAATAAATTTGTCCAAAATTTGCTAACGATAATCATCCGATCTGTCCATATAGGTTTCAACGTCAGTCAAACTTAGCTAATTTAGTCCTTATTTACAATGCGCATCCTAGCGCCACAACAACAACTTGCAATGTCCCAGCCCCAAAGCGGCTAAGACCATATATAGATCAGAACTTCAATTACCGGCTCTCTTTCACCGCTTTGTTTCCCGGCTACCTAAAATAAGAAACCGCAAAATTTCTTTTTGAATTGGAATTTTTATTAAGTTTGCTATAGATTAATTGCGATGATATGCCGTACAAAGAGCGTGAAATAAATAAATTGTATTATACAATGGGGGAAGTTACAGAGATGTTTGATGTAAATGCATCCCAGATACGTTTTTATGAGCGTGAGTTTGACATTCTTCAACCCAAAAAAAATAAAAAGGGCAACCGACTCTTTACGCAGGAAGATATCGCAAACCTCAAAATCATCTTCAATCTGGTAAAAGAAAAAGGATATACGCTACAAGGTGCAAGAGATTATCTCCGTGACAACAAATCCGAGGCAAAAGAAAATCAACGTGTTGTGGATTCTTTAGAACGCCTGAAGAGCTTCTTGCTGGAAGTACGTGACTCGTTATAAGAATATCTGTGTATCCATCTTAAGGCCATAGCCGTCGCACGCCCCTTTAGAGATTGATGGACTATCTCCCCTTGAGCTCAATCACTTCAAGGTTTTCAATCTTATCCTTATTGATCTCAAAGCGCATAAGTGTTCTTACTTTATGCCAACCATGTTTGCCTGCAGCACCTGGATTGAGATGAAGACAACGGATTTTCGGGTCAAAAACAACCTTGAGGATATGGGAGTGCCCAGTGATAAACAATTTTGGCGGATCAGCCAATAGGCCGGCCTTGATTCGAGGAGCATACTTCCCCGGGTAGCCCCCTATATGGGTCATAAAAACCTCCACCTCCTCACAGGTAAATCTTAAATCTTCAGGAAAACGCAAACGAAGATCTTTTCCGTCAATATTTCCGTACACCCCACGCAAAGGTTTAAAAGCTTCTAGTTGGTCCGCAATAGCAGCGTCGCCGAAATCCCCGGCATGCCAAATCTCATCGCAATCAGCAAAGTACTTAAATACAGATTCATCTAAATAGGAATGTGTATCCGAAAGAAGTCCAATTTTTGTCATAGTCTAGAAAGCTAAAAAATAAGGCGCCAAAGCATTCTTGTACGATTCCGAGTAAACGCCCCTGGATTTATAAATCACAAATTCACGTCGGTCAACCATCGTCGTTGGCATACGTTCAAAAGTGACGATCTTTCGAATCACGGGATCCTCAACGAATGAGCTTATTTCAATTTCAGCGGTACGATACAAGCGATGTTCCACTGCCAATGCCATTACCGTTTCCGCGAGTTGTGTAGGGAGAATCAGAACAATTTTACCTTTAGAAGTTAAATACGACGATGCGAACTGTAGTAATTCCCGAAAAAAGTCCAGGTCCGTATGTCGGGCTAATTTCTTCCGGACATCTGGATTATGCAGTGAATCTGTATAAAAAGGAGGATTTGATACAATCAGATCATAGTGATCGCTTATTTGTAAGTGTTGAAAAGCAGTCGCATGCAATACGAGCCGATCCTTAAAAATCGAATTATTAAAATTTCTGCTCGCCATCGCTGCTGCAAGTTCATCTATCTCCACGGCCTCCACCTGGATATCAATCATCCGTTGAGCCAACATAAGTGCGATCACACCTGTGCCCGTACCGACATCCAGTATCCGCCTCGCACCATCCGTATCGACCAATGATGCCAACAATACGCCATCTGTATTGATCTTCATCGCACAATTGGATTGATCAACTTCAAATTGTTTAAATCGAAATATAGACGCCATGAGCCAAAGATAAAACTTTTGAGATGTTTGCCACAAATAAGGAAGACATCATTCAATTTATTTATTAATTTAGTCCCTGATAAATCCATAAGCCATGATGATCCGTCAGTTCATTTTTGCAGTATTTGCTTTCATTTACTTTCTTGCCCCACAAAAAACTCAGGCACAAGAAACATGCGAAAAACATACAGCAGAGATCCTTCCTTTAATAACAGGAGCGTTGAACAACAATGAGTTCGACAAAATTACCCCTTTATTGAATACCTTACAGGCCAGCTGTGGTGTGACGGAATTCGGCCAACGCTTACGCATTCTTCTGCTCATTATCGACAAAAAGGATTGTGGTACAGAAATAGAACGTTATATCGGTAATCAATTGGACAAGACATTTGTTCAACGTTTAGATGCTGCTGACCGGGGCGACTTCGCCCAGCAATACGAACAAAATAAATCGATATACAATTTCTTTCCCCTGCGGCATCCTTTGGACAATTTAATCAAGATAAGAGCCCGGGCGCTGCTCTCTTCAACTAACTACAGTCTCAATGATCGTGAAAGAGATATTCTTCATTTGTTTGCCGACACCGATAGCCCCGAAGATGAACCGGCACCTCAAAATACCGAACAACCGAAGAGTCGTCCTCAAGTCTACGGAAACAGAAGTAGATCCAAACTGGGCTATGTTCCACTCGTCGGTGTGATGAGTCCTCTTGGAGGCACAAACAAGATTTTTGGAACAAATTTCATGTTTGGATTTATGCTTATGAGTTCATTGGAACGCAAATTTATATTCGAGGGTGGTTTCAACGTGCGGATCAATTCAAATGATAAAAATATCGCCTACAATTATGAAGGATCCGATGTTACGATCAATTCTTCCGCAACGGGATTTATCGGCGGTTCCGTGGGCTATAAAATTTTTGACAACGAAAAATGCATCCTGATTCCCAAAGGCATAATAGGGATAGATATTACGGATACGGGCATCACCGAAAGCGTCTATTCAGACGGATATTATGACCCGGACGGTTACTATTATGACGGCGGTTACAACGATCGCATGGTAACCATTAACAATGTTCACTTAGGCTTGGGGTTTTCCTCTCTTTTTCAGATGAAAAACAAGAAATATGTTGGAATTGAGGTGGCTTACCACTATGCTCCCTATGATGCGAGTAGCAAGGTCCTGACACCGATACAGTCGAATTACGGAACTGCAGCGTTCTTCTTCAGGTTCTAATTCACTTTATCATCTGTTTCTCCATTTGAATCTCTTTTCCTTCTGTTGAAGCAGATCCTTGGGATCCACGTGCAGCATAAGCCAATCTGTTTTTATCTAATTTTTTAGCAAACGCTGAATTTCGTCTAATTTCATCAAGGCTTCCACAGGAGTAAGTGAGTTAACATCCAAGTTGTTCAACATGTCGCGGATTTTATTCAGAACCGGATCATCTATAGAAAACATCTGCAACTGATAGGCCTGTTTCTGAATCTTACGCATGCTATCTTTAATCTGCTCTCCCCCTGTACGCTCCTGTTCCAATCGTTTCAAAATTTGATTGGCACGGTTCAACAGCTTCGGCGGCATTCCCGCGAGCTTGGCAACATGAATACCAAAACTATGTTCGGACCCTCCGGGTACGAGCTTACGCAAAAAGATCACCTTGTTATTGACCTCCTTTACCGTAACATTGTAATTTTTTATGCGCTCAAGCGAGGTTGACAGTTCATTCAATTCATGATAATGTGTCGCAAAGAGAGTCTTCGCTTTGGCAGCAGGGTGATTATGTAAATATTCTGCTATTGCCCAAGCGATCGAAATTCCATCGTAGGTACTTGTCCCACGTCCAATTTCATCCAAAAGGATCAGACTTCGATCCGAAAGGTTATTCATGATACTGGCGGTTTCATTCATCTCCACCATAAATGTAGACTCTCCGGAAGACAAATTATCCGAAGCCCCTACCCTAGTAAATATTTTATCGACAAGACCTATTTTGGCTTCTTTGGCAGGTACAAAACAACCAATCTGCGCCATCAGGACAATTAGACCTGTCTGACGGAGCAAAGCTGACTTACCCGCCATATTCGGACCGGTGATAATAATAATCTGCTGCGCTTTGGGGTCGAGATAGGTGTCGTTGGTAATATAATCTTCACCAATCGGCAGATTTTTTTCGATAACAGGATGCCGTCCACCTTTTATATCCAAAATCTTGCTGTCACTCACCTCCGGTTTGACGTAATAGTTCTTTTCTGCGACAATGGCAAAATTAAGTAGCACGTCCAGCTTGGCAATAAGCTGTGCATTCAGTTGAATCGGCTTGATATATTCTGCAATAGCAACCAATAGTTCAGCATAGAGTCTATTTTCCAACGCCTGGATCTTTTCTTCGGCTCCAAGAATCTGCTCCTCATATTCTTTCAATTCCTCTGTGATATATCGTTCCGCATTGACCAAGGTTTGCTTTCGGATCCACTCCGTTGGAACTTTGTCCTTATGTGTATTCGTTACTTCAAGATAGTAACCAAATACATTGTTGAATGCGATCTTTAGGGACGGGATACCCGTCAGTTCAGCTTCTCTTTTTTGAATTTCCAACAAATAATCTTTACCGCCAAAAGAAATCTTACGCAGGCGATCCAATTCAGCATCAACTCCCGCAGCAATGACGTTGCCCTTATTGATGGCCACAGGCGGTTCAGCCTGTATTTGTTGTTCTATTCGTTCTCGAATAGCGGCACAGGCATCCAATTGATCGGATATCAGGGCCAGTGATTGCGCGTCCTTACGATCTGTCAGTTCCTTGAGTTTTTCAATGGCATGTAAAGCACGTTTCAATTGAACAATCTCTCTCGGATTGGCCTTTTGAAGCCCGATCTTTGATATCAATCGTTCCAGGTCACCAACTTGTTTAATCTGCCCGATCAGCTCGTCCCGCAGTTCACGGTTATTAAAAAAGAAATCCACTACGTCCAAACGTTCCTGAATACCCTTTTTATCTTTCAATGGCATGACGATCCAACGCTTCAAAAGCCGTGCGCCCATTGGACTTGCTGTATGATCGAGGACATCTGACAGTGTAACTGCATTTTCGTTCATGGATCCGATCAGTTCCAGATTGCGGATCGTAAATCGGTCCAGCCACATAAAACGGTCCTCTTCAATGCGGGAAAGTGTCGATATATGTTGTAGGTTGCGGTGTTCCGTTTCATTGAGGTAATGCAGGGCAACCCCCGCCGCAACGATGCCTGCTGACATCCGCTCCACGCCAAACCCCTTCAACGATGCAACTTCAAAGTGCTTTAACAAAGCCTCGGTCGCATAGTCACCAGTATAGGGCCACTCATCCAAAAAATAAGTATAATAGTGTGCTCCGAACTGCTCGATAAAATCCTTGCTTTGTTTTTTGGGTAAAATGATTTCAGTCGGCTTGAAACCCTGAAGCAATTTATCTATATAGGATGTACTTCCTTGTGCAACAAGAAATTCACCCGTCGAAATATCCAGAAAAGCAATACCGATCTTGTCTTTATCTGTAAAAATAGAGGCTAGATAATTATTCGATTTCTGTTGAACAATGTTATCATTGTAAGAGACTCCAGGAGTAACCAATTCCGTGACGCCACGTTTAACGATCGTTTTGGTTGTTTTGGGATCCTCCAGCTGATCACAGATTGCTACCCGTTGACCTGCACGCACCAATTTAGGGAGATAAGTTTCCAGCGAGTGATGTGGAAAACCCGCCAACGCCGTTTCGGATTCCGAACCATTTCCTCGTTTCGTCAAAACGATACCCAAAATTTGAGCCGCCTTGATTGCATCCTCACCAAATGTCTCGTAAAAATCGCCAACACGGAACAACAATAACGCACCAGGATACTTAATCTTGATCGCATTATATTGCTGCATCAACGGAGTTACTTTCTTTTCTTTTGCCAACTTCTAAAATCAAATTTGTGAAGCGTAAAAATAGGATAATATCGTCGCTTTGGCAAACAATACCCTCAACTTCTCGATAAAATCATTTCCATTAAACAAGAATATACGCTAAGTTTGTATCCGAAAAAATTTAGTCATGGCCATCAAAAGATCTGGTAAGCAAAATACTGCCAGCAAACAAAAAAATACCTTTAAAAAAGTTTCCTTCAATCCGTTGAAGTCTATCAAATCACCCGTTCTGCGCATCATAAGCAGAGTCGTCCTCTATTTTATTGGCATCAGCCTTTTTTGGGTAATAAGCTTACGTTTTATTAACCCACCTATTACCTGGCTGATGATTCAACGTAGCTTTGAACTCAAGGAACAGGGTAAAGGGTTTAAATTGGAAAAGAACTGGTTGAGTTACGACGAACTTTCGGACAATTTAAAGCTAGCGGCCATTGCTGGTGAAGATGCCCATTTTATGACGCACTGGGGTTTTGACCTAAAAGGTATCCAAAATGCCATCAAGAAAAATGCACAGGGTAAAAAGCTCCGTGGCGGAAGTACAATCAGTCAGCAGGTCGCTAAGAACGTCTTTCTCTGGCCAGGTCGCTCTTGGTTAAGAAAAGGATTTGAAACCTACTTCACGGTACTCATTGAAACCTTCTGGAGTAAAAAACGAATTCTTGAAGTCTATCTCAATGTCATTGAAATGGGACAGGGAGTTTATGGAGCAGATGCAGCTGCTGAATACTATTTTAGCAAAACCGGAAGCAATCTGTCCAAAAAACAAGCGGCATTGATCATCGCAATCCTGCCAAATCCCCGCGAATGGGATGCGCGTAATCCTTCTTCATATGTCAACAGAAGAGCAAATGCAATCGCCAAATATATGCATCATTATACCATTCCGGAATAGTGCACAGCGATCATTAAGATAAAAAAGAAACTTTTTAATAGGCAGAGTAAATGGTATTCGGATAACCAGCCCGAACACATCAACTGTTGATCGCTTGTAGCAAAAAAAAAGCCATTTTATGAATGGCTTTTTTTATATGTTATTTTCGTTATGCAAATAATCTTTTGTGCCAGCTCTCTTTAAAAGGAACCACCCAAGCGTTATCCAATTGATGCTCGTAAGTAATTGTATTATCAAACACGAGTGTGTTATCATTTATTTCACCTGCGGCCAATAATCTTTCAAAACCTGAACGGTTGACTACCGCGACGCCGCTCGCCGATTTATACGCAAATTGCATACGATCGAAAAGTTGTACCCCGTACTTTTCTTCTATACCTTTCAGAAAACGAACAGAGCTATCTACAGAGCAACCTGAAGCCGCAGCAATATCCTCATCAACCTTCAAAATAATGAAAAGATGATCACGAAGCTCAGCGGAAGCAGACAAAGGCTTGCCATGCACTTTCCACTGCTCAGCAAAAGAGGCCAATTCCATCGAAATTTGCTCTCCTTCTTCAACCGAAAGTATACGATCAGCTTGATATATCCAAATACGTTTCATAAGCACTCTCCTTTATTAAATTAACCTATATAATAGGGTGAAATCATCAAATAAACAATGACGCCTGTCACTGCAACATAGAGCCACATGGGGTAAGTGATCCGTGCCAACTTTTTGTGTCGCGCATAAGATCCCGAAATACCTCTTACAAAAGTAAAAAGAACAAACGGTATGATTATAATAGACAAGAGAATATGTGTGATCAATATAAAGAAATAGATTGGTCTTAAAATTCCCTCTCCTCCATATTTTGTTTCAATAGATGTCATGTGATAGGCCACATACATCGCCAAAAAGGCCAAGGAACAGGCAATACAACATTTAATCAAACGTTCGTGCAAAGTTTTATTCCCCTTCTTTATTGCAGCTACCGCCCAAAATAACAACACCGCGGTTACTCCGTTGATCGTCGCATAAATCGGCGGCAGAAAAGTCAACGGCTTCACGTCATAACCTAGCTTTTGTAAATTCACAGTAAACAAAATAGCGACAACTATTGGAATCACAATAGACAGCAACCAAATCCACTTACTATACTTTTTTTCTTTAATAAGGCTCTCTTCCATAATGTTAAAATCTCTTTTGTTCTATTGTGGCTGGATGGTTTCGGATTTCTTCCACCAACAGTAACTTAATTTCGTCTTCAAGACGATCGACATCTGTCTTTACATTAATATCATACATGCCGCGAATCCGTCCTTTTGTGTCAAGCAAGAGATAATTCGAACCGATAATAAATGGCTTGTTCTTATCACTGTTTACCAACGCATCCTGTAATAAACTCTCTTTGGCAAATTTAAAGATATCGACATTAGGATCTGTCACAAAAAACCAGGATTTAGTCCAAGGTTTGTAAACTTTTACGTATTTCGTCAGAACCCCCGGCGTATCGTACGCAGTATCCACGGTGATCGAATACAGTTTTACCTTTTTATTATGAATAAAGCGATTGGCAATCTGATCCAGCTTCTTCACCATCATTCGCGACAATGAAGCATCTCTTGAATACATCAAATGTACCACGGACAAGGTCGTATCACTATCCATTAGGCGCACAGGCTTGCCGTCATAATTCACAAAATCAACGGGCGGAACGGTATGATAAATGGTATCGGGAATATCACGTCCCCATTTACGGTGTGTTGTTCCGGGAACCTCCTTTTTACCGAAAATAGGTAAGGAAACGTAGCTATTGGAACCACTTTTATTTAGTATAAAATATAAAAATCCTGGCAATAAAAGAATTACTGCCAGGATCAATATAGTTTTAATACCTTTCTTTTGTCCAGTATTATTATTATCCATTATTCACTTTATCTATTTATTTGGAAACAATTGATGCTCCTGAAAAGCACCAGCCAAGAAACCTCCCTCAACTAGCATCAGGACGATAAAATAAATAATAAAAATAAAGACTATTGATACTGTAACGATGAAACTCGATTTTTCAAATTTTAAGTGCATAAAGAATGCAACGATATAATATGCTTTAACCAAAGTTAAAACGATATAAATAGTATTTACCAATGCACCTTTGGCTAAAATTTGCCAGTGGTGAACAAAACCTAATGCAATTAAGAACTCTAGACAAGTAAGCGCCAAAAGTACGCCAAATACTCTCCAGATGGCTTTCTTATCCATCCCACCTTCGTGAGCATGCTCTCCGTGAGCGATATTATCTTGATATTGTGACATAGCGATCTAAAATTAATAATACAGTGATTAGATTAAGTAGAAGAATGTAAATACGAATACCCACACCAAATCCACAAAGTGCCAATATAAACCTACTTTTTCAATCATTAAATAAGAACCACGATTTTCAAAAGTATTATTCAACGTCATGCAAAGAATGATGATGTTTAATATAATACCTACAGTAACGTGGAAACCGTGGAAACCTGTAATCGTGAAGAACAAGTTTGCAAATTGCAAGGCCGACGTATAGGAAATATCGTGTGTAAAGTATGGCAACAACGCGGTTTTAATCGCATCACCTTCTAAACCTGTAGCTGGATTTTTACCAAACCAGAAACCCATGTGGTGTAAGTGAGTCCACTCGATAGCCTGACAACCTACGAAACAGATACCTCCCAAAATTGTCCATAGCATCCATTTAACAACTTCATTTTTTTGATTACGGTGACCAGCTTCAACGGCCAAAACCATCGTTACCGAAGACATAATCAAGATAAAGGTCATCAAACCTACGAATACCAAAGGTTGACCATGCTCCGCAATACCCGGGATAGATTGGAAAATCTTATCAGGATCTGGCCAAGTTGGGTGAGAAAAGCGTTGTGCGCCGTAATAAACCAAAAATGCAGAAAATGTGAAGGCATCCCCTACCAAGAAAAACCACATCATGATTTTTCCATACTCTAAGTTCCAAGGTGATTTTCCACCATTCCATGGACCAGTTTTTACCTTATCCAATTGCGATACTGTTGTACTCATTGTTTACTATTATTGATTCAAAAGTAAGAAAACATATATATAAATCCATAAAAGATCGAGAAAATGCCAAAAAATACTGGCAAGATCCATGCGGAAAAGATTGCCGTCCTTAGGAAGTTTGTTAACTCCTATAATCGCGCCAATCAAAACGATCAAACCCGCAATAATATGTGCCAAGTGCATCCAAATAAAAACGTAAATAAACGATTGGGATGCATTGTTATTCACAAAATAAACACCTCTTTCGATTAATACGTTCCAAGCATGTACCTGTAACGCAAAAAATACGATACCCAAAACAAAAGTGACCATCAACAATGCCTTTTGTTTGGAAGAATCACCATTTTTAGCAGCTTTATGCGCTAAAAACATCGTAAGACTACTTACCGCAATCACAATTGTACTATACAACAGTGCATTTGGTAATAGGGTCTTGATCCCTTTGTCCACGCCACTCGCCGTATATACAATGAAACCACTGGATAACGCAGCAAACATCATGAACATACCCAGCATACCCAACCAAAGGTTGAATTTCTGAGCTTTTCTCTGTACTAACTTCTCGTCAGTCTGTGCCTGTATATCTAACATTATTTCAAAGGAATAAAGTTAAGCAATAATACGAGTTGTGTAACAGGTAAATAGATGAAAGATGTAAACATAACTTTCTTTGCCGAAGGAATATCACAATTCCTAAAAAGCAAATAGCCATAATACCCAAACATCAATCCACCAATGACGGACACTATCGTAAACCAAATCCCACCAAAGCCAAAATAATAAGGTATAAATCCAGCAGGAATCATTAACAATCCTGTAATAAATACCATAAAGGCCGATATCTTATCACGTTTTGTAGTTGGTAACAACCTAAAACCAGCCAATTTATAGTCATCATCCACAACCCAGGCGATTGCCCAAAAATGTGGAAACTGCCATAAAAACTGAATCGCGAACAAAACAAAGGGAATAATAATAATCGCGGCTTCGTTGTGTCCACTGTAATAGGCAAGATCATCCTGTGAAAAGGCTGCATAATAACCAATTAATGGTGGAAATGCGCCCGGAAAAGCCCCTACAAAAACGGCTATTGGTGATTTTCTTTTTAAAGGTGTGTAGATGAATGCATAAAGTAGGATACAAAATACCGACAATAAGCCCGCCACAAAATTTAAGCGAACCAATACCAAGGTACCCAGTATGCCCATAAAGACGCTCAATACCAAAGCTTGACCAGTTGTCATCCGACCGGAAGGTAACGGTCTATCCTCCGTACGTTTCATCAATTTGTCCAGATCTTTTTCGATGATCTCGTTAAAACCATTGGCAGAACCTGTTACCAGAAAACCGCCCACAGTCAACAACAACCAATTGATCCAGAAAATTTCACCCTGTTGTTTTGATCCTATCAGAAAAGCTATTGAGGCGGAGAATACCACCGTCAACGTAAGTCTTAACTTAACTAGCTTTTTAAAATCTGAAATAAATTCTTTCATAATTAAAAGAGACCTCCTACTACCAGTGTATTCAAACACATAGTTTTTAACATAAACATCTCGAATTTCAAAATTAATGCCTCTGCTTATTTAACAGCAACAACAGATAAAATTGAGCACCAAACAAAAGTGTCCCAATAACCAAGTGTGTTGTCTGCGCAAATGCCGGTATTGCAAATCGAGCTAAGATAATTCCTGATAGCATTTGGATACCCACGAGGATCAATGCGATTAAAGCAAATTTAAACTGCTTAGATCCTGTATTGAAACTTGTGCGGACCAAAAAGAATAATACAATAACTAAAATCAAAGAACAATATGCCAACCATCGATGCACTTCAAATTGTTGGCCAATAGCTGTTATAAAATCGGCACGGGCAATGTTGGAATCAGTCAATAGATCAACTTCCTCCCGAACACCCGTTCCGACGATCACTTGCGTTAACATCAATAATATCGATGCCAATGCCAGAACTTTCAATACGCTTAAAGAACGATTAACCAATATGGTCTTATCACGTAAAGTAACTGCTTTAAAGTAAGTGTATATACTAATACAAACAATTACAAGCGCCAAGAGCATATGTACAGTGATAATCCATGGCATCAAATTGGTCGATACGACGATCGAACCCAACCAAGCCTGAATAACCACAACAAAAAGATTAATCACTGACCAAACAACGATCGAACTTTTTGATTTTATATATGTGAAGGAATAAATTGCGGTAAACAATAAACAAAATCCGGAAATAACACCTACCAAACGATTGATATACTCCGTCCAGGTCTTCGCAACATTAAATTCCTCATGCTGCAAAATACTTTTGTCGGTACGAAGCTTGTAAGCCATTTCCTTATCACCAAAAAATTCTACAATCTTGGCGAAACGTTCATTCTTCTTTGCTCTTCCTTCAATATAATGTTGTTCATATCCTTGTGGTAATTGGGAAATATCTGTGGGTGGAATAATACGGTTAAAACATTTTGGCCAATCTGGACATCCCATGCCTGAACCTGTACTCCGTACAACACCCCCAGCAATAATGACCATGAATAATACGATAATCGTAATAAAATTGGTCTTTATAAATCGCTTTTCAGCAGCTGGAAACATAATACTACCCCTACCTCTTAAAATACAAACTTGTATAAAATAGAGTAGGTACAAGCCCTACTCTATTTCATTAAATCTTATTAGTCTTTTCTACCATTCTGCGCATTCCATTCTGCCTGGATACGCTCAGCTTCCTCGTCTCCTTCAAAATCATGAGGCAAATTCGAGCTCATTGTTTCAGAGAAAGGAACATCTTGAGGAATGAAATCCTCACCATGACCTGGCTTACTGTAATCGTAAGGCCAACGGTGTACTGTTGGAATTTCTCCCGGCCAGTTACCGTGAATATGCTCTACCGGAGTAGTCCATTCCAAGGTGTTTGATTGCCAAGGATTTTGTGTTGCTTTCTTACCGAAGAAGATCGAGTAAAAGAAGTTCCATAAAAATGCAACCTGTCCCAAAGCAGCGATGATAGCCGCCCAAGTTACCAATTGATTCACAGATACCCATTTTGCCATGAAAGCAAACTCAGTAAATGCATAGTAACGACGAGGCACACCATCAATACCCATAAAGTGCATTGGGAAGAATACCAGGTAAGCACCGATGAAAGTCAACCAAAAGTGTAAATAACCCAATTTCGTGTTCATCATACGACCAAACATTTTAGGGTACCAGTGGTAAACACCACAAAGCATACCGAAAATGGACGCAGATCCCATTACCAAGTGGAAGTGGGCTACAACGAAATACGTATCGTGCAAGTTGATATCCAATGCCGCGTTACCCAAGAACAATCCTGTTAAACCACCGGAGATAAAGAAAGATACCAAACCGATAGCAAACATCATTGCCGGCGTAAAGCGGATATTACCTTTCCACAATGTTGCAAGGTAGTTGAATGCCTTAACAGCCGAAGGAACGGCAATGATCAACGTTGTAATCATAAATACACCACCTAAGAACGGATTCATACCTGTCACAAACATATGGTGACCCCATACGATAAATGACAACACGGTGATACCGATCAACGAGTAAACCATGGCGTGGTAACCGAAAATTGGTTTACGTGAGTTTGTAGCAATAACCTCAGAAGTCAAACCTAATGCAGGCATAACTACGATATATACCTCTGGGTGACCCAAGAACCAGAATAAGTGCTGGAACAAAATTGGAGAACCACCTTCGTTAGGTAAAATCTGTCCTTGTACAACCAAGTCAGACAAATAAAATGACGTACCAGCGGCACGGTCAAAAATCAAAAGAACCACTGCAGATACCAAGACTGGGAATGACAACATACCCACGATCGCAGTTAAGAAAAACGCCCAGATTGTCAAAGGCATTTTCCATAAATCCATACCTTTTGTACGCATGTTCAAAATCGTACTTACGTAGTTGATACCACCGATCAACTGTGAAGCAACGAATAGAACCATACTCACCAACCATAAAGTCATACCAGTCGCAGATCCAGCGATTGCTGTTGGTACAGCCGATAATGGTGGATAGATTGTCCAACCAGCAGAAGCAGGTCCGCTCTCCACAAAGAAAGAAGCGATCATGATTACTGATGCAATGAAGAACAACCAGTAGGATAACATATTCATAAAAGGCGACGCCATATCGCGCGCACCGATTTGATATGGAATCAATAAGTTACTGAATGTACCCGATAGACCCGCTGTCAACACGAAGAATACCATGACAGTACCGTGGATCGTCACCAAGGAAAGGAAAAACTCCGGCTTAATACGGCCACCCTCAGCCCATTTGCCCAAGAATACTTCTAATATAGGGAATTCTTTATCCGGCCATGCTAACTGGATACGGAATAATACTGATAAAAGCATCGCAAAAACTGCCATGATGATACCAGTGATCAAGAATTGCTTGGCAATCATCTTGTGGTCACCAGAAAAGATATACTTTCTGATGAATGATTCCTCGTGATGATGTCCGTGCGAATCGTGATGTTCAGCGCTATGCGATATTACTGTACTTGACATATTCGATTTTATATTCAAAAATTCTTAATTAGTTCAAAGATGCTGTAACTTGTACGCTATCCTTTTTTACGTCAGCCGTTTTACCACTGAATTCCTTTTGTAGGTCTTCAGTAAAATATTTGTTTTGTTTAGCTAACCACTCTTTATATTGTGCCTCAGTTACAACAACCACTTTCTTTTGCATGTTCCAGTGAGCAGATCCACAGATCTTGTTACATAACATCACAAAATCATAGTTGTAGTCTCCCAAACGATCACGCATTTCTTCTGTTGTTACAGTAGGTGTGAATTGGAAGTAGTTGGTCATTCCGGGTACCGCATTGATTTGAACACGGAAATCTGGAATAAAGAAAGAGTGAATAATATCTTTTGAAACGATATGGAAACGAACTGGTTTGTTTACAGGTAACCAAATCTCAGAACCTTGAATATCATCCCATGAATTTTTATCATTAAAATCGATCCCGTAAGGATTTGTTGGTGTCGTCATTTTGTAATTACGTTTACCAATAACGCCATCTGTACCAGGGTAACGTACATTCCATTGGAACTGCTCACCCAATACTTCAATTTGCAATGCAGATTTTTGAAGATCCTCTGGAACATTTGTAATCGATCTCCAAGTAAAGAAACCGAACAATACCAATACGGTCAAAACCACAGCAGGAACGATTGTCCAAATCTTCTCAATAGTATTGTTATGCGGATAATAATAGGCTTTGCTTTTGGCGCGCATACGGTATATGTATGGGAACGTCAACAACAAGATATGTGTAATAACCAATACAAATGTTGTAATTGCGGTGGTGATGATAAACATGTTATCAATACGTAAACCATGTTCTGTCACCGCAGACCGCCAATATGCGGCCCCCCAATGTACGTATGACCAGTAGACACCGTAAAGAAATACAACCAAGAAGATAAACAACAATGCCGATTGGAATGTGTTATTCGCAAAAGGATTGTATCTACCGTTCATTTTTCGTGTCAATTCGTAGATCGAAAGTACCTTGCCAATAACGGCAACGATTGTACAAATGACTAAGAACAATAACACATAGTATGTGAAGTTTTTATAAACCTGAGGGTCTATTTGCTTCACTTCTTCAACAGCAGGAGCAGCTGCGCTAGCCTCTGTAGTAGAGCTAGCAGATGCAACAGCAGCAGTACCTGCTGCCGCTGTTGTATCTTTTGCAACCGAATCCGTTGCTGCAGGGGCAGCTACCGCTGTAGTCGCCACTTTAGCAGAATCAGATGCTACTGTATCTTGTTGACTTGCAAGAATAGGATTTGCAAAAAGCAGCCCTAGTGCAAGCACAAAACCCGAGATGGATTTGAATCTATTATTTAATTTAAAGCTCATTTCTTTTATAACGTTTTTACGTAACCTTCCTTTAAAAGTGAAACTATATCTGGTGATGTAAACTCTCATCCAAGAAAGGATGATTTTTAGGCACCAAGGCTTGTTTGCTTAATTTACTCATCACTAAAAAGATGAACAAACCTAAGAAACCAAGTGCAGTTCCGATTTCAATGATACCAAATCCTCTATGTTCAGCAACAGTACCGGGCATAACCATGATATAATAATCAAGCCAGTGACCTGCCAACAATAGGATCGCTACGAACAACATAACATTTTGTTTACGTTTAGCATCGCGATCTACCAATATAAGCAATGGAGACACAAAGTTAATGATAATACTCAACCAAAACCAAGGTTTGTATTCAGGTTCCCAACGTTTGTAGAAATAAACTGTTTCCTCAGGAATGTTCGAATACCAAATCAACATGAATTGTGCAAACCAAACATAAGTCCAGAAGATGGAGAAACCAAACATCAATTTACCCAAATCGTGTAAATGATTTTCGTTCACCCAGTTCATATAACCAGCTTTCTTCAATACAACAACGATAATCGTGATACATGAAATACCACTCACCCACATTGCTGCGAAGTTATACCATCCGAACATCGTAGAAAACCAGTGTGCCTCTAGGGACATGATCGTATCGAATGCCCAAATTGGTGTTGTAAATCCAAAGATAACCAAGAAGATTGCTGACAATTTGAATGACTTTTTGTAAGATGTCAAACCGCCTTCTAGATCCTCTTTATAAGAAAGTTTCGCAAGGACAACGGCAAAAATACTATAGATACCCATGAATACAATTTGACGAGTCAAAAAGAAAGGTACATTTAAGTAAGCTGATTTTCCTTCGATAATAGGGTCATAATTTGCATGATTGGGGTCTAAAAGACCATCTGCATGCCAGTGATGATACAAGTTATGTGTAGTCAGACCTAAGCCCACTATAACTAGTAAGATCAAGGATGCAATTGGTAAAACACCTGCCATAGCCTGAGGTATACGTACCAGACCTGCAGACCATGCAGACTGTGTTACATATTGCAAGGCAACGAAGAATGCTCCAGCTGCGCATACACATGTAAAGTAATAACCCATCAATAACAAGTTGGCGTAAGTACGCTCTACAGTATGCGAATCGCCCGAAAGCAACCCGAAAGCTACAGCAGCTACGCCTAGTACAACAGCGATAATACTGTACAATTTAGCTTTGCCAGCAAACTCGTATCGCTCGTTGAAATTATAATCGTGATGATGACTGTGAGTTCCCATTTATATATCTGATGTTAGATTATTTCTTTTGTAATTCGTGAACATACATAACAACTTTCCATCTCTCTTCTGGAGACAATTGCGATGCATGCGATCCCATGGAGTTGTGTCCGTAATAAATCGTATGGTAGATTTTACCATCTGTCAAGTCAGCCATCAAACCACCTCTCGAAGAGTTTGCCGCATCCGTTCTATGATAAGACGGTGGCGGCGGAAAGTTCTCTAATTGACGGGTACCTCTAGAATCAGTTACACTACGATCTTTCGTCAGCGGTCCGTCACCTTTACCTTCCGGTCCGTGACATACCGAACAGTACGTGGTGAACAATGCCTTTCCTTTTTCAAGGTTTTCTGCATTGACAACCAAAGGATTTTTAACTTCCCGTCCCGCACGTTCGTACTCCTCTAATGTATTGGCATACTCGAAACGAGTGAATCCAACTGGATCGGTACCCTTTGGCGGAGTTTGCGCTGTTTTTCCATCAGCAAAATTCGCGTTGGGTTGATCCGGATTGAACGCAAGCGGATCGTACATGTTACGGGAAAATTCCAAACCTGTACTACGAGTTGTTTTATCACCACAAGAAGAAACAAGTGCTGTTAATGCTACAGCTGCGCATACAGTTCCAAGTAAATTCTTCTTATTCATAGCTAACATATTTTCTATCATTGTACTTAACTTCAACAGCACCCGCTTCTTTCAATAAACTATCGATCAAAGCGTGATCTGCATTTTCTTTGGCATCTACTGCAAGGATGAAACGATCATCTGTCGCTCTTAGGTCCATCACGCGAGGTGTACGTCCCGGGAACAGGTGGTTACGGAAGAAAAATGTAGCAACCATACCCAAAGCACACAATAAGATGGTAACCTCAAATGTTACAGGAACAAAGTTTGGCATTGCAAAAGATGGTTTACCACCAATATTCATTGGCCAATCGTATACCATGGTATAATACAATAAACTAAAACCTAATGTCGTTCCCAATGCTCCAAAGCAAAATGCTGCGATAGGCAAGCGAGAAGGTTTCACACCTAACTTCGCTTCGATACCGTGAATAGGCATCGGAGTAAAGCAGTCATAAATACTTATATTGTTTGCTTGCAACTTGTCGATCCCATGCATCATGTCATCCGGATCCGCAAAACTACCTAATATATATTTTGTATTGCTCATTGCTGATTATTTTCTAACTGATAATTCTTTAATCTCTTCTTCTGTCACTGAATCATATTTCTCTAATGACTCTTGGAAGTACTTAACTTGTTCCTCAGGGAATGCGCCTTCTTGAGCCAATTTAGTTTTATGTTGTAATGAAGATGATTTCAACAACAATTTCACTTCGGCGATAGCGATACCTGGTAAGAAACGTAAGAACAACAAGAATAATGTAAAGAATAATCCGATTGAACCTACAAAGATACCTACGTCTGTCCAAGTTGGGTAGAACATTGCCCAAGATGAAGGCAAGTAATCACGGTGCAATGAAGTCACGATAATTACGAAACGCTCAAACCACATACCGATATTTACCACGATAGATAAGATCCATGAGATCGGAATACTTGTACGGATTTTTTTGAACCAGAATAACTGTGGAGAAATTACGTTACAAGTCATCATCGACCAGTATGCCCATGCGTATGGACCCAACATACGGTTCTCGAACGCATACATTTCGTATTCTGAACGAGAGTACATCGCGATAAACAACTCTGTTAAGTAAGCCACACCTACGATAGAACCAGTCGTCATGATGATGATATTCATCGACTCAATGTGGAACATCGTGATGTAGTTTTCAAAGTTCATTACTTTACGTAAGATCAACAATAAAGTCTGTACCATCGCGAAACCCGAGAAGATCGCACCTGCCACGAAATATGGCGGGAAGATCGTCGTATGCCATCCAGGGATAACCGAAGTTGCAAAGTCCATGGATACGATGGTGTGCACAGAAAGTACCAGTGGTGTTGAAATACCTGCCAAGATCAATGACACGATTTCAAAACGTTGCCAAGTCTTCACAGAACCATTCCAACCGAATGATAATACAGAATAAATCTTTTGTTTTAATCCAGTAGCACGGTCACGGATAGTCGCGATATCCGGCAACAAACCACAGTACCAAAATACCAAGGATACGGTGAAGTATGTTGAGATCGCAAATGCATCCCATACCAATGGAGAGTTGAAGTTTACCCAAAGTGATCCAAACTGATTTGGAAGTGGGAAAATCCAATAAGCCAACCAAGGACGACCCATGTGAGCGACAACGTAGGTAGCCGCACAGATTACCGCAAAGATCGTCATCGCCTCTGCGGAACGGTTGATTGAGTTACGCCAGTTCTGGCGGAAAATTAATAATACAGCTGAAATCAACGTACCAGCGTGACCGATACCAACCCACCATACGAAGTCGGTGATATCCCAAGCCCAGCCTACAGTTTTATTCAGACCCCAAGCGCCGATACCTGTCCAAAAGGTATAACTAACGCTAACTACCCATAATAAAGCACCTAATACAGCAACGGTAAAACCAATCCACCATGCTTTATTTGGTTTATTTTCAACCGGTAGTAAGATATCATCCGTAATTTTTGCATACGTGATGTCTTTACCGGTCATTAATGGTTCTCTTAATATTGATTCGTTATGCGATGACATAGTAATTTTATTTCAAATATTGTACAAGATTACGCCTCAAAAGTGTTTCTAACTTTTGTCATATAACCGATACCCGGTTGAACATTGATTTCCTCAAGTACGTAATAAACACGCTCATTGCGCAATGCTTTGGATACTTCTGATTCTGGATCGTTAGCGTCACCAAAGATGATTGCATTTGCCGAACATGCTTGTTGACAAGCCATTTGGATATCGCCATCTTTCACTTTACGATTTTCGATCTTAGCTTGCAATTTACCTGCTTGGATACGTTGGATACACATTGAACATTTTTCCATTACCCCACGTGAACGTGTTACCACATCTGGATTCAATACCAATTGTGTGAACTCATTGTTCAAGTAGTTGTCAAAACG
>NZ_DLJD01000015.1:0-71791 GCF_002484085.1 Sphingobacterium sp. UBA7625
ATACCTTTGTGATCTATTCATTGGGGTCTACGACTACTGCCCCTCCTGCTGCTCCAACAACAAACCTATATACGGCAGGTCAGGTGAATTTCGCTTTTGCAAACTATACTGAAAATGGAGCGGACTTCATGTATGCCATCGAAAAAGATGTCACCATACTCGGCAACAATACCCCGACTCCGTTGACGACACCATTGCAGCACATGTTTACCCGTGTGACCCTGCTTGTCGACAACAGCGATGCAACAGGTACATTTGGTACCGCAAACTATGTAAAAGGAGGTTACCTTTCGGAGGTTCCGGTACAAGCGGAATGGGTTTCACCTTTCGCTAACCCAACTGTCGATCTGAGTACCGGTGAAACCCTATCCGCTACCAATGCGATAAATGTACCCCCTGTTTCAAATCTAAATGCAACAGCACGGACTTTTATCGTCAACCAGAGTCAGTCGACCAATTTTTCAATTGCATTAACAATACCAAGCGGTCAGATCAAAATCGGTCATGATGTCAATGCGCAAGCGGTAAACTTTAATTTTTCAAATGCGGGTCTAGGCTTAAAACCGGGCTTTTCCTACACCATGAAATTACGTTTCAACAGCGACCGCTTTGTCAATGCGTCCAATGTCACCAGAAGCGCTACTGCTGCTGACGCACGCTATGCTGTCATCGCCGGTTATCGTTGGGACCGCTATAACCTTGGTGTGGTCGATGTAAACCCTGCAACAAATAATCCTGATGCCGTTCCTTCCGTACAGGCACTATATGGTAATTACTACCAATGGGGCCGTCAGGCTGCAGTGGCAAATGCTTACAGTGGCGATGGCGCTATCGCGGGATGGAATACAACACCTGCTCCGGACGGTTCATGGAATAATGGTACCGCAGCTGCTCCTGTGAAAGCAACATTGGATCCATGTGGTACAGGAGATAGAGTACCTAGTCAAGCTGAATATACCCGTCTAGGAACTTATACCCGCCATACCTCGATTGGAAACTGGACTACTTTTACTGGTAACATTACAGTTGGATTATCTGACTTTACGGCCGCGCATATTATGACCAGTAAAAAAAGCAGTGATATTAAATTAAGCTTTCCTGCAAATGGTCACAGAAACCCGACAACAGGGGCCCAGCTTATCCGCCAAAGCTCCGCAATTTATTGGCTAAACACTGCAGTCGGCGGCAATAATTATGCGTTACAGGGACGTGGATTCCAAAGTTCTTGGGATACATCGAATTATCTTAAAAATGCTGGTTATCCGGTACGTTGTATCCAAGATAAATAAGAGGCTTAAAAATTTTCGTAAGTAGTCATTATATAATCCCTATTTGACTAGAAATTTCCTATTGAAAACATTAGGAATCAAAGCCCGGCTGGTTTATCCAAGCCGGGCTTTTCTTTATATTGTAAACAGATTGTCAACGTGCAAAAACCATTGATGTCTCAATTATCTTTTTGTATATTGGTATGATAATTAAAGAACGGAAAGTGCGATTTAGCATGAGAGCAGTGGAATACAACGGTCTTACATAAATCGGTTTTTTCGATACAGATTTTTAACTTTGTCAAAATCGGATCGTAAATGTTCTAAATATCCTAACCTCCTTAAATTGACACAGACAAAAATATGGAAATAAGAAAACGGGTTGCAAATGAAGTTTCTTTTTTGTTAGATCCCGATAAACTGTGGACGCGTATAGACACAATCATCGGGGAAAATTTCAGAACGCTAAAGGGAGGAGTCTTTATGCTTAACGAAACTCCGTTGGCTGACGCATCTTTGGTGCCTTTTTCTAATTTAAATATAGACAGTAAAAGGATGACCTTCGAAGCGAAAGTTAAAAAGACCGATACGCTATTTGAGATAGATCTGTCAAAAAATATCGCGGCACCCCTTATTGCTAAGTTTATAAAAAAATACAATGAGGATCAATTAAAACTTTCAACAGAACATTTTGATTCGGTTCAGATAAAAATCGACAAGAAATACTTCACCATTCGCATAGAAAACATCAAGGAGGTTGACACTACTATCGATAGTAAAAACTGGTTGATTATAAGCTTCAACATGTCTTGTAATTATGTACAGATAAAAGAACCCAATAAGCCTCAAAAGCGATTTGAAAGTATTAATAACCTAACACTTGATGATATCAAATTGCGTATTGAATGTGATGGAAGAGATGTATGGGCGGACGAGAATTACAATGAAGAAGGATTTAGTTATGAATGGAATTTAGATATTCAACCTGAATTTAGGAAATTAATTACAGGATTGCTCGACATCGGAATCCAATCGCAACGTAGAAATTATAGGGGATAACTCAAAATAATTAACAATCTTCATTTTTATGCAAAAAGCGATTGTTTCAATTTAGTTGTCTGGAAATATTTTAAGTATATTCCAATAATGCTAGGAAAATTAAAATTGTTCTATGAAACGGATAATCATTTTGACTTGTATTTTAGCGCTGATAATTGGATGCACCTCAACTGGTGATAAGAACGAATCTATTAATAGATACTGGGAGGAGCTGACAACTGCGCAATCTAATCAAAAGGAATTAAAGATTCTTGAAGAATTTCGCGTATACCTTAGTAATGAACATATTTCTTACGAAGTATTTGGTGAGCATGGCAAAGATAGCCTCCTAAATTTAATTACCGTTCCCAACAGTTATACCCCCGAAAGCATTACCATGAAATTTTATTACGAAGATAAAATCGATACAAAACATGGATGGAAACCCAAAGATCCGAATAATGCATTCTATTTATTTAACGAGTAATTTAGCATTTTCCAAATTAATGACGAGACGAATTATCCCGGGTCACGGAACCATTGATTTAATGTACATTTGAACCAAATGGAACTCATACCTTATCTACTTACGCAAACAAAATTAAATAGGGCTGAATGTGAAGCCATCGACAACGCTTTTACTAGGAAAACTTTTGCGAAAGGTACCATATTGACACAGCCCGATAATCATCACCAAAATGTTTATTTCATTGAAAAAGGACTATTACGTGCTTTTTATAACTTAGATGGAAAAGATATCACCCATTATTTTTTCAATGAGAGTAATTTCTTGGTATCTTTTGAAAGTGTTTTTTTTAACCGCCCCCATCCCTATGGCAAACAGGCTTTGGAAAAAACCGATTTGCGTATCATCCCTTACAGCAAACTCGATGAGCTCTGTAACTGTATCCCTGCTTTTAGAGACTACCGGCTGCAGGTATCGCTGCAAGTAGTCAGTATGTTATCAGATAAGATTCTTGCATTGCAATTTCAATCTGCCGAACAACGCTATAAAAACCTACTCGACAAATTTCCCGGCATATTGCAAAGAGCTCCCCTGGGACATATTGCATCCTATCTGGGCATTACGCAGCAAACACTAAGCGTGATACGGGCAGGCAAATAAGTGATTCCATTTTTTAAGATATATTAAAAATACTACTGATTATTTTAATTTGCTTTGCAGTATCACATCATTAAATAATAAAATATGAAGAAAATACTGTCATCCCTTGCCATCATGTTCATGACAATGATCAGCATTGCCCAGTCCGCAAACGATAATTTTGTAGGTAAATGGAAAACTGAGGAAGGATTCATTATCAGCATCTCCAATAAAAACGGAAAATTCGTCGGTACCGATCCCAAAGGTCGTCCTACACTCTATAATGTGCGTTTTGAAAAAAATGAATGGAAAGGGACAGTGGAAAATCACGATACGGGTCAAAAGGGCAACTGTGAAATGTACCTGATGGGAAAAAAGCTGAAAATTGTAGCCCATAAAGGCATTTTTTCAAAAACTTTTTATTGGGTTAAACAATAGAAGAGGAAAGTAACATTCCAATAAGAATAATATGTTCGAAAATATGAGTTTTTAAGCGTAAAAGGTTGAAAACAGGTTACCCCATAGCTGGAGAACATATGAATAAATATTAAGCAGTAGATGTTGACACAACATAATTTAATTTATGTATTTTGCATTGTAAATTTTAAGATTGCCAAATGGAACAGTTATTAACAGCCGGTGCTGAAGCACTAAGGAAGGCTGCATTAAATGAAGATGCCAAAGCTTATGTTTTGAATAACGAAGCACTCTATAAGCTGATGAAGAAAGCCGCAGATCGCTATATCGGAGGAGAAAACCTTACGGAAACGCTAAAAAAAGTACAGACTTCAAATGATGAAGGCTTTAAATGTTCGATCGAGTACATGGGGGAAAGCACGCGATCCGTTCAGGAAGCGACTAAAGCGACAGATGAGTTTTTAAATATTTGTAACGCAATAAATCAAAAAAAACTCAATTCAACGATTTCACTCGACCTCTCGCACATTGGACTGGAAATCTCTGAAAACCTCTGTTATGAAAACCTTTCCAAAATATGCGAAATAGCGAATGACAAGGAAGTGATCATCAGCGCTGAGGGGACTGAAAGAACTGACCGGATATTAAAACTCTATCAGAAGGGCTCTAAAGAATTCTCAAATCTTTCCATTACGTTGCAGGCTTACCTCCATCGTACCGCAGATGATTTTGAGGCCATGTGCAAGGAAAGGGGACGTATCCGGATCGTTAAAGGGGCTTTTGAAACAGCCAAAGGTTTATCCCTGCCGAGAGGACAGGAACTCAATGAACGGTATCTCTATTATGTCGAACAGTTGTTTTCAAGAGGTCACCTATGTTCCATCGCAACGCATCATCACGAAATTCAGCAGGAAGTTAAAAAACTTATAGACCGACTAGGTCCTAAAAAGGAATCGTATGAATTTGAAAGTTTATTTGGTATCCAAACAGAACAGTTGGCCCAATTGAGAAATGAGGGTTATCCCACAAAACTGTATTTCGTGTATGGTCAGGAATGGTACCTATACCTCTGCAACAGATTGGCCGAATATCCGTTAAATTTATTCAGAGCACTACAGGATATTGTTGAAGCAAATTGACGTTTGGCGATAATAATCTAAATCTATAAAACTAAATATTACACATGGTCAGATCTATGAATCCGGGACATTGGATATTAATCCTATTTATTTTTATCAGTAGTCAATCCAGCTGTTTTGCCCACGCAGCAACTACTTATTTTCAATTGAAAGTTTATCACTTCCAGACCACAGACCAAGAAGAGGTCATCGATCGTTTTCTTGAAAAAGCCTACCTGCCGGCGATGCACAAATTAGGCTTTAAAGAAATTGGTGTTTTCAAACCTATTGACAATAAGGATAAAGCAGATAAATTGGTTTATGTATTCAGTTCATCGCCAAATCTTGAAAAATATGCAAGTCTTGATCTAGATATTTTAAAAGATAAACGGTATTTAGAGTCGGGAAAGGAGTACTTGGATGCCGCACATAACCACCCGCCATATGCTAGGATTGAAACGATTTTGATGAAAGCCTTTGACGGGATGCCATTGCTTTCCCTTCCAAAATTAAGCACCGATAAAAGTGAACGTGTTTACGAATTGAGGAGCTATGAAGGTCCAACGGAAAAGTTAGCTGCAAATAAAATTTCCATGTTTAATAATGGTGAGATCGATATCTTCAAAAAACTAAATTTTAATGCCGTTTTTTATGGTCAAGTTATTGCAGGGAGTACAATGCCTAATTTAATTTATTTGACGACTTTCGAAAACATGACAGAACGTGAAGCACATTGGAAAGCTTTTGGACCTTTGTATAAACCAATGGCTGAGCTGCCGCAATACCAGAATAATGTTTCTAAAAACGTAACTATCCTTTGTAGGCCAACAGATTATTCAGATATATAACAAAACGTAGGGACTGTCCTTTGAAAAATTGGCCAGTCCTTTCGAACGAATGCTAAGCATAAATAATGACTTAGGCATGGACAAAGGCAACCTAACAAGTGAAGCGAAACTCAGCTAACTCACTATATCCCAGTAAAATAGCTTTACTTTTTTAATGGACTTTTTCTTTTAACTGTATGTGCTTCAAAAACTGGTCGATCATGTCGACACAGCGATCTACCCAAGGGTGAAAAAGCCAAAAGGGATGTACATTTACATCAATGCAATGCACTTCATGGGGCGTTCCCCAGCGCTTCAGCATGCCGACGAGTTCATCCTGGCCTGCATGAAACCTCGGAAATCCGCTATTGATAAAAAGCATGGGAACCGGCCGGTCCTCTCTGGCCCAGAATATGGGTGATGCTTCCTTCCAGACAAGCGGCTTTTCGGCGAAGGTTCCACCCAACCAAAAGGCATCCGGGGAGTCGGCCTTACGTTCCAGATTGAGCGAAAGGGGGGCCAAGAAGTCTACCACACCATCCAGATCCACAATAGCCTGTACATGCGTACTCGCTTTAGATTCGACCCGGGGTTCAAAACGGTCCACTCCTCCTGTCAATCCGACCAAACTTGCCAATTGCCCTCCTGCTGAACTCCCTGCGACAACGATTCTGCTGCTGTCTATACCATATCGTTCAGCATGTTCTTTGACCCATATAATCGCCGATTTGATGTTGAGTACCGCTTGAGGGTACTTCGCTTCCAAAGACAATTGATGCTCCACCGGAATACAAACATAGCCTTTTCTAGCCAACAGTTGAGCTATGGGCATATCCATTTCCTTGTGGCCCGAACGCCAGCCACCACCATGGATCCACAGCACTGCGGCACGCTTTAATTTATCATCGGGTCGAATAATATCGAGGTGCAAATCACGTGGCCCAAAATCTGTGTGGGGTAGATACGCATATACGACGTTGCGGATTACCCTGAGCTCCGCTCCTGCGCTGTCCACCGCAGGTCTCGCTTGTGGGTAGTTTTTCTTAATCTGCCGCCATACACGCATGGTATTATACGTCGTATCCCGTGGAATAGCCTTATGCTGTGCCCACACCGTACCACTGTAAAAAAGAAGTATAAAAATAGAACTAAGCCGCCAGTAATGACCTCTATTATTTTTCCATTTCATTGAGCATCAATTTAACGTTCCAATCGTCCATAACTTTATCAAGACTATACATACTGCGTTTATTAGCAGACAGCTGATGGGACCAGGTCACCCGCCGGGCGAGATCCGCCGCACCTGCTCCTTTTGACCCCAGTTCAGCATAGAACACGGTCTTATCCTTATCAGGAAACATCTTGTCGCCCTTCCATTCATTCCAGCCCTCAGGCACAATATGGTTCCCCAAATGGCAATCGACAAGTACCGTCTTGGCATAAGGTCGCCATGGCCGCCCCAAAAACACCTTATTGACAGATTCGTCAGCGGCCACAAAATCACAGCGATCAAATACATAACCATAACGTTGTCCCTGCGCTGTGGAAGCTGCGGTGACATACGAATTTCGCAATGAGATCAGCTTACATGCCGCAAAAAAAGCGGTCCCGGGACCAAAAATAAAATCTGTTGTCCCGCTGATATTACAATTGGAAAAATAACTCCTGCCACTGCTTTTTCCAAGGTACAAAGTGTCCTGAAAGCCCATAAGATGACAGTTTACTAAGGCGATCTGGTCACCTTCCAAGTGCAGGGCCACAGCCTGGCCTACAGGTCCGGCAGCATTTTCAATGGTCAAATCCTTAATGAGTACCCTGTTGGCACGCACCAGCAGGGTATAACTGCTGAACGTTCCAAGCTTCGTCTGCCCTGTCTCATCTGGACAGCTGGCGACCTTACCAGCATAATCATCAAAGACAATCTTCGTACTGACAGCATCCTCACCCACCAGCTGAATATTTTCCAGGTAAGCGGGAATGACCACTTTCTCATGGTAGGTCCCTTTACGGATCCAAATCCGGACAGCATAATGCCCCCGAAAAGCTCGCACCGCATTAACTGCAGCCTGTATGCTTGTAAAGTCTCCTTTCCCTTGTTGGTCTACAGTAATCACTTCCGGACTGGCTGCCCGTAATTCCGAACCCAATAACAGCAGGCTGACAAGTAGGTAGGCTGCCAAGACTTTTATCATATCTATTCTTTTCATAATCAGTAAATAATTATATTATTTAACTCGTTTAGTTACATAAAAAACGTGGTTCATAAATCAACGTATTGCAGTAATTTCATGGCTTTTTAATCGTAACAGCATGGCCCAAACTGTTTTATTTCTCTATGCGAAACCAGTCCACTTCTGCATAGCCACTATCATTGATATGCTTCTCGCGGCTGGCATAAAGTCCTAATGTGGCGCCGATCCATTTGCCCGGTTTTGCCTGGAAGCCATTTTCCACGACTGTATATTTTTTACCATCCAAGCTATAAGCCCAACTGCAGGTCTTTCCATTTTTGACTTGTACACGAAGGTAGACAAAGTCTTCCGGCAGCGTACCTATGAGCCTGACCTGCTCTTCGGTCCCGGAATAGGCCCCTGTACAGCTGCCATAATAAAGTTGGAAACTGCCCTTTTCCTTGCGGATAAACAATTGGCTATAAGCTTCTCCCACCACCACAAGACCGGCTTTTTCACCTAGATCCTTTTCATTGGGGCGTAGCCGTATTTTTGTTGTCGCAGTGAAATCATCGCCCGGAAATTTCTGCGTGAGTATATTGGGGGCTGCCATCAGATTCGTACTTCCTTCAGGGAGCTGTTGGCTATAAAGCCGAAGCTTTCCGTCTTGGGAGGGCATAAGCCAAGTACCGTCCGGATTGGCCTGCCATTGCCACTGTAATCCCAGGTGTGCTGTATCAAACTCGTCTGACTCCTGCGGGTTGGTCGGGGGATGTACCGAGGTTCCCACATTTGGTTTTTTATAACTCATCACGGGTGTCCCTATTCCATCTCCATCTTTGTCCTCTCCGATGACAGGCCAGTCAGCGTTCCAAACCATAGGTTGTAAATGGACGACACGTCCCATGGCTTCCTTATCCTGAAAGTGGAAGAACCAATCCTCACCAGTAGGTGTATCCACCCAGGCCCCCTGATGGGGTCCATTGACGGTAGACTTATTCTGGGCCATAGCGACCTTGCGTTCATATGGGCCATAGATATTTTTCGAGCGTAGAATCAATTGCCAGCCTGTTGCGACACCACCTGCCGGAGCAAACAAATAATAATACCCATTTCGCTTATATACCTTGGGCCCTTCAATCGTAGGATCCAGTTCATGCCCGTCATAGACAATGGTTCCCCGGTCCAATACACTGTTGCCCTCGGCATTCATCCTGGCTATACCAATCACGCTCTTTAGCCCTGCGCGGCTGCCAGCATAGGCATAGGCCAGATATGCACGCCCATCCTCATCCCAAAAAGGACAGGGATCGATCAGGCCTTTTCCCTCGAATACCAACGTAGGTGCAGACCATGGTCCACGGATATCCTTCGTTCTGATCTGATAGATCCCATAATCCGGATCTGGATAATAAATGTAGAACTCATCGTTGTGATACCGTATCGAAGGTGCCCATACCCCACCACCGTGCTGCACTTTGCTAAACACGGATTCAGGGATCTGCCGCGGCAATGCATGCCCAATAATCGTCCAGTTGATCATATCTTTCGAATGTAAAATCGGTAATCCCGGACTGTGGTTAAAGCTCGATGCGGTCATATAATAATCTTCACCAACACGGATCGCATCCGGGTCAGAATAATCGGCATTGATGATCGGGTTTTTGAATTTTCCATTTCCCAGGTCAGGATTCCACACCTGAGAATGATAATTTTGTCCAAATGTCGATGATGATTCGCCGCAGGCGAGATAAACCACCAATGCGGAATATTTCCAGACATTTCTCCATGTATTTGACATAAATTTTATATATATAGAGTTTACTTCAATTGGTTATTCTATTGCAAAAGGAAGTGAAGCAACCGCTTGCATTAACACTGAAATTAGCATATTTTATTTCTATTGTAAACAATTTTTCACGCAATCGTTCCCGACACAAAAATTCTAGCAAGTGTATTCTTACAAAGTTGATTCCCCATCACATTGTCCATCAATGATTTTCTGTGTGAATTTCATGAAACATCGCGCGGTTAACATACCTCGTTATTGCACGGCAAATTCATAGGCCCCACCTTTGCTAGTCGAGATATCATACAGCACCGTCCGAGGAATCTCTAACATCCCTTTTTTTGTTTTTATCAATGGCTTTTTGATTTCATCGACTGCAAAAAAGGCATTTGTATTTTCTCCACTGGCTTTTTGCAGCGGTTTTCCCTGCCAAGAAAGTTGGGTGTTATGACTAACACGGATCCGGCAATTCCCACCTAGGGTTGAGAGCACCTTTAATACGGTCAACTTTCCCTCTTTCCAACTCATATCGATGATAAATCCACCCCGGGCCGCCAAGCCTTTTACCTCCCCACTCGGTAATTCATCAGGCCATGCGGGCAACAAAAATATACTTCCATCATAGGATTGCAACAACATTTCGGCAATGCCTGATGTACAGCCAAAATTGCCATCAATCTGAAAAGGAGGATGAGCATCCAAGAGATTGGGGTATGTTCCCCCGTTTTGTCCCTGCTGTTCTTCAGGAGCTGGACTTAATTGATCTTTGATCAATTTATATGACTGATTACCGTCCAATAATCGAGCCCACCAATTCACTTTCCAGCCCATTGACCAACCTGTTGACTTGTCGCCACGATAGATCAATGAATTTTTGGCTGCCTGGGCGAGATCAGGATTACGAAAAGGTGATATTTGCCCTGACGGAAACAGTCCATACAAATGGGATATATGACGGTGATGATCATTTGTTCTATCCAGATCTTTGAGCCACTCCTGCAGCTGGCCATGCTGCCCTATTTGCATTGGCGGCAACTGCTCCAGGCACCGTCTCACCGAGTCACGTAAAACGGCATCGTCCTCCAGAAAGGTGGATGCATGAATAAAATTGTTAAAGACATCAAATTGTAGCTGGTTATCCATTGTCGTACCTGCCGAGACCCCTACACTCCCCGGTTCATAACTATTTTCCGGACTGATCGAAGGGCTCACAACCAACCATTTTCCAGAAGGATCCTTCGTTAAAACATCCAGGTAAAATAAGGCTGCCCCCTTCAGCACATCGTAGTAATCTCTCAAAAACTGCTTATCACCATGATACAGGTAGTGTTGCCAGATGTGTTGACTCAGCCAAGCTCCCCCCATAGGCCACATTCCGTAGAAACCGCCGTCTACGACTCCTGTGATACGCCATAGATCGGTGTTATGATGGGCATTCCATCCTCGGGCCCGGTACATTTCCCGAGCGCTCTCCTGTCCGGTAATTGACAGGTCCTTTAACATGCTAAAAAGTGGTTCATGCATTTCGCTCAGATTCCCAACCTCCGCAGGCCAATAGTTCATCTCAGTATTGATATTTATAGTATATTTACTATCCCAGGGCGGAGAAAGTTTAGCATTCCAAATTCCCTGTAAGTTGGCGGGTTGCCCTCCGGGTTGTGAAGATGAAATAAGCAAATAACGGCCAAACTGAAAATAAAGAGCAACCAGCTGCGGATCAAAGTTTGTCGCAAACTCGCGGATACGTACATCTGTTGTTTTTTTGGCCTGCGCATTGTTTCCGAGATCCAATTTAACCCGATTAAAGTACTTTTGGTATTTCCTCACATGATTTTCTACTGCTTTTGCATAACTGATTCTCTTGGCTTGTTCAAAAACCCGGGTCGCTTTTTGTTCAGGGTTGATGGAGAGATCATGGTAATTTTTAAAATTTGTCCCAATAGATACGTAAAGTATTACTTCGTCTGCATCTTTAATGATAATTTGTCGGTCAAGATGGTTAATTTGGCCACCTTTAACCTGCGGATAAACAAATCCATAGAAAGCCACCTGCCCTTCTTTGGCATCAACTTGCCCTCCTTTTCCACGGAGAAAAAGTGCTCCATTCTTTTGACCAATGCGGGCATCCTGATGGGGACTCTTCCAGTTTAGATCCATCGAAATACTTTTCTCCTTATCGGCAGTGATACGGATTAATAGCACACTATCAACTAGCGAGGTAAACATTTCTCTACGGTAGTTGACACCATCGACATTATAAGAAACAGTCGCTATTGCTTTATTCAAATTCAGCTCCCGTTGATAATGGACCGGGCTATGATGTGCCGGAAATCCCAAATGCAGGCTCCCGAAAGTCTGATAGGGCATCCCATAATCAAGTCCTTCGGGTGCTGCCCGGGGAAATGCTTGATTTGACAGTGCTTGTGCCTCTTTGTTCTTACCTTCTGTGAGGAGCTGCCGGATCTTCACAATATCATTGTATTTGCCTTTAGGTACATTATTTCCAGGTCGCCCGGCCCAGATCGTCTCCTCATTCAGCTGGATCTCCTCTTTGTCAACTCCACCATATACCATGGCGCCGATGCGGCCATTTCCCAAAGGTAATGCTTCATTCCAGTTTGCAGCTGCTTTATCGTAAGTCAATTTCAATTCTTGGGATGCCCCGAACTGCCAGGACAAGAATAGGACAATAGAAAAAATAGGGTGTTTTATCTTCATATCGCTAGATTATGGTTTGATCATTTGAATTTCTTGTAGCCAAGCCACACATATCTCGGGCCAAATAGCGGTAGATCCCGGATTGTTGACGAGTGCGATGGCATGCCCTCCCTGTGGAAAGATGTGTAGTGTGGCTGGTATATGATGAGCTTGTAAAGCTTGATAATAGAGTAAGCTATTTTGCACCGAAACGGTCTTATCATTTTGGGCGTGAACCAAAAATGTAGGCGGTGTTGTGCCGGTCACTTGCTTCTGTATGCTGAACAGTTCTTTTTTAGATGGATCGTCAACTGTTCCCAAGAGATTTTCCACACTCCCGCGATGTGCAAAATCGCCCTCCATCGTAATGACCGGCGACACCAATATACTGAAATTGGGTTTACTGCTTAACTGATCTATACTATCGCCCAAAGTCTGGACAGGCTGTTCGATGCTTGCTAAGGATGCTGCCAGATGCCCGCCCGCCGAACTACCCATTACCCCAACACGATCGGGATCCAAATGCCAGTCAGCGGCTTTAGCGCGGATTAACCGGATGGCCCGTTGTGCATCCTGCAGGGGTGCCAGTGACCTATTGATCAAATCAGGTGAGTGTGGCAAGCGATGGATCAGTACAAAGGCATTAATACCAATGGTATTGAACCATTTGGCCAATTGTGTTCCACTGATGATATAAGCCAGTCGGGCATAACCACCACCGGGAATAATCAGTACGGAACTTCCTGAATTTTCTTCCTTGGAAACAAGAAAAGGAATAATTCGTGGTTCACCGACCTGATAAACACGTTCGTTCGTTATACTATCCGACAGCTTTTGCCCCTTGCTATTGGGCTTTACTTTCCCATACAATGGTATCGGCTCTTGAGCAGATGCCAGGAGAAATACCAAAGACAATAAAATCGTCAGCAACTTTTTCATATGTATTCAGATTTAAGTCTACAGCCCAATGATAAGTGCTCCCATTCACTGTGCCAACTGTTTAACATTTTCATACGTCAATTGATTTTAACAGCATTCGTCTTTGCGCCGTGGTTAAAGTTCAACTTTCTTTTATCGATGTTCGATTGATTAAAAATAATATTGGAAGCATGCGGCCCATTTACCTCCACTTGGGGAGACTGGTTTCCGTCAAAACGCAAATCCTCAAATCGTAGGTCAGCGGCGTTTTCAATATAAATGATTGCACTTTCATCATTTTTTGAATGTAGAAACGCATTTTTCAGCGTAATATCTGCTGCGTCTTTCAACTCAACTGCCTTGTTGGCCGTTATATTTAAATTCACCATGCTTATCTGCCGTACCGGCATCTCCGGCAAACCCCGAACAAAGATTCCTACTTGAGCTCCCCTGCACGTAATCCCATCTATAGCAATATTCCGAAATTGGGGTGTTTCGACAGTTACCGGCGGAACTTGTTGTACTTCATTTGCCTGAGGCGGTTTTGTCCAATAGTACATATCAAAATATATAGCTTCCTGTACAATATTATTCATATTGATATTGCGGATATGGATATTCTCCACAATCCCGCCACGGCCCCGTGTGGTCTTGAAACGAAGTCCTTTGTCCGTCCCCATAAAGGTGCAGTTCTCGACAAAAATATCCCGTGCACCGCCAGACATCTCACTACCTACCACAAAACCGCCATGCCCCTTGTACACTTTATTATGTCGTATAATTACCCGCTCGGTTGCTATTCCCCGTTTGCGACCTTCTTCATCTTTACCTGATTTTATGCAGATCGCATCGTCACCTACGTCCAAAATACAATGTTCGATCAGCACATTGGCACAGGATTCAACGTCAATACCATCACCGTTCTGGGCATAATCCGGATTTTTGATTTTCACACCCCGTATGGTGAGATGCTGTGTCATGACCGGATGCAAATTCCAAGCTGGCGAATTTTGAAAGGTAACACCCTCAAGCAGCACTTTTTTACACTTAGTCAAAACAAGCAAATTAGGCCTTAAATAGTCTTTGATCGCTTCAAAATCAGCCAATGTTTTGCCATCTGCCAACAGGACGGACCGTTTTTCCTCATGTGCAAGCCTAGTCTTTGCACTTGGGTACCAAGTTTTACCGTCTGCACTGACCAATCCGCCAGACGCAACTTTGGCTTTCCATTCGCTTTCAGTCAATGCACCTTTACCGACCATTCGCCAGGCATCTCCATTGCCATCTATGATCCCCTTTCCTGTTATGCCGACATTCTCAAGCTCCGTACCACTTATCGGAGATTGATTCCGTGCCGACGCTTTCCCTTCGTAATTACCGGCTACGATTTTATACTCGTCAAAATCAGCTGTAAACTGTAGAAACGCATTTTCATCCAAATGCAAGTTTACATTGCTTTTTAGCGTTATCGGTCCCGAGAGCCAATAGCCTGCTGGCACCACAACGACACCACCACCACTTTTGCTACTGGCAGAAATTGCTTCGTTTATACTCTTTGTATTTAAAGTATAACCGTCCCCTTTTGCGCCAAATTTCTCGATATTGAGTGTGTCCTTTCGAAATTGAGGCAGTTCCACTTCGGGGAGGTTATTCCAATGGTATGGGCTTTCTACTGACTGAGCCTGTATCTGACTGCATATTCCGAGCATCATGCATAAACTCACTATCACCAAGCCATTTTTTTCGATTTTCTTAACCATCTATTTTTATTTTATTAATTCTATTACACGATTGTCCCATAAAGCATTTAGATCTGCCCTTCCGTAATGGGAAGCACCAGTCCATTGAGATATTCTTCCAAATAAGTATAGCCTGCTACATTCAGGTCCTTGGCTTTTTTGCCGGGATAATGCTTCTCAAGCCAACCATCTGGTATACCGTCCCGGTCACTATCCTGAACGGCAACGCCGGCTGACAAAATTGGCCATGCGCCAGACGAATTAGCTGGATCTGGATTTGTATCCTGCTGTGAGTCCAACAAACCTTTGCGCGGGTACTGTAAACTTTTCCATTTTCCTCCTTCGCCGTTATGAATGCTCTTGCCCCGAAAAGTAGCGGTCCCTTTACGTGTTTCGGTGATGATCCGCTGATCTACGGCATCACGTACATAGCAGTTTCCGCCGTAGGTCAATACTTTCTCATAGGCGGTCTGTGCATCATGGGTACGAATAGTTCCCTGCACAGGTATCTCCTTGTCCAATCTGATTCCCGCTTGTGTTTGCTCGCCCACGATACGCACCCCTTGCCAATTATCTGAAGAAATCCTGGGGTTGTGAGCCAGTAGATTTCCATTCACAAAGTATTTCCCCCATACATCTTTGATGCTCGGGAAGGGTTGTTCTTCTGTTTTCGCATTAATAGCTATAATCCTATCCTTTATATTTTTGCCCGTGGCAGGTCCAGGTTTATAAAAGTTATTAACAATGTTAACACACATGGCTTCGCCACCATACGCTCCGTTCCCGTTCCAATTGTATATTACATTATTACGTATATCGGTCGTATCCTGTCCAGCATAGCGTGCACCGGGACCCAATCGAGGGGTCCTACTATCATGATGCGCTAAGAGATTATGATGAAAGGTAGCTTGTACCCCACCCCATATCGCGCCATAGCCATGCGGTCCCTTGGAATGCCCCGAGAGACGGAGACTTTCCGAAACAATACACCATTGCATCGTGAAATTTTTATTGTCATAGAAGGAAGCACATTCATCAGTACTCCAACTGATCGAACAATGGTCGACTATGATATGCTGCCTTTGACGGCCTCCAAGGGCATCTGCACCATCAGATTCCCGGCCAGCGAGTTGCAGGTCTCCCATTCGGAAGCGGATGAAACGGATGATCAAATTATCAGCATCAACGGATACAGGATTACCGGCCAACGTGATCCCGCCACCGGGAGCTGATTGCCCTGCTATAGTCAAATTCCCCTTGTCTATTGACAATCGCTGCTGAAGCCATATTGTCCCACCTACCTTAAATAAAATCGTTTTCGCTCCATCTTGCCGAAGACACCAGCGTAACGAACCTTCTTTCGTTTTGGCATCGCCACGGTCTTCGTCAACCAAAGTGTTAACATAATAGACCGCACCGGCACGACCTCCCGTTGTATACATACCACCACCTTCAGCACCAGGAAAAGCTGAAATATGCTGCGCATAGAGTATTGGCCAAGTCATTAGACACAACATCCCACTCCATATTAATTTCTTCATATTCTTTTTTTGCATCTATTTATCCATGACATATATCCAATAGAATCCAGTTTCGGATTCCATGACATATATGTCATGGACTATTGTTTACCTATTCAAACCAACGTGGATCTCCGGCGGTACCGCGTCCACCAAACCCGTTGCCCGCTTTAATGCGGAAGTCTTTATTGGTCGGATCCACAAACAGGTCATCCGCGCTGCCGCTGAAGACGGTGATCTCCGAGAAATCTCTTGATGCTCTTTCTATCTGCAATTCATTTGTCCGATAGCTTCCGGCAAATGAAATTTTGAGACCAAAACTAGCATGATCATAGCTGGTTGCATTTAAACGACCGCCGCCGTTCATCCCTGAAATAATGTTGTTGCTACCGACAAAGGCCAAAGGCAATCGTGCTGTATCAAAGCGTAGCAATTGGGACATGGCCGAATTTTGATTGTAGAAGGTGCAATTCCCAACTACAATTTTTCCAACAGCAACACGGACGTCCATCAACTGCGTCGTCAAATCGGTAAAGGTACTGTTGGTTATGGAGATGGAATCGACACTTGCGGTACTGCCTCCGATATTGACTACACCATATCCGCCAATTTTATCAACCACACAATTGTCAAAATTTATTCCTGCTACAGTAACGGCGTTATTAAGACGAACTACTCCGCTACCATACCTTTCGATATAACAATTTTTAAAAGTGTAAGCAATTACGCTCGCGCCATTTTTATCCTGAGATATTAGAAAAGGGCTTCCGTTGGCATGAATTGAGAGGTTTTCAAACAGCACCTCGCCCAAGATCAAGTCAGTGAACTGTAGTCCCATAAGATTTAACTTGGGCTTATTGCCATTGGCATCTGAGATACCCGTTAAATTTAGGTTACTGATCCCCGCAGGAATCACTACATTAGCCAAATCATACGTTTTGCCCCCAGCAAATACCAACACAATATTGGTTTTTCCACGGGCAATTGCTGAACTGACCAATGTTGGAATATCATCTCCCGGATTTACTGTTATCATTTCACCACCAGCCAGTCCCAAGGTTTTTAATAGCTTTGCACCTCGCTCATTTTGCTCATTAAAAATTGCCACTCGATAGTTTGTACCCGCTTGTAACCCTTCAATTTTGATGTGACCTTCTGCTTTATTGGCCGCGGATAAGGATATTTTCTGCAATTCAGTATTTTTCTCCGCATCAAAAATACTGACATGGGTGACGCGATCTGTCGCAGGCCAGTAGAGTTCAATTTCAGTTACTCCAAGGGTCCATTTGTTGAATAGCTGTTCCGCAGCTGTCTTAAAATACAATTGCAAATAGTTGGATTCATCACCGGTTTCAGTATTTAGTCCCTTCATTCTGACCGAGTAACCCGTCAGTCCCTCCAGATCGTCAAATAAGGTACGGTATTCGACCCGGGCCGGAATAGTGGATGGCGCAAATGGAGTTAATGTATCGGCCAATATTTCCACTGTTTTAACAATTTCAGAAAATTGCAGACTGTCTTTACTGAATTCAAAAATATATTTTTGCGCGGCAACTGTCTGGGTGTAGGCAATCTCCACCGAAGTTGCGCCAACGATACTAGTAGCAAACTTTAAGGACTTAAAGAGCCGTTGATGTGAGGCATCGACTTCCCAATCGTTGGCCTTCTTGCAGCTGAATAGGTTGAAAACCAATGCCAGCGGCATGATGATATTTAAAATTATCTTTTTCATAAAACCATATGTTTGATGTTAGTACCCATAGGCATTACTCAGATAGCCTCTTGCTTCCCGGATATCATCGATATAGATCGGATAAACGTATCGATAATTGCAGACACTATTGCCCATTTTATACTGATTGAGCTGAGCTTGAATTTCGGCACCATATTTCAATGTGGACAGAAATGCTGAATAGTTGTATGTAGCCATCAATCCAGTTCCTGCCAATAGGGCTCTAATCGGCCATATCGTATAATTGTATACTTTGCCTGATTCTGTTTTTTCTGGCTTGGCAGCATCCTGTGGAAACCATCGGACTGATTGATAATCGCCTCCCGGAGCAGCGGGTAAATCACCATAATAATTCAAGGAAGTCCTGTCAATATATTCACCGTCTTTATAACGGAAATATACCGTAGACGGAAATTGAGCAGGCTGATAGCTTTTATCAAATATCTTCACTGGTTTACTATGGTCGTACATGAGGCAAAGCGCCATTTTCATATCTTCAATTTTTTTGTACAGCAATCCCCAACGGATCAGATCTTGTTTGCGGACAGACTCGCCACCAAACTCCCAGGCCCGCTCATTAATCACTGCGTCCAAAAAATTAGCATCATATGATTGTATTTTTGATGATCCTGTACCAAATGCCCTTTCCCTTACCTTTTCCAAGGCCTGTCTTGGTGATATCCCGGCGGCTTGATGTACAGCATTCGGATTTTCCAGCTGACTTTGTGCTTCAGCGTACATGAGATAGACATCTGCATATCGCATCAAGATCCAATTTACTCCAGTAGCAATACGTCCTGTAGCGGTCTTATGCATGGCGAGGTATGCGTTAGACATCCAGTATATCCTCCATTTGCCAAATTTTACATCATTCGGGTTGCTGCTGACTTTCTCTTTATTATCTGCGCCATAGCCGATCCAGGTGAGCGTCACGTCACGCCGTTTATCTTCCCTGTCAAAGGAATAAAAATAATAAGCGGTCGAGGTCACATAGCTCCCCCCGAAGCCCCTTGAACCATACTTTGAGTTTCCGTCTACACCGTAGCCCATCAGCGAACCTATATCACCATTGTTCCCCATACCAAAGGCTACTTCAAATAAGTTCTCATTTGCCACATTTGAACGATTGCCACATACTGAGGACCATATATTCTCAAAATCCGGATCCAAACGATGCGGATTATCCGCAGATCCAATCAATTCAGCAGTCTGTTGGGCTGCAATACGATAATACGCCTTCCAGTTCTGCGGACGTCCTACATAGTAGCCATTGATCTCAGGTATAGTAGGGTGCTTTTCAGCAGTGGAGTTGGGAAAAGTTTTGCTATCCCGGAGCGACCAGCCGCCGGCGAATAATGCTACGCGTGCCAACAAACCTTTTGCAAAACCTTTTGTCACACGTTCTACGGTACCATATTCGCTATTTCCACCTTTATAGGGGAGGTATGACTGCGCTTCTTCTAGATCCTTCACCAAATAATGGTATATTGTATCCTTATCCGATTTTGGTAAATACACATTCGACAGATCAGACTTAGATGCTTCTTTTTTGTAAGGAACATCTCCCCAATAACGGGCTAACTCAAAAAAAGCCAGGGATTTTAATGTCAATGCTTCTCCCAACAGGGGATTCATGGTATTGGCTTCACTGATTAAAATTGGTGATTTGCGTATGCCATCGACTACAGCTGTCGCCATTTCGGCAAACTCAAACAAACGTTGCCATCTTGTTGTAGAATTATTGGCGTGTCCAAAATAATTGCCGGCACCAAAATCATCTGTCTGAGAAATATAGCCGGTCTCACTGAATTGGCCATTAGATTCCGTATCTGAAACTCCCTGCCAGTTAACCGAAAGCTTTTGGCCATAGATATAAGTATCGGTCATTTTCCCATACAACCCCATGACTGCTGCCTTGGTCATCGAACTCGTCTTAAATACAGTTTCTCCGCTCAATGAAGAAGGAGAACTAGTGTCGAGATATTTTTTGCAAGAACTCATACACGCCAGTACGACGACAGCAATAAAGATTATCTTTTTCATTTTCTTTTATTTAAAATGTAACATTTAATCCAAATAACACCTTTCGCGCTTTCGGATAGGCAGAATACCCTACCCCGGGCGTCAAGGGATTACGTTGGGTATCGACCTCGGGATCCTGTCCGCTATATTTTGTCCAGACATGAAGGTTATAGCCTGCGATATAAATACGTAAATTCTGCATCAACAAGCGTTTAGCGATATGGGTAGGTAATGTATAACCAAGTGTAAGATTACTCAGTCTAAGGAACGAACCGTCTTCGATAGCCCAATCGGTCAGGATACGACCATTTGCCGCCATAGGGTTCCACATTGTCTTCCCTTCATTGAGTGACCGAAAGAGTTCGGGGTTAGCATCATTCCCAAACATAATATTCGCACCTGTCGCCGGGTCAATTGTCGTAAAACGCTGGGAAAGACGCATTTCGTCACTGATATTTTGATACCGCTTAGACCCTTCATAAGCCATAAAATCGATCTTATCCGCGTTATATATATCATTGCCGTAAGACCAGTTAAACATCGCGGCCAGGTCAAAACTTTTGTATTGCATGTTCAGCATCAATCCGCCTGTATGCTTGGGCTGTGCATGCCCAATGACCATCCTGTCATCCTCCAAGGTGATCGTCTGACCTTCTCCATCCAACTTTTTAAGCTTGATATGGCCAGGTCCAAAATAATTACCGCTCCTTGACATCACCTTCGACACATCCGCTACCCCTTCATTCAATAGCCATCTATTTTGCGTTTCGTCAAATGTAAAATCATTGAAGGAATAGAATCCGTCTTGTTTGAAACCATACATCAATCCCAGTGGTTGCCCAACAATAGCCCGGTAATCGTCGCGTCCAAAATCCAACCAGGCTGAGGCTGGCGTTGTCATTTCATTCAAACCATCGATCAGCTTACGAATCTTGTTACGGTTAAAGGCTATGTTAAAATCTGCTGTTAGGCGAAAATCTTTTTTTTCTACCAGTACTGCAGAGGCCGAAAATTCAATCCCACGGTTGGCTGTACTTCCCACGTTTTGATATTGATTGGCATAACCTGAGCTCGAAGGCAAGGGCACCTGCAGGATTAGATCATTTGTAATATTATTATAGGCATCGACAGTTAGATTCAATCGATTTTTAAACAAGGAAAGATCCAAACCTATATTACTGGACACCGTGCTTTCCCAAGTTAAATTTTCATTCTTCAATGTAGTCTTCGTCCGCAATGCACTCTGTGGAGTTTCCCCAATATAATACAATTGATTGGCGGCATTAATAAAATCATAATCCTGTCGCCAGTAAGACCCTACACGCGCATTACCGACAGAGCCATGGCTTACACGCAATTTTGCGTCAGCAAGCCATGCTTTGGTCCCTGCCATGAACGACTCATCCGAAAATCGCCATGCAAAAGCAGCACCCGGAAAAAATCCCCATCGGTTGCCCGGAGCAAATACATTTTTACCGTCCGCCCTACCTGTCAATGTCAGGATGTAACGGTCATTGAACGTATAGTTAATCCGTGAAAAGAAGGAGGTGGTCCGTGATGGTTCACGGATGGTCGTATAGGTGGGCGAAGGAGTGCCATAATTCCACATCGCAAGCACATCGTCTGCCGAAAAGTCCTTCGGATAAAACTTAGATTCCAGCAACATATCATTTTGTTCGTTGTTTGTCATCTCCTGTCCTCCGACGATCGTAAAACGATGCTTATTTTCCTGCAATTTGAAATCGTAAGTCAGCACATTTTGGAAAGACCACAATGCTCCTTTTTGATCTTCACGCCGTGCGACGGGCTGACCACCGTTGGCACTGGACTGTCCAGTGCCCTTTATCCAGATATTATCCGTAAAATTTTTATTGAAACCATAAGAACCTTTGGCGTTAAAGCTCAATCCTCTGGCAATCTTCCAGTTCAGCCCCGCGTTGAAGATTAAATTAAAGCGATGCTGATCTTTATACTCATTCACGACATTTACGACGGGGTCGTTGAGTGAGCTCAGCGCTTCAGCTGACGTGATGTCTTCTGCTCCACCAAGAGCACCTTCGGTCAGGGACGCCAGACTGCGAACAGGAGCATATTTAACAGCTTCCCGCAGCTTGCGTCCATCAGATATACTCGGACCCGTGATCTTAGTATTGGACATCCGTGAGTTAAACTCAAATGAAAGCTTGGGACTGATTTTCTTATTGAGCTTCGCGCTTACATAATCACGCTGATAGGCTGAGTTTAACATGATATAATCCTCGTCATCGCGTGTATAGTTCAGATTATAGGTCAGGCTTCCATCCTTATCACCGCCTGTCATCCCTAAGCTATAATTTTGCTGCAGCCCGGTATTTCCATATAATTTATCCTGCCAATTGAGACCAGCCTTGGACTTGTAAATATCCACATCCTCCCATAATCCGTACATCGAATTAAAACTGTTATTCGCTGCCATGGAAGGATCAAGCTCACGCTGCCAGTATACATATTCATAGGGCGACAGTACCTCGGTGAGGTTGTACACTTTACTTGCGGCCAGATAAGAGTTGAACGTAATCTTTGGGCTCCCTCCTTTCCCAGACTTGGTCGTAATTAAGATTACTCCATTGGCTCCTTCCGAGCCATAGATCGCTGTAGAGGCGGCATCTTTAAGAACATCAATATTCTCAATGTCTGCCATCGGGATATCGTTGATATTTGCCACCCTAAACCCGTCAACAATATACAGGGGTGAATTATCCTGTGTAATGGAACTTCCCCCGCGCACACGTACTTTTATCTCAGCATCAGGTGAACCTTCTGTTATAGTAACGTTCACGCCGGGCAAACGACCGGATATAGCCTGAAGTACAGATACTGTAGGCAGGTCTTTCAATTGCTCCGCATTGATTGAAGCCACCGAGCCTGTCAGGTCTTTCCGTTTTGTGGTCCCGTATCCGATGGCGACGACTTCATCCATCATCAGTGTATTATCCACCAGAACGACATCTATTTTAGTTCGCCCACTTACCTGAATTTCCTGACTCTTTTTTCCAACATAAGCAAATACCAGAATAGCATTCTCGGGAATCTCTTTAATAGTATAGTTTCCAGATTGATCAGTGGACGTCACCTGACCACTAGATTTTAAACGTACAGTCACCCCTGTTATCGGTGCTCCTTGCTCGTCCAATACCTTACCTGTAACAGCGATAGACCGCTGAGCTATCCATTGCGTATGCCTATCCGGATTATCCTTTAGCACCATCGTCGCCGCATAAACGTCCTTGATCTGAATGGTAGTCGAGAGAAAGACCAGTAGGAAGCCAATATTCGCCCGGCTCGGCCTGTGGTAATAAGGCACATTCCTGATTCCATCAGAATGCAACAAATTTTTCCGCCGCTGCATTGCATGAAACAAAGGAAACTTCATTCCATCAAATGGCGTTAATTGATTATTTCTCATAAGATTTGATTTATAATTTCTTGGCTATTTTAACTTCTGCGAGGTCACTTCCATATTTTAGCGTTAGAAGAGATAAATTTACGGGGGTCCCACCGGTCATTACCCATAATCACCTTCTCATATGTGTAGCTTGCGGCTTCCGAATCGGTCAATACTGCTTTTGAGATTCCCGTCTCATTATTTCTGTTTGTAAAATGTGTCTTACGATTTTCGGGACCAATCGCCTTCCCTGTTGAATCTATACTCTTGTACTCAGCAAATATCTCAGGGATTCCGCCCATATCTGCCCAGCCTTCTGAGGACACTTGGATATTCATTCGGGTGTAAAGAAATACGGCCTTGGGCCGATCGTGCCATGGGCGACCCAACTTTAGTTTTCCATCTGCAGCCGCACTATTTCCGTCGATCGTACAATGCTTAAATACGTACCCCCATCTAGTTTCCTCCGTATGGCTTGGTGCTACAATGACCGATCCGCTACGTAGATTATACAATGTGCTTTGCTCAACATACGCATTTCCTCCCCCATAAAAATAATCCACAGCTCCTTCTACCCAACAATTGTACACATAGACCCGATCATTGGGCTTACGCGTGCTGGTCATCCAGGTATCTTGAAAAGAGCGGAAAATGCAATTATTAAATGCAGCTCTGTCAGCCTGGATACGCAGTGCCAAGGCCTGTGGACCACTTCGCTGCTCGAAGCCCCAATCGTTTATAAAACTGATGTTTTCAGCATAAAAATCATCGCTGTTTACCGATACCACTGCTCCCGGAAAGCGATATACTGCTGCCTGTGGATTGTGGACAGAAAATCTCCACGCCGCGGTGTCCGTTTTATACGATTTCGAATCGAGTTTGGGAGCAGACTGTACGTTTAATTTAAAATGAATACGTGTTTTCTCCTTATCCTGTCCAATTAAATGGATAAAACTTTTTTCCCTTGGTATCAAGACGACTTCGTTGTAGTCGCCATTTTTCACAAGGACGCGATAAGGGGCACGGCAGTATTGAGGTGCATTGTCAATCGCCTCCTGGATGGACGTATAGTCGCCGGTCTGATCTGCAGCTACCACCGCATGATATAGGCTATCGGTTCTTTTCGCCTTAAATATGTCTGCATAAGTTAAAAAAGGAGAGAAGAATTGCACATACGTCAATAAAATAGATACAAGAGTTTGTCTAATCATTTGAAGTCTATAATTGGTTCGAGTAACATTAATTGTCAGGCCTGTCGCCAGCAATATTCAAAGCTACCGGAGCATAACAAATTATAGGTTCAATAATTGATAAAAAAGGTCAGATTTTTATAAAGACCTCATTACAAACACATTTAAAGTAAAAAAACGCGATAAAACACACCTCAAATCAGTTATACTGTCTTATCTTTTTTTTGCATGGCATACTCTTTTGGAGAGATGCCAAACATTTCCTTGAAACTCGTGCTAAAATATTTGGGGTTATTAAATCCTACACGATAAGCTACATCGGATACATTTTCCATACCAGCATCAAAATATAGTTTTGCTTTTTGCAAACGTAGTTCACGTACGAATTCTACCGGAGCCATATTCGTCAGGCTCTTGAATTTTTTGTAAAAGGTATTTCGGGACAAATTCAACTGTTCGGCGATTAAATCAATATTAAAATCCGATTGATTCATATACCGTTCCACCACCTCAACAACTGTCTCCAGAAATTTTTTATCCTTATCATCAATCTGTACATCGGATGCTTGTACTACAGCTTTTTTTCGTCCGCTCATCTGTTCAAAATAGGTCCTTCTTTTCTGCAGTAAAGTGGCAATGGCTGTCAGTAAAAAAGCGGGATCGAAGGGCTTCGTAATATAATAATCGGCGCCATAACTCAATCCCTCTATTTGAGTCTCAACAGCATGTTTAGCACTCAGCAATACAAACGGGATATGGCAAATCCGCACATCTTGACGAACCTCTTTCAACAATCCAATGCCATCCATCTGTGGCATCATCAGATCACTTAATATAAAATCAGGTACCATGGAGCGAATCTGTTCCAGGGCTTCACTACCGTTTGTAGCTACTTCCACATGATAATAGGGTGATAGCTGCTCCTTTAAAAACAGGCGCAGATCAGCATTGTCTTCAACTACCAACAATGTTTCCTTTCGTTCTGCCCTGCTCTCCTGTAAACCACTATCGGCATACCCACGGACTTCGAGTTTTACATCGCCAAAGGCAAAGCTTCCGGAATGGCTCCCCGGCAGGCCTGAGGCATTCGGAATGGGGATTTCGACAGTAACCTGAAGACCATGGGGCGGTCTGTTTACTGCATAGATATGCCCTTGGTGCAGCATAGTAAACTCCTTGGCCAGAGCAAGACCTATCCCGGTGCTTTTTCTTTTATAAGCTCCGTTGCTATTTTCGGTGTAAAATAAATCAAAAATATAAGGAAGTGTGCCGCTAGGCACCCCTGGCCCCTCATCAGCGATGTTGATGTACATTATTTGCTGCCTCAGGTTTAGCTGGATCTCAATTGTACTCCCTTCAGGGGCATATTTTAGCGCATTTGACAGCAAATTATACAGGATTATCTCCATTTTCTCCTGATCCAGGTGCACCCATAATTCTTTAAAAGCCATCTCAACTTTAAAATACACCTGTTTTGCCTCGGCCGATGCCATAAATGTGAGCAGCACATCCGAGAGCATTACGACCATGTCAAACTGCGTTTTCTGCAATTGATGCTTGCTTTCCTGTACTTTGCGTAGATCGAGCAACTGGTTGACGAAAAGCTCCATTCGAAGTGCATTTCGATGAATGATATCCATATACACCTGTTTTCTCCCTTCCGTTTCCTCACCCATCAATTTCTTGACGGGACTCAGGATGAGGGTCAACGGTGTGCGCAATTCATGCGAAATATTGGTAAAAAATTCCATCTTAAGCGCACTTAGATGTTGTTCAATCAGCACCTTCTGTCTTAACCGCAACAACTGTAATATAAGCCTAAAAGTTGCGTAAGAGATTACAAGGAGCAAGAATGCGTAGGCTAAATAAGCCCATCCCGTCTTCCACCAGGGCGAGTTGATCGTAAAATAGACCTTTCGATAAGGAACCCCATCGTAGAGATCATCTTCCCCTTTAATTTCCAGGGTATAATCGCCCGGATTAAGGTTGGTATAAGTAATACGTGCTATCTGATTGTTCAGGTGCCAAGTGGTGTCAACCTCCATGATGCGGTATTGAAAATTAGGGTGCATATGACGAGGATCCGAAACCGACACATCGAAAGAAAGATTATTTTGATTATGATCTAAAATAAGCCGATCGGTATATTGTATACCTTTCTCTTGTCCTTTCTTTTGAAGACTCGGTACAAATTCTTTGTTATTGATCAAAAGCCCCGTCATCAGAAGTTGTGGCCTACTACTTTTCTGCTGGAAATATTTGGTATCTACCCAGAGCATTCCCTTTGTTGTGCCCCAGACCATGCGTCCATCCTTCTGCTGCGCTACTGTCTTTTCAGAAAATCGCATATTACCAAAGCCATCACTTGCGTTGAAATTCACGAATTTCTTTTTTTGGAGATCAAACTTAGATAGCCCTCCTTCCGTTCCCAACCAAAGGTTATGGTCCGCATCTTCGATACAACTCAGTACATAATCATTAAAAAGGCCATCCTTAACGGTATAATGTTCAAATTGAAGCCCTTTGAATGGGTCACCATAAGATTTTGACAACCCACCTCCTGAGGTGCAGATCCACATTGTTCCGTTATGGTCCTTGTACAGATACTGCACATCATTGTCAGCGACCTGATCACCACCGTAATGCACAAAATAAAAATGATCCTTCTTTCTGTTGGGATCCACCACAAGCACCCCATATGTAGTAGCGACCCATACCATCCCTTTTTCATCCAGAGACAACTGACGGATTCTGCTGAAGGCATCCTTCTGCAATCCTGCTTTGCGAATCGCTATTCGTTCGAAGACCAGCTTACCATTGACCTCCGTCGCCCGCAAAAGCCCCTGGCCATATGTTCCAATCCATATAGCTCCCTGTTTATCTTCCAACAAAGAGTACACCTGATTACTTCCCAGTTTTTTGTTTGTTGTACTGAACTGTTCCAGCTTATAAGAGGTTCGTTCCTTATTTTGGGGCACAGCCTTTAATAGGCCATGTTTCTTGGTGCCCATCCACATCGTTCCCTTACGGTCTTCCAACAAACAATAGACAGAAGACAGCGCTTCGGGATCAACACCGATAAAAGAAACCGGCAGCTGTTTCCCCCGATCATGTACTGCTATACTTCCAAATTTTTTTCCTACCCATAGCCTTCCTTTCTGGTCAAACAACAGACTACGAACCTCTGGATCAGCTATTTCGCTCTGTTCATTAGCGAAAGACTGAAAGGACATGCCATTATTTTGTAACACCACACTGCCCATCCCTTCACCTTCAACCGCAAACCATATTACACCAGCAGGATCATATACAATATCATGAACAAAGCGAGGAAATTCAATCCTCTTCCCATTGATCGACTTGAAAGAAAAATTGATGGCAGCCCGCTGTTCATCAAAGAAGCCAAATCCACCGCCACGCATATTGATCCAGACTCTATGTTCGGCATCTTCAAAACACTTAAAATTTGCCGTCGAACTTTTTTTAAAGAAAGGTGAGCTAAAATAGGTGCTATTTAGATGTTTTAAATCCAGCATGACAACACCATTTCTCTCAGATTCAAGCCACAAACGATGCTTACTATCCTCAAACATTCCGGCCAGACCAGTCCGAAAATGCAATATTGTCTGTAGTACCTGCTTTGCAACATCAAATGCAATGAGCTCACCCGCCGAAGTTGAAATAAAAAGCTTTTTTTTATCTCGTGACATCCGCATTTCATTGATGCGACCTTGAGTTAGCGTCAGTTGTTGCAAATCTTTTTTCTGCTTATTAAACACCAGCAACTTATTTCTCAAGGTAGAAAAATAAATAAAATCCGGAGCCTCGGCAATCTTAAAGATACCATCAGACTTTAAGTCAAATGATTGGACCACCCGGAATGAATATCGTTCTTTAGGGTCCATTTGAAGCATATGCAACCCTTCTTTCGTTCCTATCCATAGCTGCTTTTGGGCATCCTGATGGAAATAGGTTAACTTATTTGATGATAAATGATGACTGGGCTTCTTATTCTCTGCGCTAAAAATGGAATAGTTATATTGTTTACCAAGAGCATTTATGCAAAACAAACCATTGTCTGTACTTCCTACCCATACCGATTGTGTGTCGATTGCTAAAATCTTATTGAACTGTACCGGTTTGTTTTGTGTTGACTTCACGACTTCCGATACAGAAAAAAAATCTTCTGAAGCCTTATCAAAATGATAAAGTTTCATGTCATAGGTTAAAAACCAGATGTCGTTGTTTATACCGTCAATCATTTGGATGATGCGACGGCTTGCTACTGCATGTCCTTTTTGCTCAGTAGAATTATATGTTTTGAAACGCTGCCCATCGTAGCGGTTGATGCCATTCCAGGTACTGATCCAAAGAAAACCATCCCTATCCTTCAGTAATCCTGTCAGATTACCATGAGACAGGCCTTTCTCCCCACCAAAATAATCCAATTTAAAATTTTCCTGCCCTTTCACTATCCCAGCATAAGCTAGTGCAAATACAAATAAAAACAGCCACGAACTACTAGATTTTGCCATAATTTCAGATTAGGATCCCCATGCAGATCATAGGAATTTGGTTATAACACGAAGTTAGTTTATTATTTGTACCCTAGGTTGAAATTTCTACGCAATCGATCTCAATATACATTTGTGCGCTATTGCTTCTTGGGCTAGCCCTCCATTTTTTTTATAAAACACTATATTTCAAACAAATAAACCTTATCTATATTTAAAATCCCGCTAGCTAGGGATGTCTCAAAAAGAGATAATCTCATCCTTCTTTTTATTCCATTTTTCTAAATGGAACCTTCTATTCGCACCTTATATTTTCCAACTCGACATCGAATATGTCCAATTGAACCAGTTTCCCATTTAATTCGTTCCGTATCCGAGATACATTTGCTGCAACAAAAAGAAAGATATTGTAAAATCTAAATCAAACAGCAATGAAAACAAAAATGACAACCATCCTTATGTTAGCAACGTTCGCACTAAGCATTCCGACAACTACGCATGCGCAGGCCATAAAAACGAAATCCTCAAAATCTGATGCAGCCATCAGGCCTTTCAAGATCAATATTCCACAGTCTAAACTTGATGAACTCAAAAGACGTATCGCAGAAACCCGCTTCCCGGACAAAGAAACAGTTAACGACGAATCGCAGGGTATTCAGCTTGCACAGTTAAAAGGACTGATCGATTATTGGAGTAATGGCTATGACTGGCGCAAAGCGGAAAATAAGCTGAACGCCCTTCCGCAATTTGTCACCAAGATTGATGGACTTGATATCCAGTTTATCCATGTACGCTCAAAAGAAAAGAATGCCCTCCCTATTATCTTGACCCATGGCTGGCCCGGTTCACCATTGGAGTTCATTGATGCCATAGGTCCGTTGACCGATCCTGTTAAATATGGCGGAAAGGCAGAGGATGCATTTGACGTCATCATACCTGCTATCCCGGGATATGGCTTTTCCGAGATTCCAAAAGAATTGGGCTGGAACCCTGAACGTGTTGCCAGAGCCTGGGATACGCTTGTTAAACGCCTTGGCTATACAAAATACGTTTCTCAGGGTGGTGACCATGGCTCCGTGATTTCCGATGCACTGGCAAGACAGGCTCCTTCAGGACTTTTGGGTATTCACATAAACATGCCCGCAACCATCCCGGCGGAACTCGTGAAACCGATCAATGCAGGTGATCCTGCACCGGCAGGCCTTTCGGAATCCGAAACCAAAGCTTATAATTCCATGAGTACCTTCTTTGGCAGAAACGCCGCCTATGGAGGGATGATGGTAACGCGTCCACAAACCACCGGGTATCTGCTTTCCGATTCACCAACTGCATTGGCGGCATTCCTTTATGAAAAAATTGCGGAATGGTCTGAGAGTGATCTTACACCTGAAAAAGTAATCAGTCGCGATGCTATCCTTGATGACATCACACTGTACTGGCTCACCAATACAGGAGCTTCATCATCGCGTTTCTACTGGGAAAACAATAACAATAATTTCAGCTCGGAACATCAGAAAACCAAGGATATTAAAGTTCCAGTAGCCATATCAGTATTCCCGCATGAAATATACCAAGCCCCTGAAAGCTGGTCAAAAGCAGCATATCCTTCTTTATATTATTATCATAAAGCACCGAAAGGCGGTCACTTTGCTGCCTGGGAACAGCCGGAAATCTTTGTATCAGAGATGAGGAATGCTTTTAAAACCTTACGGAAAAATCTGTAAGATCCAATAAACACTAATTCAAAAATCAGAGAAAAATTTCATTGTACTCATTTGATTGCAAGGCTGTCCAACTAAGCGGGCAGCCTTTTCAGTTATTGTTTTCCACCTCTTTTGAGCAGGCCATCTTTTTTTAAAAGGTACTCAGTTCATTTCATGCACTAAAATGTCTATTACAGCTATTTATAACTGGTTTTAAAATCATATTTCCTGTCTATTTGTATGACAAAACTTAAGGTTTAACAGTTAAAAAACAAGGAAATGAACAGATTAGCAATTTTAGTAATGACAGTCTTTATGATGTTTTGCGGACATGCTAAAGGACAGACTTCAACAGGTCAGATAACGTGGGAATGTACGCTTAAAAGGAAATCTCCCGATGAAGGAGAAATTCGCATGAAAGCCAGGATAGCTCCGGGATGGCACATGTATGCGCTGGGCAACAGTCCCAACAGCCCCATTAAAACAAACTTTAAATTCAAACCCGACAGTTCATATCAGCTTTTGGGAACTGTTACTCAACCCACTCCGCTCAGCAAATTTGAAAAGCTACTTGGAATGCCGGTTACCTATTTTGAAAATGAGGTTGAATTCGGACAGCGGATCAAATTGAAAGGTAAAAACGGGACAATCAGGGGAACCATCCAATTCATGCAGTGCAGTGACCAGGTCTGCGTACCACCACAGGACTTTGGTTTCGCCCTAAAAATATTCAATTAAGTATCTAACGTGAAATAAATATCAAAAATTCAGATCATGAAATCAATTAAAGAAATTCTATACTGTCTGAGCCTACCGCTCTCCATTTTGCTAATCATGGCCTTCAAAGGATTTGCAGATGACAAAAAACTGGCAAATATCAAAAGCCACAATGCGGACAAAAGTTTTGCCTTAGTCGAGCTCTTCACCTCGGAAGGATGCTGGAGCTGCCCTCCGGCAGATGAACTGATCGCAAAACTCGAAAAAAACAATCAGAACAAAAAACTTTTCATCATGGCTTTTCATGTCGATTATTGGGACCATCAAGGATGGAAGGACCGCTTCAGCCAGAGTAAATTTACCGAAAGACAAAAACAGTATGCGACATGGATGAACCTCAGTACATGCTATACTCCACAGATGGTCATCAACGGCAAGACAGAAATGGTAGGTTCAGAAACGGGCAAAGTACTTCAGGGTATCCAGTCCGCACTGCTGGAAACACACCCCGAAAACCTAAGGTTAAAAGTGGAGCAGAAAGAAGGGAAAAATATACAGGTAAGCTATACATCAACTTCGAATGCAAAAAATACAGACATCCTTGTAGCACTGGTCCAAAAACACGCTTCTTCACAGGTATCAGCCGGAGAAAATGCAGGTAAATCCCTCTTACATGTTCAGGTTGTACATGAACTGCAGAGCCACAGGATAAAAGCACAGGATAGTTTTTCTTTTAAGCTGCCCGACACGAAAAATCAATGGGAAATTATTGCATTCGAGCAGGACCAGAAGTCAGGGGAAATCATTGATGCCACAAGTATTAGTTTATCGCATCAATAGCTCTACTCGTACTTTTAAGAGGTCCGGATTCAACAGTTTCCAGTTGCCAGGCCATATTTGCCAGCGCATGTTTAGGGCATACTTGTAGATCTGCCATAGCACGACAAAGCGGCAATCTAACCTTTATTCCTCCAAAATATTTTGGGGGAATATTTATGCTATGTCAACGCTCATGCATTCGGTCAAGAAAGAAATACGATTACCATCAAATTAGAACCACCAAGGCTGAGGCATGTAATCCATGCTGATATTAAGTGAGATCATGTCCATTTCAACATTTCAAAAGCTGGCCTCAACAAGTTATATGTCCAATTCAACCGTTTTGAACTTTCTATAGGCGGTGGTTAAAAGTAATTTTACTTAACAAACGAGCAAATACAATGAAGCAAATAAAACGAATCAAATTGATAAACATCCTATTCCTCTGCATTGTTGCAGGTTTTACATCGTTGCAATTTTTCAATAAACCGATAGAACAGAAACCTGTTACCGGCCACATGCGCAACGTACCCAAACAGGTCGAACACATTCTGGAACGGTCCTGTTATAACTGCCACTCTAATGAACAGCAGCTTTCTTTCTTTGATAAAATAGCACCTATTTCGTGGACCGTGAACAAAGATATTGCCCGTGCAAGGGAAGTGATGAATTTTTCCGAATGGGATAAACTCTCAGATGCGGAACAAAAAGGGAAATTTTATGCCATCTTCAATATGGTCAACGCCGGCAAAATGCCTCTCCCCTCTTATTCCCTTACACATCCCGGATCTAAATTATCAGCGAGCGAGGTGGATATTATAAAACAGTATGCACTTTCCCTGTCGGCAAAAGATGGTTTCATACCTACTGTAGCTGCTGAACAGCAAAAAGAAATTAGGGCTACTCCAACGTTCAAAACTGCCCCCATTTCACCGAATGGCATAGCCTATAATGGTGAATTCAGGAACTGGAAAGTCATCGGAATGAGTTCTCTCATTGACAATACAATCCGCATAATCTATGGAAACGATATTGCAGTAAAAGCTATTGAGCAAGAAAACTTTCACCCCTGGCCCAATGGGAGCGCTGTGGCAAAAGCTGTGTTCAAGCAAGTACGAAAATCTAATGGCGACATTATACCCGGCGATTTTGTCAACATGCAGTATATGGTCAAAGACGGGAGAGAATTTAAAGATACAGAGGGCTGGGGGTTTGCAAAATTTAATGGCCCAGCGTTAAAACCAACGGGAAAGACTGCTCTTTTTGCCCAACAGTCATGCATCAGCTGTCACAGACAGCTCGCCGAATCAACAGGCTTCCTGTTCAATGTACCGCCAAAAGTGAATTCCAAAAAACTGATCGAACACTATTTAAAAACCGTCCAAAATGAAAAAGATATTATCTATAGTGCTGTTAAGTAGCCTAATCTTTGGCTCATGTAGCCAAAGTCATGAAAGAGAAACCGAGAAAATACGGTTTATGTTCAAGCCGGGAACGCTGAAATTTATCACATCGTCTTTCAATACAGATAAGCAGACCATGTCGGCATTGTACGGAAATCCACCGGCGCTATCGCTATTGTCAGATCCGGGGCATCCACTGGAGCAGCCGGCTTACCTCAAACTCGTCACCTACCGGATGCAGGATGATCCGCATTATTTTGGAAGTAAGGTCAACGGTGAGCTTATCCTTGTAGAGAAGATACAATCCCGAAAGGACGGTCAATGGGAATATGAGGCTGAATATGGGGAAATACCCCCGGATCAGTCCCGAAAACAGCGCATCGCGCTTATATTGGACAGCCAGCCTGTGAAGTTTCCCCAATAGCAGATTAACTAATAATTTTTGTCCATTTAACAACTCACATAATGAATACAATATTAAAGCTTAACAAAAAAGTGCTTATTACATATCTGGTAATCGTACTTACTGGAATGGAGATATCATTTCTTAAGGCGCAGCAAATTTCCGAAAGTAAACAGGCTAAGGTCAATATTTCAACCAGTTCAGCTTTCAAGAATACGAAAAAGATCAGGGCGGGGGTGCTCGATGTGGGCTACGCCGAGCTGGGGCCAAAGACCGGAAAACCTGTCATACTGCTCCATGGATGGCCATATGATATCCACAGTTTCGAAAAATCTTCGGAAATTCTCGCCGGAAAAGGTTACCATGTGCTGATCCCTTACCTCAGAGGGTATGGAACAACAACCTTTGTTTCTCCACAGACCGCACGTAATGCCCAGCAGTCGGCAGTAGCAATGGACATCATTGCATTCATGGATGCCCTGAAGATCGATAAAGCCATCGTTGGTGGCTTTGACTGGGGGGCGAGAACGGCAGACATTATGGCGGCTCTTTGGCCGGAACGCGTTTCTGCATTGGTAGCCGTAAGCGGATATCTGATCGGGAGTCCAAAAGCAAACGAGAATCCGCTTCCGCCAAACGCTGAATTATTATGGTGGTACCAATTTTACTTTGCAAGCGAAAGAGGATATAAAGGTTATAAAATGAACACCAAAGCCTTCAATAAGCTGATCTGGAAAACAGCCTCTCCAAAATGGACTTTTGATGACGGCACATATGAACAATCAGCCAGTTCTTTTGACAATCCTGATCATGTCGAGATTGTTATTCACAATTATCGCTGGCGACTGGGACTGGCCTCGGGAGAAAAACAGTACGATGAATTAGAGGCTCAACTCGCTAATTCCCCGAATATTACAGTACCAACGGTCACTTTGGAAGGTGATGCCAATGGCGCAGCATTTCCCCTTCCCGAAAATTATGCGTCCAAATATACCGGCAAGTATGTGCACCACACGTTGACCGGCGGCATCGGGCACAACTTGCCCCAGGAAGCCCCAAAAGAATTTGCAGACGCTATCGTTGAAGCAAATTCGTTATCCAAATAATTTAAAAAATCAAAAAAGTCAATCTTGACCGCTATCTCATAAATTATATACTGTTTTATATCATGAAAAATTCGACGTACAAAAAGATTTATCTCTCAGGAAGCATCCTTGTCTCATTATGGTTTGGCCTAAGCGGATTCTTTGAACTAACCCGCAATCCTGCTGTCTGGGATATCACCCGTAAATTGGGCTATCCGGAACATTTCATTTATATTCTCGGCGTTTTCAAAATCGTAGGCGTAATCATATTACTCATTCCAAACAGATTTAACAGGCTCAAGGAATGGGTTTTTGCCGGCATGCTTTTCGACATCATCTTTGCCTTCTTTTCTAAAGTTGCCGTTCTGGGTCCATCGTCAGTGGCCGATACACTGATTGCGCTTATCCTACTTTTGGTAACCTATTTTTCATTTAATCGCATATACCACATCGTTTACGCCAGCAAGGATTTGAACAGATAGGATTTCGGTTCATCGTTATCAAAACTTTTTTCAGTAATTTGCGTGCTGCTCCCTAACAACGTTTAGCACGCAAAATATATACAATTAAGAACTTTTGCCACCATAAAAATATGAAAACCCCATTTCGCATATCCCATAAACTGATATGGATCAGTTCTATTTCTCTTGGAATATTGACCTCTATTCCCAAGATTGCGGACCATCATTTTGTTCTTGCAGAAGGGATAGCCGATTTTGTTGTGACCACTGGATTTGCCCTACTGATCTGGTATTATAATATCTATTCCATACCGGCCTACACAAAGAAAACTGGAAGCAAAAATGTGATATCGGCACAGCTTTTCAGGGGATTGGGTGTCGGACTGCTGCTTATGTTTTTGCTTTCTTCGGTTCAGTACTATATCCTTTCCCACATTAATTTTGGCCCAAAAATGCTGATGTACGAAGTAAGGGGCATCTTGATCAACCTCACGTTCTATATGTTCATCCATCTGCTCTATCAGACCTATCTGAACCAGCAGGTCGTCCGGGAACTGGAACGTTCGATGTCCGCAAATCTTGCAGCCCAGTACGAATTGCTCAAGCAGCAGGTCAACCCGCATTTTCTTTTCAATAGTCTCAATACTTTAAAATATATGGTAGAGAGCCAAGATGGCCAGTCAACGGAGTTTATCATCAAGCTCGCTGACTTTTATAGGTTCACCCTAGGAAGTCTTAAATTAAACCTGCTGACACTTAAAGAAGAGCTGGAAATCATGGAATCCTATGTCTATCTGCTGAAAGCACGATTTGAGGATGGACTACAAGTCTCCCAGAATATCCCCAGGGAAATCTACGGCACTTTCATTCCACCATTTACGCTGCAGCTGCTTGTGGAAAATTGTATTAAGCATAATATCGTTGCGCTGGATAAGCCGCTTCATATCTGTATTGATAGAAAAGGGGATTACCTGATTGTCAAAAACAATATTCAACCCCGAAAAATTCCAGAGCCCTCTACAGGACTAGGTCTTGAAAATATTAATCAGCGTTATCTTCATCTTTCTGAACGGGAGATACAGATAATCACGGACAATGAAACATTTATTATAAAACTTCCCATTATATATGAACATCCTAATAATTGAGGACGAGATCAAAGCTGCGCGTTCCCTTGAAAACCTGATACTGAAACTGCGTCCCGAAACGAAGATCATTGCTAAAATACAGAGCGTGGAAGCAGCCATAGACTATCTTTCCAACAGTCTCTCCCCTGATATTATCTTTATGGATATCCAACTATCAGATGGTATAAGCTTTGATATTTTTAAATCGGTTAAAATTGTATGTCCAGTTATTTTCTGTACCGCATTTGGAGAATACGCAATGGATGCGATCAAAGAAAACGGGATCGACTATCTTCTTAAACCTTTTTCTGAAACTGATCTTAAAAATGCATTTGAAAAAGTCGATAATTTTAAAAATTTCTTCCAAAAGACATCTGAAAATAACCTTATTCAGCTTATCCAGAAAATCAGTGGCGAAGAGACTACAAAAAAAAGCTTTCTGGTGTTTAAGAACAACAAGTACCTGACGGTAAAAACTGCGGATATTGCTTATATATACATCAATTATACTTCACCCACGATAGTCACTTTCAAAGGTGAGCATTTTGATGTCAACCAGTCTCTGGATCAATTGGCCGCCCAATTATCCGATAAGGATTTTTTTCGTTTAAACAGACAGTACCTGATCAGTTTTTCGGCAGTGAAGGAAGTTGAGCATTACTTTGCAAGAAAACTTTATATTAAACTCACCGTACCGACTGACGAAAAGTTATTGATCGGAAAAGAGAAAACGACAATATTCCTCAATTGGCTGGAAGACAGGTAAGCACTGAACCCATCCATAACACAGGGGGTTAGAAATAAAGACAGGGCGTCCGGCCATACGAAAAGCTTTACGTTTTGCTTTAGTAGTATATGGGCGTTTATTAAGGTTATTAATCAGATGATTATCGATGGTTGAAATGGAATAACAACTTGTGCCATTTTGAAAGCTTATGCATTTAAAGCTTTTATTATTTCCTTGACAGAATGTCATCCTGCGTAAATTTAACAAACGATATTCATTTGATATACGTCCAGGCCGACGCCTTTCAAGGCGTCTTTTTCCTGACAAAAATAGTATAGCCTTAAAATTTTCATTAAATCAAAAATTATGAAACGATCTGAGGCTATATACTGTTATTCAGTACATCGCTATTCATAATAACGCCAATACTTAAACTTTGGGTACTGGCGCATTTTCCGCAATTAGCTTTTCATATTTTAATTCTTCCCAAAAACCTGCGGGTATTTTGGCCTTGAAAGACAATGCATTTTGTACCGCCTGTTCGGCAGTATGTGCCCCGGGTATAACGCCTGAAACTTCGTTTGGCGCAGCAGCAAATTGTAAAGCCGCGGTACGTAGGTCCACCGCATGATTTTCTGCTACACGCTCTAGAGCATTCAGTTTTTCCTTAACTCCAGCAGGAAACTTACCATCATACAAATAACGGTCTTTGCCTGACAGAAATCCAGCACATAAAGGTGCACCTACCACTATGGATATATCTCTTTCAGCTACTTTCGGAAAAACCTTATTGAGATCATCATCATGCTTAATCAATGAATATTGGCAGGCAGACAGAAAGATATCGGGATCTGCAACATCCAATGTCTGCAGTATAGGTTCAATGGTATTGACACCTAGTCCCCAGCCTTTGATAATCCCCTCCGCTCTCATTTTAGTCAGCTCTGGCATCGCTCCTTTCGCTGCTTCCTCAAAATAGCGCGCATAACTATCTTTCATATCGCCGTTATCTGGCGAAAGATCATGGATAAAAACAACATCAATGGACGATAAGCCCAAGCGCTGCAAGCTATCCTCCACACTCCTTCTGACACCGGCGGCACTGTAGTCATACGTATAGCCAAAATTTAGTTTTCCCTTCCATAATATTTGTTCCATCGTAAAGTCTTCTTTCGGTTCCATCAGACGCCCTACTTTCGTCGAAAGTGTGAAACTATCACGCGGTTGGTCTTTTAAAAACAGGCCCATTCTACGCTCGCTGATCCCTAGACCATACCACGGAGAGGTATCAAATAATCGTATTCCTGAGTTCCATGCCGCCTCCACCGCTTGCAGACATTCAAGATCTGTGTTGTGTTGGAATCCATTACCCAATGCGACTCCACCAAATCCAGCCTTATCAGCGGGACGGAATCGTTTCTTTTCTGTTAAATTTTGAGGTGTTGCCATTTTATGTTCTTTTAATGTCGTCAATAAAATATCAGGTATTGCCGCACTCAATGCAAAAGTTGCACCCACAAGGGCTGTATCTGCTAAAAATTCACTTCTTTTCATATGCTCGGTCCTATAAGTCTCATTTCTTCTCGATTGCCAGTCTAGCTGAAAGTTCATCATGTGCAGTCAGATCCAAACGTAAAGGCGTAATGGATACCAAATTATTTTGTACCGCCCAGCGATCTGTTCCTTCCTCCGCCGGTTCAAGTGGTATTACTGTTATCCAATAGTTTTTTCTTCCCATGGGATCCTGACTAGGTACTACATTTCCATCATAAAGCCGCACCGATTGCCTTGTCCATAAGACTCCTTCTGGTTTTGGAGGAAGATTCACATTATATAGCGCAGAGCCTTTATCATTGAGCAAAATCTTGAGTACATCGCTTGTCCATTGAGACAGTCCTTCAAAATCCGGTTCTGTTTTTCCGACTGGTGTACTCAGAGCAATACCGGTAATACCGAGGAGCATGGCCTGTTTTGCGGCGGCAAGGGTACCTGAATGCCACATGGAATTGCCTAAGTTGGGTCCCATGTTGATGCCTGAAAGAACAACCTGCGTATCGGGAAACATGTGTAAGCCCAGCGCTACACAGTCTGCAGGTGTCCCATTCACTCGAAAGGCATCAATTCCTTCAAAGGTAATAGGGGCACTCCGATAGCTTAGGGGGCGAGAATGCGTAATAGCATGTCCCATCGACGACTGTTCAACATCTGGTGCAACGATCCTAACGGTACCAAACTGCCTAGCCGTCTTTGCTAGCGCTGCTATACCCGGCGAATAGATACCATCGTCATTGGTGATAAGTATGTTCATAGTTGTGTCTTTTCTAAGAAAACCAATCTCAAGCGGGGTTTGTTCAGCTGATATGAAAGAACAGAGCAAAAAAGTGCGATTAGTACACAATCCAGCTGCTGGGGATGAAGACAATGACGGCAAAGACGAACTTTGTCAGCTGATTGAAGACCTGGGACACCGTTGCACGGTGGTCGCTAAAAAAGATGTAGTCAAAAAGATAGATCCGGAGACCGATCTCATTGCCTTAGCTGGCGGGGATGGAACCATAAAAATGACTATTATGGCGCTATTGGAAAAAAAACTACGATTTAAAAGACCGATAGCCATCTTGCCCCAAGGTACAGCAAACAACATAGCCATTTCTCTTGGTATTCCATTGGACTGTAAACAGGCCATGAGCCTGTGGAAATATTTCAAGCTCAAAAATTTCGACGTAGGGATGGTGACTGGCCTGAGCGGAAAGCCTTTGCATTTTATTGAATCGATTGGTTTTGGAGTATTCCCTATACTGATGGAAAAAATGGATAAAAAAAATAGGCAAGACAATAGTGCTGACGATGAGATTAGGATTGCGCTTGAGCAACTTCGAAAACTAGCACTGACATTTCCAGCCAAAGCGCTCAAACTGGTCACTGCTACTGGTAGCATTGAAAAAGAGTGTATTATGGTTGAAGTGATGAACATTTCGAGCATAGGCCCCAGATTGGTACTCGCCGCAGATGCTGATCCGGGAGATGGTCAGTTTGATATCATAGTCGTAACCGCCGATCAGCGCCAGGAACTAGTTGCTTATATAGATGGGCTATTGAATAAAAAGAATGTGATATTTAATATAGAGCCTATCAGAGCAAGCCGCTTAACTATGGAATGGCAGGGAAAAGAATTGCACATTGATGATGAGTGTAAAGTTTATAATGGACAGCAACTCAAAATTTCATTACTCGATAGCTTGATCGAAGTTATTGTGAACGGGAATTGATATTTTTATTTAAAATAGGGGTTTGACATACCGAAAGCCAGTAGCAGATCAGCAAAAACAAATACCCCAGAAATAAACGCTATCTTAACTGGAGAATTGCTATCCTCTGTTATATCCAAAAAGAAACATCGAAAAGTTTATTTCTTTAATATCCAAATTTGATTCTTTTGATCATATTGACCAATGATATCATTCTGTTTAATTTCTTGAAGTTTATAATCCTTACAGGGATCATTCGCATCAATTTTAGCTGTATAGGTAATTTTGTCCTGCACATCGGACTTCAGTTGAATATAGAATGTGCCATTCTCAACTTTGTCTAAATTGATCGAAATAAATTTTAATTCTTTATTTACTGTAAATGATAAAGGGGTCTCCCGGTCATTAATATCTATCTTATAAATTTTGATGTCAGCTGCCGGATAGAGTGGATTATCAGCAAAGATAAGCTCCTTTCCGTTCGAATCTTTATAATTTATGTTACTTACCATGGGATGATATATTTCGAGACAAGCCACCAAAGGTTCGTTTTTCTCTTTACATGATGTAATGAAAATCAAAATAGATAGAATAAACATTTTTAGACAACTTTTCATAATTTATTTGTGTGTTTAGTAAATATTCAAACGTAACGCATTTTCAATTCGCGACATGATGAGGTATATTACTTTATAAAAAACGATTCTTACACGTTCATAAGCAATCTTTTCCCGAAAAAAACGCTATTTATAAAAATTTCTGTAATTTCATTTCTAAGCATGGGATACCCTTAGCTTGGTTTTGTATACTTTTCTATTCCCAACTCACGGTAATAAAAATTCGAATGAAATTAAAAACGATTGATGTGTCATCAGCTACACCGACAGAAATACAAGGTTATCTGCACTCGGCCATTGCGCCCCGACCGATATGTTTTGCATCTACAATTGATAAAAACGGCGCGGTAAATTTAAGCCCGTTTAGCTTTTTCAATGTTGTCAGTGTCAACCCACCGATCTGCGTTTTTTCACCAACAACCAGGGCGCGGGACAATAGCAGCAAGCATACGCTTGAAAACATTTTGGAAATACCGGAATGTGTGATCAATATTGTTAACTATAAGATGGTTCAGCAGACTTATTTAACGAGTGCAGATTATCCAAAAGACGTGAATGAGTTTTCGAAAGCGGGGTTTACTGAATTGGCTTCGGAAACGATAAAGCCACCTAGGGTAGCGGAATCGAACGTTCAATTAGAATGTGTCGTGAATGATGTGATAGCATTAGGAAAAACCGGTGGAGCTGGGAATCTAATTATTGCGGCCGTGAAACTGATCCATATCAATGAAGCTATCCTAGATACCAACGACAAAATAGACCCGCATAAAATGGATCTGGTAGCTCGTTTGGGTGGTGATTGGTATTGTAGGGTAACCAGCGATAACTTATTCAAAATTGCCAAACCAACGGATCATACCGGGATAGGTATCGGTGTAGATTCCTTTCCCAAAGAGGTTAAAAACTCCACCATATTAACGGGGAATAATCTGGGATTATTGGCTCTTGTCAGCGCGCTACCATCCAATGAGGAAGTAGAAGCCTTTCGCAAAACCGACGAAATAAAAAAACTGCTGGCGGCCGGCACCGACAACCGCACAGCAAGTCTGCATTCAAAAGCCAAGCTTTTGTTAGATAATGGCCGTGTAATGGATGCATGGAAAGTGTTGTTGATGTAGCCTGCCTTTTCCGGCGGAGAGAGCCGATTACATCAAGTAAATATAAGTATGATAAAGGATTAAAATCTTATCTGATAATACCGCATCAAGTGTATATGCAGAAGCACATTTAGCCCTGATCGTTACTCATTTGCGAAAGACACCCAAAAAAGTTTCTGTTCCATTGAAGATTGGACCTCAAAAAGAATTTGCTTTATCAGCTGAATGGTCTGGATCCTCTGGAGTCAACTCCGTTAATTCAGCAATGTAATACTGTAAATCGAATAGCATATCCTGATGGGGCTTGGCAAATTTCTTAAAAGAGTGCCTGTGCAAAAAATAAAAAATAAATCCGAAAACAGCTAACCTAAAAAGTACAGCAGTATCGAATATAGATCCTACATTAAAAGTGTGAGTATTCTTTAATGAAAGTGCTATTGTGAGTAGGAAACAGAGCGTTATTCCCGTTAAATTATAGAACTTCAAATAAGCGGAGATAAGCCCCTGAATATTCTTGAAACGATCACTCAAAGGCAGATCTGCCAAATAAACTTGATGAATATTTTTTCGCAGTTTATAGGCATTGTATATCATTCCGGCTTCCGCCAATGTACCAACAATGAAATAGTAACCCCAAAATCCACTGTCATAGAAATACAGGAAAACCCCAATGCAGAAGATAACAAGCACTGAGCGATACTGCATATTCTTTTTTAAATTCTGGTCTATTAAATCAAGCAGACCGGCAGATTTTTGCAGTTTAATTTTTTCAATGGTATTTTCGGACAAGAGTGTTTCCTCCATCTGACCTCCAATACTAATTTTTTGCATTTTATATTTGAGCTGATCTAGTTCCATCACGATAGTTGTTTGCTTAATTCCTTCAATTTTGTTTTGATCCGCGATATTTTTACGGCTACGTGGTTGGGGGTCATCCCCATGGTCATGGCGATATCGTTGTAGCTATAGTCTTCGAGATAAAGTGCCACCAGCGCCTTTTCCACCTTGTTCAATTTACTTATGGCCTGATACATCAAAAGAATATCTTTGTCTTCCTCATAGATGATATCACAATAGCTTTGCTGGCTAAATTGCAATTCAGCAAGACTGTGCCTACGGTCGCGCTTGATATACGTAATAGCAGTATTCAATCCTACACGATACAACCATGTCTGAAATTTGGCATCCCCCCTAAAACTTTTGATTGATTTCCATGCCTGTAATACGATTTCCTGAAATAAATCTTCCCTATCGACTTTATTGTCCACATACATGCAGCAGATACGATGTATTATAGCCTGATTAGATGTTATTAACGCAATAAAGTCTTTTTCGATGTACATACCTTACGAGGATGCTTATTTGATATTGTTTTACTTATTAGTCTCCATAAAGAGAAAAATATTACAACAACTTGTAAAAAAAGAAAGTTATGCAGGCAGATAAAAACAATCTTAACGAAGTGTATCACATCAATATGTTATTCAGGTCAAGATGAATACCTCATTCTTTTGACTTCAACATCCGCTCACGTAAAATCTTTTCACGGTCGGCATCCCAGTATTTACAATCCAGTTCAATAAAAACTGAACTATACGGTATAAGTGATTCCGTTTTCACCACAATGACCTGGAACAGATCCGCCGCTTTATCCATTTTCCCAAAAACATCTTCGTGCAAAAGAGACTGTTTTTTTATATGAGGCAGAAGTTTGGTTAAGCTTGTTTTGTATTCTTTTAATCCCAGTGCGAGTGCATCGTCCAAATAGTCAATTTCTTTATCCAGATAAAAAACAGGCCGTACATGCTTCTGTAAGCTGAGCAGTTGCAATATACGTTCAAGTACCTCGGACATCTGCTTTTCGGAATTAAGGACAAGGATGTTTGCACCCGCTGGTGCAGGATAGGCCTTATCAACGATCAATATCCAATTACGATGTCCAAGCAAGGGCATTTTTTGTGAAAGCACTTCCTCCCAGCCGGATTTCTGTTCAGATCTTTCCTTTTGGTCAGCTGATGACATACATCCCATAACCAGGAAAAGACTTATTATCGCAAAAAGCGTATTTACCATTTTTTTCATGACCATCGAATATGTAGCGTATCGCCTTTTTTTAGCCCTATGCTGTCTTTAAAATTGAGCACCAGCCGCCCGTCCCGACGTTTCATTTTATGAAGTAATATCGGTCTATTATTTTGCAGGACAGTAATCTGCTTGTGATCGAGCGACAGCTGCCCAGCGTCCCCCAGGTGAAATTCTCTCAGATCTAATTCACCATAATTCAATGTCAACTGACAAACACATTTTCCTACGCTTTGTTGCTTTTGAATATAGGTCCCCCACCCCATTGCCGTAGTAAAAGGTGCTTTAAAATCTGAAGCACCTATTTTAGGAGCAAAACCGATCTGCCCCTTTGGGCCATGGTAAATAAAGCCACAGGCATTGATAAAGGTTCCGTAACTCGCCATCGCACGCGCATAGTGGTCACTGCATTCAATCTCATTAAAGGGATTTCTTTTTGCAGCATGATACCGGTCATGAATTACCCTGGTCATAATCAAGCTTTCATCGATCATCCCCTCCGCCATCATGTGCGCTGCCACTTGATGTTCAAATCCACTCATACATTCATGAAAATAGCCCAGTTGCCAGGTCGTATTATCGCCATAAGCTTTTTCCTCATTTTTTGGATTGGTATTCATGACCATCCCTCCCTCGCCAGCCAGTGCATAAGGTCTTCCCCCGAGATGTGTTTTAATATAAGGACCCACATCCAGCGCAAAATTATATTTCCAGAGTGCCTTCAGGGCGGATAATGTATTCTCTCGGTTATTAATCCGCGGCATATCCACCTGAAAACACCAGGCCTGCCCGTAAACCTGATCTATATGGCAGGTATTATAGGAGCCCAGCTTCTTCCGCCCCTGTGCCGCATCTGGTCGATGGATATAATATTCACCATTAAAAAGATATTTATCCATGTTTACAGTCCCTTTCCTGACGTAGTCCATACAGACCTGCTGGAATTTCTTATCACCGACCTCTTCGGCCATACATGCCGCAGCCTGTACGGCGGCAAGGCAAAGTCCTACAATCCAGCCGATCTCTCCTTCCCATATCGCGTCCAATGTGTTTTCCATAGGTGTATCGGTCATACCGTCTCCATTTTTATCCTGATCGAGGACAAATTGAATCGCCTGTTTAAGTTTTGGCCAATTCCGTTTTAAAAAACTGTCATCACGGCTCATCTGATGATCCCGATAGAAACGGAGAATAACACCGGCCTGCCCGTCTATCGCAGGTCGTTTTTCGTATTCGGCACGGAAGATAATTGCACCGGTTTCGGGCTGAAAACCAACACCGAGGTCGGTAACCTCCCTTAAATTACGTTCAAGATCAGGAAATATACGCCCCATGGACTGCCCATATTGCCACACGTGGGTGCAGGTCCCCGCGCAGGCTCCGACACCTTCCCAGCCCCAAAACCTTCCCGAAGCAAAACGCATCGTATTCGCTGTTGCTAAAGTCCCTATATTAACAAAAGTACGGTCCATAAACCAATGGGGTAATGTTGAATCATTCCAGGTCTGTTGCCAAGCGATGGTTTCCCCATCGAGCTTTTCCCGATTTGTCAGATAGTAATCCAATACTGCTGCGGCATCACCGAATTTGGCACCGTACCAATAACCATTATGGGCATCTTTCAAATGTGTCTTTAACTTGGGATGTGGATTATTAAAATGCCAGGAGATCGCATACGAAATCTGACTCGTCCCATTTGGCTCTATAATACGCCGAACGGTATAGGCTCCCACTTGTAGATCCGAAAAATCAACGACTGAATCGGTATTATCAGATTGCAATAAGTGCGGTGCGACAGGCCAATGCTGCACTTTGGTATGCACCTGTGCCTGCGGATCCAAGCATGTAAAAGCCATCGTACCATAGTCGCCGGCCAGCAAAGCACTGTCAGGTACTTGTTCACAACTGTAGTTTAGGACTTTTAGGCCTGCCTGATCTAAAAGACGGGATACTTTACGGACCATTGTAAGATCTTTACGCCCCTTAAACACACCGTTTTCCATCCAGCCCGTTAGGGTTATTTCGACCGCTGTATTCACTTTACTTCGCAATTCAAGATGAAAAGTCGTTAACGGTAGGGAAGAATTGTCCTGATCTAGCGGAATAAATGGTGAATAGGCTGTCAGCACAACTTCCACAGGAAAGTTGGTGCTGCTATAGGTAACCCGACAGGTCGGATAAGTCGGTTCAAATACAATCTCATCCCAGTGATTTTCCCGAAGTTCTTTGACGACCTGTTTTCCTCCAACGTTTACAGATAGTGCAAAACCTTGCTCCATACTGCGGAGATTGTCCGCAATGGCAGGCTCGATATACGCTGACCCATCACGTGGACGGACTGTCACCAGCTCATTCCCATTATTCCATTGTACATTTTTGGGTTCTATCCCTTCGTATTCACCATCGTAGGCAGTATTAAATATCTGCCATAACCACAGGCGTCCATCGCCACCGATATATACAGTACCGGTGTGTAATCCACCGACGGGCATACCAATATAACGCAGTTCATTTTTACTCTTTCGATAGGCAATTTTCTCGCCCCTATGATACAAAGATGCGAGCCATTGCTTATCTATATCCTTATGCTCAGGGATATTGTGTAGAGGATTGTCCCAGGCAAATATTGATTTTGACCATACGTTAAACTGACTTGCCAGTACACCAAGTCCAATTAAACTTGTTTTCTTAAAAAAGCTTCTTCTATCCATACGTTTTATATAATGACCATCCCGGGTTTTGCGGAAGTAAATTTTTGTTTCTATCTATTGCATGCTGAGGAACTGGACAGTCGGCAAAACCTTGATCAGACTTGGCATATTCTGTTTCGTTGAATTTAAGATACAAATAACCGGTGACTCCACCACCCTCCCTATTATTTTTTTTGATTTTATTGTAGGCTGGATAGGACTGATATGCAACATGTTGTCCATTCGGACGCAAAACAGGAGTCCCGGGCACCATAAATTTCTTCTTCAAAATATGGCAGCTTAAGCCATTTGATTTCCTGATATCCATTGCGCGTTGCTCTTATACCCGATGTGCTTTATGATTAAATTTACCGTAAAAAGCTAAAAGCCCTGGAAAATGGTAACAAACGCGCTAGCCATGGCCTGCTTGAAAATTAAGGCTGGAATAGCCTTAAGAGACCACGAGATAATCATTTGTTGGGGAAATATCATGTATTACGCAAAAACCACTTAATTTTTTTTTCGTATATTATCTCACTATGAAAATAGTAGATATAACTAAAGAGAGATTAAAGGATGCTCAAAATGATGGGTATACTGTATTAATTACAAAGTTCAATTCAGATCCACTATATCCTACATGGATCTTTGACAAGATCGCCGATGAAAAAATCGAATCAAACAAAAAAAAGCTCAACGAGAATTACCAGTTATGTTATTCTATTCGAGAAGCTATTAATACAATCGACAAACGGCCTTTTATCGGAAAATTACAGTTGACGAATTAGGCCTTAGAAATAATTGATCCAAGATAATGAACATCTTGTTTATTGTCTTTGAAAACTTATCCAGCTAGCGGCTTTAACGACAGAAATATTTGTTCCTGAATACATTTTAAAAATCGGCTAAGATGAGCTGGGCTTTGAGAACCCAGCTCATAGGCCGCTTCTTTCGCTGACTTAATATATGGGGTATTTTGACTGTTGAAAAAGGGTGCTTTAATAAGTCCAGACTGGAAGAAAATTTCGATTTCGTTGCCTGTATGCACTAATAAAAATTTGGTCAAAGGTGATGAATGGATACTAGAACCCCATGGTAATTATACCATGGAAATTGATCAGCAAAAAAATAAGTATTAAAAAAGCAAGAAGTTCAATTACAGCCCCTAAGGTCACGCGGAAAAGATACAAAAAACAGTATGTAATAAATTATATAATCAGGATATGAACAGAATTACGAAAGAAGATGTTACCGAAGCGGAAAACCAGCTTTTCTTGGCCCAGCTAGCAGGCGATGCAGATGCTCTTGACCAACTATTGCACGATCAACTTATTGCACTTACACCGGCGGGACAGACGTTAACCAAAGAAATGGACTTAGACGCACATAGATCCAAGGCAATGATTATTGAAGACGCTTCAGCTGAGATTGATGCGATTAGGATAATCGAAGATACTGCGCTTTCTGTCGTTACGATGACAGCAAAAGGATCCGTAATGGGATCACCATTGGCAGGAAAATTCAGGTATTTTAGGGTTTGGAAAAACATTGGTGGCACATTAAAAGTCATTGGCGCGAGTTTCATGCAATTACCTGAATAAAAACAAATTAAATATTTATATCAACGATTCATGCGTGCGATGCTTCGCCAATTCGAACAGGTTTTGGCGATATCACCATATCTTGAATTTATTGAAAATCATGTTTTTACTGCTTAATTTAGTTAAGGCAAATTTTGACAATGTATTACTATCCCAAAAAACGGATTAGTTTTTTTCAAATAATTTCGGGAAAAGTAGATATGTAATGATTATAAATTCCAGGGACGCAATAGTCTTCGATAAAGAAAGATCAAAAAACAATGTCTTTATTGCCTGATCCCCATAAACGGGTATTTCTGACAAAACCTGGTCCTTTGAAACGGTACTGTACACCGACAATTTCAGTAGGCGCATTTTTGATCATGGCCATGTATGCCTGTTTGTCATTGATCCAAAATCTAATTTGCTGGTTTTTACAGTCTATTTTCAGCTTGGTCCATTTGGAGAGATCACAGCCAAATCCACTGAGATCATCCTGTTTACTATCCGTATAAAAACCGTCGGCGATAAGAGCGATATCACCGATACATGCGGGGTTTACAAGTGGCACGATAATGATATCATTTTTTGATTGCAAAAGCACTTCCACACGCTGGCAACTATTTGCCCCATTGGCCGTTTCAGTCTTTAACTCTGTTTCAAAACTAAAATTATTCGTCATCACGCCGGTTATATCCTTTTGGTTGTAAAGCCTGACCGGTGGAGCATCTGCCAAAAGGTCGACCTTATATCTTTCTAGAAGCTCTTTGCCAACCGCAATTTCATTCGGCTTAATAATATCAGCTTTTCTAAAATACAGGGGTTCTTTTCCCCAGTCTGCCTCTATCAGCCCCAACCAGCCATCAGTTTTAATCTGTATATCATGTTCACGGACAACTTTATTTCCGATCATCAATTTGGCCCGAAAGTAACCGGGATAATAATATATAGAAGAGTGATGTTTACCATTTCTATCTACAGCGACCTTCCGGCGGGTATCCCAGCTTTGAGCAATGAATATTGTATCTTGCATATTCGTTTCCGAAGCGTCGTAATCAAATACGACTGAATTAGGTAAGCCTTCCGTCAATATAGTCTTTGACGAAAAATGGAAAGCGTTAGTAGGAGATGAATGTTTACTAAGAACAAATTTTTGGGTCAAAAACCCCATCAGGACCAGCCCTAGAACAGGGAAAATAATCTTAAAAAATAAATGTCCATACTTTTTTCGGGCAGTCTTAAAATTTTCAGAAACAGCTTCCTTCGGGACATCCATTTGTGTTGGCCGCTTTTGAGTATATGTATTGCGAAAAGCCCGCCAGTCTTCATAACCGATAAACTGCGACAAGGTATTCAGGGTCGTCAGCGATGGCGCACTTTGATAGTCGGCCCTACCAAAAACCCGTTTTAGCGTAGAGATACTAAGCATTACTCCCGTTCTCTCCTGAATTTTACCCGAAAGCTTTTCAAAATCGACGGTACTCCAAGTGGAAGTTTCGCCCCATTCAAGTTGATTTTGAATTGATTAATTAAGGTAATGAAATAATTCAGACTGGTTTACATTTATCATAATTCACTGTATACAAACACCTTAAAAACACAACACTACCTTGAACAAACTTGAACAAACTTGATGCAAGGTTGACTTCAGGAAGAAGATGTCTAAGCACTAAATTTATCAAAAAACTTTATTAACATGAAAAAAATAATTTTGATAGTAGCTGCACTTTTGGCGACATTGTTCGAAAGTTATGCCCAAGAAAAGAAAAGTAAAATCCCCGAAACACAAAACATTACACTAAGCGCGGAGAAATGGGAGTTTCAACCCGGAAAAGTTGATTTCTTAGAGTTTAAAGGACGTCATACGATGAAAATAGCGCCAGCATCAGGACCAATAGTCATTAAAGATCTGATATTCACAGACGGCACTATCGAATATGATGTAATTCCGGCAAAAACGGAGTTTGCAAGTGCAATCTATTTCCACCGAAAAAATGAGAAAGAGCAGGAAATTGTCTATCTGCGTGTTCCCAAAATGACTGATCCATTCGCCAATGAAGGCATTCAGTATTGCCCGATTTTAGACGGTGTAAATATGTGGGACATGTATCCACAATATCAGACTGCTGCGCAGGCCAAAACAGACGAATGGAATCATATTAAGCTGGTCATTTCAGGTATGCAAATGCAGGTCTTTGTCAATAATACCCTTAGGTTAACGATTCCTAAATTAGAAGGTCGTGAACACTCTGGAAGTATCGCCTTCGATGGTGACTCCTATATTAGCAATATTGAGATAAAACCCGATCAGACCGAAAACCTGGCGCAAACTGAAGGCGCAGACCTGAGTAGACACGAAGCAAATTATATCAGGAACTGGTCGGTAGCTCAACCCGCACTTTTAGCCGAAGGAAGGGAGCCAACCACTGTCAGCGACCTACCGAAAGATGACTCTTTTGTAGAAAAAATAGCAGCCGAAAGATATGGGCTCGTCAACTTAACACGACGCTTTGGCGGCAGTGAAAAACGTAGGATAGTTTGGCTAAAAGCTATAATCAATGCAAAAGAAGCCACTCAGACTAATCTTCAATTGGGATTCTCAGATGAAATATGGGTTTATCTAAATGATCAGATCACTTATACGGACAAAAATATTTTTAGACAGAATATGAAAAAGTATCCGGACGGGAGGATATCGGTACAAAATGGAAGTACTAAATTAAAGCTCAAGAAAGGGGAAAATCAATTATTAATAGGCGTGTCCAATGACTTTTATGGTTGGGGAATAATTGCCCGGTTGGAAAATTTAGAGGGAATTGCAGCAATAGAACCTTACGAGGTAAAAAAACGGGTCATCGAAAATATTGAACGGTATTTAGGTGTGTACACAGCTGAAATATCTCCCACAGTCAAACTGACCTTCATACAAAAGGATGGGAAGCTAATTTTACAGACTTCCGAACAAGATAGCACCCCCCTAGATTATATAGGGAACGATCTCTTCAAAATGGGTCTTGGAATAGAATGGCAATTTAATCCAGATTTGAAACAGGTGATAAGGCGAGAAAACGGGTTTGAAATGAAGTTTGCAAAGGAACAATAAATTGGATCAATTCTGCATAAAAACCTGTTTAAAATTAAAGGACGAAAGTAAAGTTCAGCTGGAGTTCCATTTTCTTCAACCTTGGGTGCCTTTTAAAAGACACCCAAGGAATACCAATCAATCTTCCCCTACGAAAAGCCTTTCAATCCCCCACTGCCACATCGACCTTTTTTCTATTTTTATATTGTCAAGATGTAGACGCCGAAACTTAATGGGAAATCGCAAAGCAGAGTTTACGGTCTAATTTTAAAGTCAATTCTTTATACATTTAGATCTGTTTGAACATAGCATACTAACGATCAAATCATTTCTCCCAAAGCGATAATACCTTCCTCCAGATCTTTTTCAGAAAGCGATCCATAGCCAAATCTTAAACCATTAACGGTTTCATCAAAACTATAAACATCGGGATTGATGATGTTGATTCCTTTATCTTGCAGCTTTTTGGAAATATCAAACCAATCCACTTGCTTATTGGGTACGACCCAAAAAGCTAAACCACCATCGGGAATAGTATATGTTGCTTTATCTTTGATATATTTATTTAACACCATTGCCGTAAAATCTCGCTTAGCTTTATAGTAATTTGTTGCCTTTTTTATATGCCGCTTAATTGTACCTTCTTTGATAAGTTGCAAAACAGCCTGTTCCATAATATTATCACCCTGCACATCAATAATCTTCCGTAAATTCCCTACTTTCTTAACTAGCATTCGGTCGTTGCTCGCCAAATAACCTATACGTAAAGCCGGTGCGACAACCTTGCTCATAGTACCGATGTAAACGTAATTTTTCAGTTCAGTAAAACTTGATAACGGTAAGACAGGACGATATCCAAAATGAAACTCATTATCATAATCGTCTTCTATAATGGTAAAACCATGTTCATTAGAAAGCCGTATTAATTCCAATCTTCTATTCAGGCTCATCGTTACGGTAGTCGGGTATTGGCGGTGTGGTGTAACATAAATTGCCTTGATCTTTTTGCCAGATTGCAAATAAGAAATAACATCCTCAATCAGCAAACCATCCTTGTCCACAGTTGCTGGCAATAGTGTAGCCCCCGCACTTTCAAAGGCTCTCCACGCTGGTGCATACCCCGGGTTTTCAATGATCACATGATCACCATCAGTAAACAACTGTTGTGCTGTCAGGTACATGGCCATTTGACTCCCACGAGTGATACAAATACTTTGCTCATCGACCTGCATCCCTCGTTGATGGTTGAGCATTTGAATGATAGTTCTCCTAAATTCCAGATCGCCCAGCTCATTGCCATAGCCCATCATCTGCCATCTCGCTTTTTGGTTGAATATTTGGCGGTATGCCCTTGCAAGCGCTGTAATGGGTGCAATTTTACTGTCGGGATACCCGTCATCAAACTGTAAGTGACAGTACCTATCTAAAGCACTTTCTGCTAAAGAAGTGACAGGGTTGTTTTTTTGAATATCGCTGAAATCAGGTAATGTATCTGCGACAAAAGTACCTTGCCTTTCTTTGGATATCAGCCAGCCTTCAATAAGCAGCACATTAAGGGCTTCCACAACCGTATTTCGATTAATTTTCAGCAATTGCGCAAGGTATCTGCTGCCGGGTAGCGCATCGCCCGGTTTTAATCTACCCGAATGAATATCTTTTATTATAGCATCCGCTATTTGCAGATAAATAGCTTTATCCGATTGTTCATCTAACTGTATTTCAAAATTCCAATCCCTTAACATCTGGACTATTCATTTTTATAAAAACTGTATCATTTTAATAGTCCAAAGATACAATACTTTTGTAATGCAATAGTGCAAAAAAACAGAAAAAAAAATCAGTTATGTCAAAATTAGAATCACCAACAGAAGTTAAAAAATCAATTCATGCGGAGCAAAAACAATTCAGCTCCAAAGACTTCCATCAAACATTTGCAAGACCAACGTACATAAAACCCTCGCATCTCATTCACAAAAACGTTGAAAATACAGGTGTACACAATCAATTTTCAGAAGAAAGAAAGCATCCTGTTTTCTTCGTGGATCTACCCAGTAAAAATGTCAGTCTAACCATCGGCGGTCTGTTGCCGGGACAGGAGACTCACCTACACCGCCATACCTATGAAACTGTATTGTATGTCATTGAAGGCAAAGGCTGGACCAGGGTAGAAGATGAAATTGTGGAATGGGAAGCAGGCGACGCCGTTTATATCCCATCTTGGGCTTGGCATCAGCACCAGAACCGCAGTGAGAACGAACCTGCGAAATACATCGCTTGTGAAAATGCGCCACAACTGCAAAACCTAGGTGTCGCATTGCGTGAAGAAGAAGGCCGAGATTTTTAATGTTTAAAAGCAACAGTATCTATGAATCAAGTACCATTTAAAGGTGTAATCGCTTATCCGGTTACACCATTTGACAACAACGAAAACATCGACATTCCGTTATTCAAAAAACAGTTAGAACGCCTGATCACATCAGGCTCCCATGGGATTGCACCATTGGGGAGCACGGGGGTAATGCCTTATCTTAACGACACAGAAAAAGAAGCGTTGGCCGAAGCCACCATGCAACAGGTGGCCGGCAGAGTCCCCACATTGGTGGGTGTTTCAAATCTGACCACAGAAAGAACTGTTTACCACGCACAATTTGCCGAAAAAGCAGGCGCAACAGCGGTAATGATTATCCCAATGAGCTATTGGAAATTGACCGATGACGAAATTGTAAAACATTACGACACTGTGGCTTCCAAAATTTCGATTCCAATCATGGCTTATAATAATCCCGCCACTGCTGGTGTTGATATGTCGCCAGCCCTGCTGAAACGCTTATTGGAAATTCCGAATGTAACGATGATAAAGGAAAGCACAGGCGATATTCAACGTATGCATTATTTGAGAAAAGAGCTAGGTGAAGGAGTCGCGTTTTTTAATGGTTCCAATCCGCTCGCCCTATCCGCATTTTCGGCCGGTGCTAAAGGCTGGTGTACAGCCGCACCGAACCTGATACCCGAACTTAATATTGCACTTTACGATGCCGTACAGCAAAATGATCTCGAGAAGGCACAAAGAATATTTTACAAACAGGTCGATTTGTTAAAATTCATCGTAGCAAAAGGTCTTCCGCGTTCTATAAAGGCCGGTTTGGACATACTAGGAGTAGGTGGAGGTGGTTTTAAAAGCCCACTAAAACCACTTGGTGAAAACGAAATAGCGGAACTGGACAGAATACTTTCAGCAATACAAAGTGAATTGGCCGTTTAGAATCAATACCAAAGCCCAAAGCAAGATAAGCTTCGGGCTTTGCGCATAAATGTTTCAGCAATAATTTAAAATAAATCCAAAAAACATATGAACATGAAAGAAAAAAATCCCCCCACCGAAGCAGAGAAATTGGACTATGTGCAAGTAACATTGACATTGAACGGCAATACAAAGCATATCCAATGGAACAAACAGATGCCTCTGCTCGATGCGATACTCAATGCTGGAATTGACGTTCCGTACTCCTGTTGCAGGGGCAACTGCGGCACTTGTGTATGCAAATTAGAGGAAGGAGAGGTAAGGTTAAGAAGGAATTTTGTACTGTCAGAGATTCACCTCCGGCAAGGTTTAATTTTAGCCTGTGTTTCTGCTCCGATAAGTAAAAGCATAAAGATAAACTATGATCAATTGTATTAATTTACCAAACAGAAAAATATGCTTTGCTCTTTTTAAGAAAAGAAAAAGTATATTATTTTTTTACCGATCCGTTAGCGCTTTCACCGATAAAAACAAGCACTTCACCTAAATAACATCAGGACGAGTTCTAAAAATTATTTAAGTTAGATGCTGAACATAAAATTACAGCAACAGCATTTAAGCACCCTAACTTTGAAAATGGAATCCCGATGAAAAAACATTTTAGTATAGCATATTCTTGCGATAAGCCCGCATATCAACGTATTAAAGAAAGATTACATATAAAAGCAATTTTGTCTTTACTTTTTTTAGTATATGCGAGCAATATAGTAGCTCAAACTACGGAATACGCAACAAAAGATATAAATTTTAAAAGTAAAGGGATAGAGTTGGCAGGAACAATTTTTAGCGCTCCAAATTCAAAAATCGGAATTGTATTGGTGCATGGATCTGGACAGGAGCTCAGATTGAATGCATTTGCAACTTTCTTGGCTAAAAATGGAATATCTGTATTAACTTATGATAAGCGAGGAGTTGGTAAATCCGGGGGGGAATATGCGGGTCCGGAAGTGGGCACAAATAATATTGACTCAGCAAACCTCGATCTCCTGGCGGAGGATGCTAAGGAAGCAGTTTTAACACTCAAAAATTATTTCGGACATCAATTAACACATACTGGTCTCTTGGGGTTCAGCCAAGCCGGATGGATTATTCCTTTGGCATCAAATAAGTCAAAAGAAGTGGATTTTACGGTCATATTTAGTGGGGCAGTGGTTCCAACCAGAGAACAGCTCCGTTTTCAGTTTTTTACTGAAGGAAAGGCAGATTTCTGGACGAATCATACCGAGAAAGAGGTAAGGACGCATATTCTAAATGCCCCAGATAAATATAAGTTTATTACAACAGACCCTCAGCTGGCCCTTAGCAAAACAACGGCACCGGGGCTCTGGCTTTTTGGCGGACAAGATGTGCAAGTTCCTGTCGGCTTATCTATAGATCATCTTAATTTACTTAAAATTGAAGGAAAACCGTTTGAATATTGTCTATTTCCTGAAATGGGGCACTTTCTAACATCTTCAGATTCTTCAGCTCCAATTAAAATAGCGATAAATTGGATTAAAAATCGAAGTCAAAAATTTAAAAATCGTTTATGACTATGCTGGCAATCGGCAGTTCACTACAAGCAACCAAACATAAATACAGTATATATCCCGAAATAAGTTTGCCATGACCTATTTTCCATGAATTGGGTATCTGTAGGGCATGGTTAGAGTTTATTTCATTCCTAAAAAAGTCAACAACAAATGGAAAGATGCAAAATCTGAAGATAAGGCGATTTACAATTTTACAAGAAAATTCACTTTTTTAAATTTGACCGCGTAAATTTATATACATGCGCGCTATAAAGGATATATCACAACTTCGCCCTGGTATAAAAATGAAAAAATATACTTTTTTTCTGGCTTGTGTTTTACTCAGTTTTTGTATCTCTTGCCGGGATATCGGTAAACTGGTCAATAAACAAAAATCGAGCTCTTATTTTATAGATTCAAAAGGACAAATTGTTTATTGCCAGAATGGGAATTGGTTTAGTCTGGGTGTATCGCAAATGCAGGCCGATGCGGAATCTTTTGAGGTATTGGCAGAGGATATTGCAAAGGACAAAAACGCAGTATACTTTCGTGGGATGACCCAAAAGCTGGTGGACAGGAATTCCTTCTATGTCGATAATCAGATTCCTAAAGATCGTTTTCACGTCTATTATATTGATCAAGTCTTAGGCTTTAATATCATCGATGGAGCGGACCCAAAGACGTATGAACTCATAAAAAATCACACGAACTGGGCTCGGGACAAAGATCATTATTTCTACGCGGATGACATGATACATGTTGATCGGCAAACTTTCAGCTTCGTCAATGACTATTTTCTAAAAGATAAAGATTCCGTTTATGTTTCTCCAAATATCGGAGACTTTAAGTCGGTTGTAGCTAATCCGGGAAATGTCGAAGCCATCAACAAGTACTACATGAGAATCGGGAATACAATTTATTACCCTCCTTTTCAACAGGGTTCGGCTAGTATAGCAAAATCATTTAATAGCATACAGACGATTCGGGTACTTGATCTAGATGTTATTTGCGTAAACAATAAAACCATATTAGTCCGGGGTAAAAATTTTAAATATGATCAGGTCGATGTTCCCTCCTTTCAGCTATTTACTGTCGATGAAAAAACTGATTTCTATGCAGGTAACCCTTATTCAAAGGACAAGAACAATGTATACTTTAATCAGGAGGTAGTTCCGGGCGCTGACGTGAAGACATTTATCCTCATTGGCGATGATTTTGGAAAAGATGCGAAAAATGTCTACTATCAAAAACAGCTACTCAAAGACGTAGATGCGCCAAGCTTTAAGAAAGACGGAGACTTTTATAAAGACGAACGCGGAAATAAATTCAGTGCATTAACAGGAAATAAAGTATAAGCTTATACTGATTTGTTTCTCCCTATATTTTTTTTGACCATTTATCTTTGACAAATTCCTGTTAATTCCTGAGTAATATTTCGGAGGTTGCTGAATAAAACTCGTCAATCAACTGTATAATCAAATCATTTTTTTCGTTGTCCAGAGCAATTCCAATCCAATTTTTTCGGGGAAGATATTTACTCTTGACCCATTGTAAAGGTAATTTCACCGTCTTTTCAGTACGTAGCCACGCTAACCCGCTCTCGTTAAAATAGATCTTTTCATTGGACAAATCCATAACAATGAATGGTCTTTTCTTAAAATAGAAAATACTCATTTCAAGATCAGCAAATCTATTCAGGCTAATGTATTTCTTTAGCTGTATATACGCGTTTATTGCGGTTAACATTGGCTTCTTCTATTTACTTTTATTGGTATAAAAAATTAGGTATTGGTTTTCGTCTCTAACCAGATCCGTTCGACATACTCATCAAATGAGGTCGAATGTTATAAATCAAAACTACTAGAATTATCCTTATTTACAGGTGTAGATTTTGGTCTAATAGGTGGAATAAATGGTATTTGACCCCACCGCTCCTATTGAGGAAGAAACGGATTGTCTTTCCGATCATGTTTCACCCAGATCAGTTTCGAAGTATTGTAGCCAATTTCCTGCGCAATTTTCAGGTAATTTGTTTTTACATCTTCGGGAATGGTTTTGTCTCTTGATAAGATCCATAGGTAATTTAAATCCTTTCCCGCAACTAAAGCATAGCGATAGTTCGAATCCAAAGCAACGACATTATAACCTGAATAGAAGGGACCAAAAAAACTAACTTTCAGAGCTGCTTCGCTTTGATTGCCTCTGAATTTCGCCAGTCCATCCGCTTTTACCCACTCTTTTTTGACCGTATTATATCCGCTATTCAATACCACAACATTACGATCGGTGTTTAAACTATATTGGGCAGAAACATTATTGAGATCTTTTTCAAAACGTGAGTCCAATCGTGCGATCTCATACCATGCACCAAGATAACGATTCAGGTCAAATTTCTTGACAGGGTGAGCATTGGGCGGAATAGAAGAACATGCAGCCACAATCACCAAGGTAAAACCAATCATTATAATGGTTATCCACCATTTATGCATTTTTAACATGGGCGTTGTTTTGAAATTTTTTAAAGAAATAAAGAACCAATAAAAACTGTGTGTATCCATATACCGCATCCTCAATAGGTATGGTAAACACCCGAAAGCCTATAAAATCGGCTGGATTATAATTGACGATAGGCGATTCTAATCCAGTTCCGGTAAGAATGCCATTAACAGGTAAAAATCCCAGCATAAGAACTGTAAAGACTAATGAGGCCTGACTAATCCATTGTACTCGGAGGACAAAATGGAAAACCAACAACGTCAATATCGTAACCAGGGCGGTGACTAATGTATATATGCGATCGCTGTAGCGAAGTGCCACAACGGCACAAACGATAATGCTTACAAAAACCACTATATTGTTGAACGCACTAAGCGCTTTCAACTCGAAAAATTTATCGATACAGAAATAAGTAAATATGCAGGAAAAAGGAATAAAGATAAAAAACAACCATTCTTCCAAAGGTAATCCTGCAATAACTAATCCCACTGTATACCGAGTATCGAACCACCATACACCACGATGGGTAAACCACACGTCCCAAGCAATAAAAAAAACCGCAACAATTATTGATGCTTTAAAAAAAGGGATAAACGCTCGATCGAATCGGATTCGCTTATCGAATGAAGCTATAAAGCAGATAAATACTGTAAAAAATAGGATCAGGGCGTAGGTATACTGTATCATTACTTTTCTTTTTCACTATACATGTTAAAATATTTGATTGGCACATATAAAAAACCAAAACATTCGCCTTCTTCCTTTCCAAGATGCTTGTGATGTTGTTTATGTGCTCGTCTCAGCGCCAGAAAATACCTATTTTTTGTTTTGCTCAAAAATTTGAAACGTTGATGTATAAAAATATCATGCACAAAGAAATAAGCCATACCATATAACATAATCCCCAGGCCAATGTAAAATAGATAATTATAATTCTCTAATGAGCCATAATACATTAACGCAATTGTGGGAAGAGCGAATATCACAAAGAAATAATCATTCTTTTCTAAAAACCCATTATTGCTATGATCATGATGATCTCTATGCAGTATCCAAAGAAAGCCATGCATAATATATTTATGAATCAACCAAGTAGCTCCCTCCATAGAAATAAAAATGATTATTACGATTAAAATATTCATGATACCCATTGTTTGATATTTATAAAAATGCTGCTTTGTAGCGCAAATAACTTTTAAATGCGACGTAAGCTTTTTCTGTATTGGCTATCCTGATCCTATTTTCCAAAATATCTTTAGAAGATTTCTTCCTAATTTTTGCAAAAAGAGAAAGGTAATACTTATAGGCCAGATAAACACCAAATCGGGCTGATTTAGGCAGTTTTTTTATACCCAAAAATGCCTCTTTAAATTCTTGATGGATTTCGTCTTCGATTTGGCCTTTCAGCTTATTATCGAACACTTCCATATTCAGATTGGGAAAGTAAGTGCGCCCGAGAATATGATAATCTTCTTTCAGATCACGTAAAAAATTAATCTTTTGAAATGCAGAACCAAGTTTCATGGCATAAGGCTTTAGCTCTTCATAACGTTGTTTATTACCCTCTGTAAATACCTGTAAGCACATCAATCCGACGACCTCTGCGGAACCATATATGTATTCATTGTATAACGCTGAATTATAATCCAACTTTTTCAGGTCCATTGACATACTGTGGAGGAATTGATTAATGAGATCACGGTCAATGGCATATTTATGAACAGTTTCCTGAAATGACTGTAATATGGGGTTCAAAGAAATTCTTTCTTCCAATGCACAATCTGTTTCCAGATGCAAGCGACTTAAAAGTCGTTTTCTATCGTAGCCTTGAAAACTGTCGACTATTTCATCGGCCAATCTCACGTAACCATAGATCGCATAAATACTGTTGCGAATATTAGGTTTCAGGGCCAAAATGCCTAGCGAAAAGCTTGTACTATATTTTTCGGTTGTCTTTCTGCTTACCTCATAAGCAAGTTCATCAAACAGCTTTTTCATGGTTTTATAGATTTAGATCAATGACTTCTTTAGCAACTATTTTTCCAGAGATAATGGATGGTGGTACCCCAGGACCGGGAATGGTCAATTGTCCTGTATAAAATAGATTATGGATTTTTTGATTTTTAATTTTCGGTTTCCAAACAGCAGTTTGCCTTAATGTATTTGCCAGGCCATATGCATTGCCCCCATACGCATTATAATCGTTAACAAAGTCCCTTACACAATAACTTCGCTTATATACGATCTGTTCATAGAGGTTGCCTGCTCCGGTATGCCGTTCAAGACGCTTAAGCATTTTTAATAAGTACTCTTCCCGTGTTTTATCATCATCATTAATACCTGTTGCTACCGGCATCAACAAAAAGAGGTTCTCCTGATTTTCTGGCGCGACATGCGTATCCGTTTTTGACGGACAACACACATAGAACAATGGCTTTTCTGGCCACTTTTTATCACCATATATACTCGCTATATGTTCATCCAGATCAGGTTCAAAGAAAAGTGTATGGTGGGTTAAGTTGGGGATAGTTGATTTCATACCCAAGTAGTAAATAAGACAAGAGGGTGCAAATGTTCTATTTTTCCAATACGAATCAGTATAGTTTTTTAAATCTTCAGGCAGCAGTGTTTCTATATGGTGATAATCGGCCGAAGCAACAACGAAATCAAACGCTATTTTTTTGCCATCAATAATGAGTGAAGTAATGGTTTTATTTTTAATTTCCAGCGCTTCCACATTGTGGTTAAAATGGAAGGTAGCTCCCTGTATTTGCGCTACCTTCTGCATAGCTAATACCAGCTGATAAAAACCTCCTTTAGGGTAATGTGTGCCTAGCGCATATCCCCCATAATTCATTAAACTATATAGCGCTGGAATTTCTTTTGGTGAAGCGCCCAAAAAAATCACAGGGAACTCCATCAAAGTGCGTAATCGTTTATCTAAAAAATATCTGGCCACATAGGATCTGAAATTGGAAAGCAAATCTAGTTTAAGAGCACTAAACGCAATTTTTGGCGAAAGAAACTCCCCCCAACTATGACAGGGCTTGTTGACAAAATCACGCATTCCGACTTCATATTTAAATTTCGCGGACTGCATAAATTTATCCAGCTTGGAAGCAGCTCCGGGTTCAATACTTTCAAATAGCAGTTTTAATTCTTCATAAGATTCGGGGATACTGAAATTCGCAGAATCAAATACCATCTCAAACTGTGGATTGAGTGATACAAGATCAAAAAAATCCGAAGTACTGCAACCGAAGTCTGAAAAGAACGATTCAATAATATCTGGCATCCAGTACCAACTGGGGCCCATGTCGAAACGAAAGCCTTCGGGAGTCGAAAACTGTCTGGCACGGCCCCCGGCCTGTTCATGCTTTTCAAAGACATGAACCTCATACCCTGCTTTGGATAAATAGGCCGCGGCAGAAAGCCCAGAAAAACCAGCACCAATTACAGCTATCTTTTTTTTCATTTTCTTTGTATCTCTATTCTTTTATTTTAGTTCATCCAGCAATCTGTCCGGTGCAAAATTCTTTTCATAAATTGCTTGATGAAAATCACTTAACTTATTGAGCAATCGTATCAATTCCATTTTCTCGAGATGAGTTAAATCACCTGAAACAATTTGAGTCGCATGACGTATATTTTGCATTTGCCCCTCTAATACTTGCAGTCCCTTTTCTGTAATATTAATTAGCTTACTACGCCTATCCTGTTGCGAATCTTTCTGAGCTATCCATCCTTGCTTGATCAATCGGTTAACAATTGCTATACCGACTGGTTTCTCATGGATATTTCTTTTGATCAATTCCATTTTCGTCATCTCTCCAAATGATTTTAAGGTGATCAGGTAAATAAATTCCTCCTGCGTTGAAAAATCAGAGCCCCAAATAGCAGCTTTTGAATAATTCTTTGCGAATCTATTCATATGTACAATTAAGGTACTAATAACACTTTCTGGGCTACGTCCTTTTTCCTTACCTTCCCAAGTGGGCTCCACAACAGGCTGTACAGCCTGTTGTGCAATCCATTCCTTAAATCCTTCCACTTGATTGCTGTACATATTTATTGTCGAATTCTCTTCTTCAAATTTTTCTATCAGCACTAAGACCTCTTTTAAAAGTTGATATTTCATACACCTCGAATTAGAACATAAATATACTTATTTTAGTTTTAAAATTTTTAAAAAACATATAAATAGTATAAAAACATACTAAATAACGATAGTTTGTTTGATAAAAGTGGTCTGAGCGGGACGTTTCTAAAATAAAAAAGCAGGATCTATGTCCTGCTTCTTTATTTTAGAAATGTTCTATATCATTTATATAATTGATCCATTATTTTCACTGTCTCGTAAAATTCATCTATCAGCGTATCTTGACAGGAATATTGTGAGCATATGGTTAGGAACCCGGCAGTAACAGTCCACCTAGGCTCTTTTTATGTATATACTCTTCCGACCTTACTGTATATCTTACAAACTTGGACATTTTACAAAAAAAGGAGGAATTGTTTTTAATCCCTTGGTTTAGGGAGTTCTTTAATCCAAATATTTTTAAAGTCTACGGGTTGCCCTTCACTCTGCAATGCGATAAACCCACTGCTCAACAATTTACCGTCAATCTTAATTTTTGGATCATATCCATTTGCTACGCTGCCTCCGATCTGTGGTTTGGAATATTCCAGGACAGTATCTCCATTAATAATATGCCTTATTAACGAGTCGCCCAATACGATCAATTCTCCTTTCACCCATTGATCGCCATCATAAGTTTTTGAAATTGAATTTAAACAATGTGAGGATGCCATCTTGCCTTGGTAGACCACATTAGTCCCTGGAGAGCACATATTACCAGTAGGTCGTGGTTGACCATCTCCCAATCCGCCCAAAAGTTGCATTTCTATGGATATTGGCCAATCCTGTTCTTTCAACATCGTTCTGGGATCCTGAGAATGAAACATAACACCACTATTACGAAGCGTATAGGAAGGCGCACCTTTTTGAAGATCACCGACAAAACGATATTCAAATTTCAAATGATAATAAGAAAAGGGTGTTTTATAATATAAATGTCCAAACTGGTCGTTAAAATCACCGTACTGATCGTATCTAATCTTAATTATTCCATCTTCAACCCTAAAGGTATTGCCAAAATTCACGCCGACATCGTGATGATGAATTTTGACAAACCAGTTTTTAATGTCTTTTCCATTGAACAATGGTTTCCAGCCGTTGTTGTTATCTCGCTGGCCCTTCATTCCGGTACAGCCAGTAAAAATAGAACTAACGGCTAAAATTGTATAGATTAATCGTTTCATTTAAAAGTGAGCTATTGGGTTTAAATTGAAGACCAATATACGATATATTCCTTTAAGCTTTACAGTGAGCACTTATCCAATGACTACCAAACATTTTCAAAAATTAAGGGAAAGCTGTCCAAAGACTAAAACAGCTCCCATTGCAAATGAAGGGTAGCCTTCAAAATGATTTCCGTAAAACAACATCAACGTTTTTAGCTAAACAGTCCTTATACAATTTTATATTTCATCTGTTTCCAAATGGATAGTTTTTACCTCAAAACTATTCTTCTTGATAATTTTCAGTTCTTATAAGCTCTCCCTGTTCATCATAAAATTTCCATTCGCCAGACTTTTTGCCATTCTGATAACGACCAAATTCTCTAAGCTTTCCATTTTCATGATAAAACTGGCTTAGACCTTCCGCTATTCCCTTTTCATATCTTATGTTTTGTAGCAAAATGCCTTTATTCCCGTATAATTTCCAGTCCCCAATCTTCTTGCCATCCTCATAGGCACCGATTTCCCATAACTCTCCATTAAGATTATAATGCTTCCATTCACCATTTTCCTTATTGTCTTTGTAGGTTCCGATTTTTTCCAACGTACCATTTTGATAGTACATTTTCCATTCACCCTCGGCGGCATAGCCATGGCGGTTTCCAATTCGTTTCAGCCCGCCATCGTCATAATATTCTCGAAATTCCCCTTTGGGATCTCCATTTTCATAGTTCCAGATTTCATGAAGATTTCCGTTGGTATGATAGACTTTCCATTCGCCTATGGCTTGTCCATCTTTATAATTTCCGATTTCGGCGAGCTTCCCCGTGGATTGGTATGTTTTGGAAATCCCGCTTTTTTCACCATTTTCATATTGCCAGATTGCACGAAGTTGCCCGTTTTCATGATAGCTCTCCCATATGCCAATTTTAATTCCATTTTCATATTTCCCCAGTTCTTCTAATTTTCCACTTTCATAATGGGACCTAAATTCACCTGTTTCTTTTCCGTTTCGGAATCTTACCATTGCTTCGGGTTTTCCGCTTTCATAGAACATTTTCCATATACCTGTCTCTTTACCGGTTTCATCGTATTGTCCTGTCGACCTTATCTTTCCACTGGGATAATGACTTTCAAACTTTTTCTGTGCAAAGGAGGAAAGATGAATAAAGAGTACGGCAACAAGTGTGATTAGTGTTTTCATTAGATTTCCTGTCATTCGTCAAAATATGTTAGCTCTTATTTAAGCACAATAAAAAACAATTTCAATATATTACAGAAGAACTTTTTACAATCCGTTTCAACTATTTTAAATTTGGCAAAAAGCAACGCTTAATATCAAAAAAATCAGATCAAAAGTAGTAAAATCTCTTTTTTAAATTTGATGGGTTAAAAAAACAAGGATAAGAGAATGCATTTAATGATAAAAAATCGTATTGAAAATATCTACCTCATAATGTGCGCTGTACATCGAATGTTTGCAGAATACTTGCAAGATATAGCTTAGCTTTATATATTTGCGACATCAAAAGAAATCCTAATGCGGAAGTGGCGTAATTGGTAGCCGCACCAGACTTAGGATCTGGCGCCGCAAGGCGTGGGGGTTCGAGTCCCTTCTTCCGCACATAAAAAAACTCCCGATTTTAAAATCTCGGGAGTTTTTTTATTCCAAAATACTTTATATTTCGTCCCTCAGGTATGGTTTACATGCTATTCGAAGAAAATACAAATGTCGATCAGCCCAAATATCATATTGAGCAAAATAAAAACAGGCTACTGGCTCGTCCCTAGTAGACTTTTCTTAAATAGCTCGACAAACTAAAACTAGTATCATCTTCTAGGCAGACCAGTCAAATGGTTTTGTACAGGGGTCGCACTCAAATTTTAACACCTTACCCAAGCTCTTTGCTTTTTTTCCCTTTTTCACAAATACATAAGCAAGGTCTACAGATTCTTCAACTTCATTGCCATTCTCATCCCTGCCTTTCAATACTACGGAATAATATGTTCCATCCGGATATTTTTTATAAAAGACTTCGTTAATGGTGATCTTTTTAGGTGTTTCATTATCACAGCAGCTGCACCACAAGACAACAACTGTTTCTTTTTTAAGGTATCCAACCGCCTTCTCCGCCTGAGCTTGTGTTAAGGCATGGAGTTGATCTGCTCTTGAAAAAAAAGCAGTACATAGTAATACAAAAAGTAAAATGGTCTTCTTCATCCGTTTAAATTATTTATAAGTGTTGGTCTCATCAATAGAAATGAGTTCGTTTACTCATTACATTGATATTTTAAAGTATTCGTGAACTCAATCGTCCGATTCACCCGGCTCATGCTGCCTTTGGCTGTTTCAGCTATTTAAATTTGTTTTTAGTTATGATAAAAAGTTTTAAATAATTTACTGAGCAAATATTATGCCTTTTCATAATTATTTGCAATGGTTCTTTTCTATGCAATCGTGATCTGATTTATAAATATCACGCGAACAAACGTTAAATTAACACACGGAACTTTATACAAAAAAAATAAATTTTAACTTTGAGTATAAATTACAAATATTTAAATTTGCATCTAACTCGTATAATGAACTAAATACCGAAACTAAACCATCAATATAAATTAACATTTAGTTACCATGCAATCTATTCACATTAAAACTGAGAAAAATTTTTTCATTAAATTCTTCCAACACTTGTTTTTGATCTGTTTGATCTCAACTAGTCATTTTATAATCAGCTGTTCTTCCGACGACGACATCATCCAAGAAGAAATTGAAAACTCGACAGCCTGGATGGACGATCTCGAATCATCATTGGGCGTTGGCACAAAGAGTAAATTAAGCACCTGGATTGAAAAAGGGCTCAATGGGGCGATGCTTAAAGAAGCATTTGCAAAAACCGGGAGTAAAGCTGATCTGTTAAAAAATCTTGAAACAGCCCAAAGCATCTACCATCAGCGCGTATATATTGCGGACTGGGACAATATACCCGGGATTGCTAAATCAAATTATGTAGCTAATGGTATGACAACGGGAAAAAAACATCCCCAATGGAATAATCCGGAGCTTGACTTACCAGCAGTTGAAGCAGCCAACTTTGTGAATGCGGAAGCAAAGGAGCTCCCTGCAGGAACGAAAATATATCGCGTGACCGGTGGTAATCCCGCTGGAGGATATTGGACGAAGAAGCAGCCTAAGTCTATTGGAGAAGTCATCGGTGGTACAGCTGTACAACCTGCGTGGAACAACTTTAGCAAATTCTACGTTTACACTGTACCTCAGCAGCAGGTATTAAAAGTTTGGGAGGGAATCACAGCAAGACAACCTATCGGTCAAGATATTGTAAATCCGCATCTTCGCGGAGGGGAAATCCAATTATTCTTACCTATCTTAGTCAGAGATGAAGCATTCAAAACATTGGTTCAAGAAATTCCATTACCATGGTAGATCTTAAAAAAGTACAAGAAGATTACCTATTGCTACTTCAATTAGTACAATCTGAAATGGCAATGAATACTTCCGTAGAATCTTTGTTTAATTACTTAAAATCCAAGGAAGGGCATTTTACCCATTTTGATCAAAATTTTAATAGCAAAGATTTACTTGAATTCATAAGAAGTGTAAATCGTTATGCAGATGAATTTTTGTTTTCAGATCAAAACAATGCGCAGATACGTAAGCTAATGAACAGCATATACGAAAATTTGGGTTAGCAACATATAACATTCTATTTGACAACACTTAAATAGGGGGATCCAAAAAAACTGGATCCCCCTGCTTTTATTGAATTTCTCCTAACTTATTTCATCTTCATTTCAACCATGTAATTCTCAAAGGATTGCTTTTACTTTTTGGACATACAACTTACTTGCACCTACAATATAACGCGTGATAGCTATTATTTTTCCCAAACCAATGCACTGGCGCCGAGAATAGCGGCATCAGCTTCTTCCAGCTCGCTGAAAACGAGTTTCACTTTATTTCTAAATAAGGGAAAAAGATTTCTTTCCATATGTAATTTCGCTGGTTTTAAAATAAAATCACCGGCCTTAATCACCCCACCAAACAATAGAATAGCTTCAGGAGAGGAGAACATCACAAAATTTGCCAATGCCTCACCTAATTTTTGCCCGGTATACCTGAATACTTCAATGGCTATGGGATCCCCCTTCACTGCACATTCATGGACCGTTTTAGAATTTATCGCGTCTTCAGGATATTGATTCAACATCGACTCAGGAAATTCGGCCCTCATTTTCTTGGCTGTAATTGTAATCCCTGTTGCAGAAGCATAAGCTTCCAAACTCCCTTCAGACCCTGTACTCCAGTGCTTTCTTCCGCCCGGCTTGACAATAGTATGGCCCAATTCTCCAGCAAATCCATCATGCCCATAAATAAGCTTACCTCCGGCCACGATACCGCTTCCTACGCCCGTTCCCAAAGTAATCATAATAAAATCCTTCATTCCTCGCGCAGCTCCAAAAAGCATTTCACCATAGGCCGCAGCGTTTGCGTCGTTGGTGATGGTACACGGAATTTTAAATTTGGCAGTCATTAAATCACTAAATCGGATCACACCTTTCCAAGGAAGATTCGGAGCATGGTCTATTGTACCTGTATAATAATTCGCATCGGGAGCTCCAACTCCAATTCCGTCGAAGCTATTTTCACCACCGAACTTTTCAATAAAAGGGTGAGCCTTTTCATATAAAGCGTCAATAAATTCTTCAACATGCTCATAATCATCTGTTCGTATGCTTCCTTTTTCAAGAACTTCCCCACGATGATTGACCACCCCGAATTTAGTGTTTGTTCCTCCGATATCTATTCCTAACGCTACACGTTTTGATAAATCTATTAATGACATTGCTATTCCTTGTTTCTAAGTTCAAAATTGTAAAAAAGATAGTATTTTACGGGGAATTAAACAAGAGATTAGTTGAATAGTTACAGAAAAGAACTATTTATCCAATGTTTTTTTCATTACAGGTATCCGGACTCCATTTTTTAGCTTCTTTCTTCCCCCCTTCGCTGCCTAATCAAACAACAGAAAACAAAAAAATTTGAGCAACCTAGTCTGAACATATACAATTCCGCCACGATAATTTGTTATTGAAAGCGGAAAAGATATAATATTTTAATAAAAATCAAATTCAGCAATCCAAGCATCTCAAAAAGTCGTAAATGACAATAAGTACAGAAAATTATAAACTAAAGACTTTTGTTATGGAAAAGATGACAGATAACAATGAACCACTATTGAATCATCGTAGTGAACTAGAAATGAAAGATCTCAGAAGAAGAGATTTTTTAAAATTTGCAGGAGCAGGTGCTGCATCACTCGCTCTTCTCGGGCTATCGAGCTGTAAAAAAGACCATGATGACGACATGGACAATGGCGGGAAAGGCATGTATTTTGGCAGTGGTGACATTGCAATATTGAATTATGCCTATGCTCTGGAGCAGCTCGAAGCCGCCTTTTACATTCAGTTGGTCAACAATCCTTATTCTGGGATCACGGATCTGGAAAAGGCTTTTTTTACTGATATCAGGGACCACGAAATTGCCCATCGCGAGTTTTTCAAAGTAGCATTGGGAGCCAAGGCGATATCCAGTCTTGAATTTAATCTGTCCGGCATTAATTTCGGCAGTCGCGCCAGTGTTTTAGCAACGGCAAAGACATTTGAAGATCTCGGTGTCTCTGCTTACAACGGTGCAGGTTGGTTAATTAAAGATCCGAATTATTTATTATTGGCAGGTAAGATCGTTTCTGTCGAAGCACGACACGCAGCATGGGTTCGCGACATGATAGATAATGGCACTTTTGCCAACCAAGAGGTGGTAGATTCGAACGGACTAGATGTAGCCAAGAGCCCAAGCGTCGTCTTGAGTGCCGCAGCCCCATTTATCAAATCTAAAATCGATGTAAAGGATCTACCAACTTATTAATGTACCTAAAATTTGATTATCATGAATCTTTTAAATGTTTTTGAACAAATAAATACGATAGATCCTGAATTCAGCGATCGTATCAGTCCGCGACGGGAAGCCATTAAAAACCTGGCTTCGATGAGCAAAAAAGTAAGCTTGGCAGCATTACCATTTTTTATTGGTGAGCTCTTCAAAAAGGCTTATGGCGCCACGGCCCCCACAGATGTCAACGGTGTTCTTAATTATGCTTTAACGTTAGAATACCTTGAAGCTGAATATTATACAATGGGTGTTGCTAAAGCAGGTCTCATTCCATCTGGAAAACCCCTTGGAGCAATTACCACGATCCGTGATCATGAGGTCGCCCACGTTAATTTTCTAAAACAGGTACTGGGCAATAAAGCTGTCTCAAAGCCTACTTTTGACTTTACAGCTGGAGGTACCTTTGGCAATGTCTTTAGTGATTACGACACATTTTTAGCTGTTGCTCAAGCCTTTGAAGACACTGGAGTACGGGCATATAAAGGACAGGCAGGCATATTATTAGGAAATAGAGTGGTGCTGACTGCTGCATTGCAGATCCACTCTGTTGAGGCTAGACATGCGTCACATATTCGTCAGATGCGACGTGCTCGTGGTGGCGGTGCCGCCGATCAGAAACCCTGGATTACAGGAAGCAATGACACTGGAATCGGGGCAGTAGTAAACCCTATATATGCTGGTGAAAACAATGTGATACAGGGAGGAGTCGATATCACAACCTTATCCGGTTCGATGGGAAAAATATCAACAAGTGCGGCAACACAGTCTTTTGATGAACCACTTTCTGCCGAAGCTGTACTTAATATTGCAGGTTTATTTATTAAAGCTTAACAAGAGTCCTCGTTAACCTGTTTTGAATGAGGCTGTCTCAAATTTATTTG
>NZ_DLJD01000049.1:0-10598 GCF_002484085.1 Sphingobacterium sp. UBA7625
ATTTCGGTTTCTCAAATCGATTAATTCCATCCTATTCCAATCGACCAAAATCATTTCACATTCTTCACCTAAACTATATAAAACTTACCAATCATATTTTCAAGCATTTCACATGATAATGTTACTTCTGTACAAACTAAGTCAGCATCATTAAAAACTGCCAAATTATAGTCTCCGGCCTTCATTGCGCTTCGATATTCTACCGCATGGAAACCTAATGACTTAATATACTCACAAAGATATTGGGTAGGCAAGTAATCAAGGTTTACATCCTGCTTCCGAACGGTTTTGGCAACTCTTCTTCGAGTTTTAGTAAATAAGGATACCATTTTTCATAGATGTATAATTAAAACGTTAAACATTTGATTCATTTATAATTATAATGTTTTATGTACTTTATCTTTCAATTGGACTTGCATTTATGGAAAATGCTTTTTATATTCAGTAATTGTTTATTAACCAAATCATAATAATTATGAAGAAAACATTATTAACATTCTTCTTTTTTTGCTCAATTATTATTTTTAATAGCTGCAAAAAAGAACCATCTCTATCAGTAAAAGAAAACAACAAGATTGACGAAATATCCAACAATTTGGTCAATAGTGAAACATTTGCAAGCTCCTTAGACAGTATTGTTGTAAACACTATGATAATATTTAAGGAACTGAACAAGTCAGGTGGGGTTGCCCTGGTGAAAGATTACGTTAATCTTTCGAAACTTAACCCTAGTTATAATGATCTTAATGAATTCTATTTAAAGAATAATTTGGATGCTGAAAAGTTTTTATCATTAAATGCTAAAAATCTAGCAAATGTTTTGGTGATTATGAATAAACACCCTGAATTAACGCAAGAAAATGCCGAAATACAATCAGACGTGTTCTATAACATATCCGCTAGATTAAGGACAAATCATGAATTATCTGGCACTAAAATAGCACGATTGATGGGTAAAAAACTGAATCCATTTAAAGATGATACAAAAAGAATCGGTTTGCGAGCATCGGGGGATGATTCTACTACACCTGACACTGACCCCTCCCAGCCCCCAGCAGATATGACCTGGCAAGATGTCGGAGCATGTGCATTGGAGGCCGTAGGAGGTGCAATTGTTGGATCATTTAAACTTTTTAAACAACTACATGGTGTTATTACTGGCTATAATCTCGGATATCAAGGGATTGTGAATGTTGCGACCTCTGCGTTTAGAACCGCCGTAGGAAGTAATGCTGCAGGAATGGCAATAACATTTGGAATTTGCTTAGCTAGAGAGTATTTTTTCGGAAGCGAAGTAACAGCACCTCCAACTGATTGGGCAGACTTTGGTGATCCCGGAGATGAAGGCGCAGAAACACCACCAGCTAATTAAATATTTAATTAAAGAAACTGAGTTATCAAACTACTATACTTCTCATGAAGGTAAAATACACATTTACAATTATTTATTATGGCATTTTAATTATGCTTCTTCATAAAAGTAATCAAAATGTCATCATAATTTCAGCTTATATTTTATTGATAAGTCCTCTTTTAGACACAATAAAAACTGTATTGAATTTAGATTTTAACATTCGTCATAAAAAGGGTGAAGAGTTTATTATCGAGGAAACTAAAAGAAACAAAGGTTCATATGTTTTTGAATTAATATTACTAATTTTTTCTTTGCTACTCTTTGTATTAATTACTTGGTATACTTTAACTTATAAAATTCCTATTGCTGAATAAAAAAATTAAATAGATATATTCAGTTTTAGATTTTTACTATAAAAACGTAAACATCTATATGAGAATAAGGCTGTTATGAAGTTACAACAGCCTTATTCTCTTTCAATTAAGTTATTTTAAAGTATAACAGCAGTATTGTAGGCGATACTAAATATCATCATTGATTCCAACAGATGCTTCATTAACGGCGCTAGAACGCCATCATTGGGAGACAAACTTTTACCTTCGTAAAGACCTTGCATGGCTTCTGCCTTGAAGCGCTCAAAACGGCGAAGCCCTCTTGAGTTCCTTTAAAAGCAAACACTAACGAAAAATCGAATGGGGCTTTTCTTTCATGACCGTGTCGTTTGAATAATTGAATAATAGTCTTATTGAATTATTCCCCTGGCACGACAGTTTGCGTTACAGTTTCGGCAGATTGCGTGAAATCATGAATATTTTCGGAATGACAGTATCTGGATTTTCGTATCCGACACCGATCTGCTCATGTTGTACCACTATTTCGTAAACTAGTGCATCAATTCATCAAATATTAATATCAGGCTCACGAATATTCCAGATCAACCCACTCTTCGATAACGACATCCTTCTTTTATTAAAAAGTTCTTCCATGATCATCCACACCTGATCTGTCAACGTAAAATATTTTTTAGTGCTTAAATCATCTATAGTTAGAAACCCAGTAACAGAGAAGTTGTCAATGGTTAATACTCCATTTTCAATATCTAGGAATAATTTTCTATCCGTTGAATAATCCAGAGTAATATTCTTTAGAACCTCACTCTTATTGGTAACCTCAGAAGCATATTTTAGCAGATATGGCTTTAAGCTAACTTCTCTTCCAGAAGCATCACGAAGTTTAAATAAATAGGCAGCACCTGTCAACGGATCAAAATGAATAGTTTTATCACCAAAGGTTATACTGGTTATATTAGCACGAGTGCGTGTAATGTTTAGACAGATATCCAAAGTTCCAAACTCTATTTCCTTATTGTAATCCGCATCACTTTCTCCGGCTTCCCAAAGCTTAACTAGCTTTATACCCTTATGCTGTCTATAACGGAGGTCACCGGGCCAGTTAATTCGGTTTGATTTGCCAATTATTTCGGAAGTCGCTGGGCCAAAAAATCTCCTTAATTTCGGAGGTCATTGGGCCATTCGCACTTAGAAACGGAGGTCATTGGGCCACTTTCCCTTAAACTGCTTAAGTTGCTGTTGTATAAATATATCACAGCAGCATGGCAGGACAACGGAAAGACAAAATGGAACTTAGAACACTGATCCTTCTTAAGAAAAAAGGACTTAGTAACCGTAAGGTTGCCCAGATGATGAACATCAACCGTAAAACGGTAGATAGCTATATTAGTCGGTTTAATTTACTGGAATTGGATCACTCCGAACTGTTGGGCATGGATGATGCCGAGCTTCACGACCTTTTCACAGAAGAAGACCAGACAGAAAAGAAACGTTACGAAACCCTATCCTCTGAGTTCAGTAAAATACAGAATGAACTCAAACGCCCTGGAGCGACGCTACGGACCATATGGCACAACTATCTCCTTGAATATCCAGATGGATATCGCTATACACAGTTTACAACCCATTACAGAAAATGGCGGGGTCAGGTCAAAGCCTCAGGAAAGCTGGAACATAGAGCGGGGCAAAAGCTTTTTGTAGACTTTACAGGTAAAAAGATGTCGTATGTTGACCGGATCACCGGTGAAGTTATTCCCGTGGAAATCTTCGTAGCCGTTTACCCCTGCAGTCAATATACGTTTGTAAAAGCCGTTGCCAGCCAAAAGCGTGAAGACTTTATCGACTGTCTTGAGAGCTGCCTTAGGTGGTCAGGCGGTGTGCCCCAGGCTATTGTATCCGACAACCTGAAATCAGCTGTTAGTAAGGGCTCTAAATATGCTCCTGAAATCAACAAGACACTTGCAGACTTTGCTCTCTTCCATAACTGTGTAGTTGATCCTGCAAGGCCATATCACCCACAGGATAAAGCACTTGTAGAGCGTAGCGTAACATTGGTTTATCAGCGTATCTTTTACCCACTGGATAAGCAGACCTTCTTTAGTCTGAAAGAGCTCAATGTGGCCATAGCGGAGCAGTTGGTGCTATACAATGACTACCTTTTCTCACATGGGGGGGCAACCAGAAGAAGCCAGTTCATTGATCTGGAAAAAGAATATCTGACCCCGCTTCCTGTATCAACATATAACCTGAGGTATTTCAGACGGGCGAAAGTGCAGAAGATATCCCATGTCTACCTGAGTGTAGATCGAAACTACTACAGTGTACCTCACCGTTATATCGGACATTACGTCGAAGTCCAATACAACAATGAAACAGTAGAAGTCTTCTATAACTTTCAACGTATCGCCAAGCATCAGAGAAGCTTTCGTCCAGGAAATTATGCCACCATAGGGGATCATATGCCTTCTTCGCACNNTGTTGGGCCATATGCACAGGAATATATCCGCAAACTGATCGGGCAGTACAATTACCCCGAATTGGGCTACAAGCAGGCTCAGGGAATACTTTCTTTTGTTAAAACATATGGTACTTCTCGCGTTGAAAATGCATGTAAAAGAGCACTTTCTCATCACAAATCATCCTATCAAACAATACATAATATCCTAAAAAACAGACTTGATACCCTCGAAGAAGGTTTGGAGCAACAGACTTTCCACATTCCTGTACATGAAAATCTACGGGATACCTCAATCTACAGATAGTATAAAACAATAACAATATGAACGAAAACACAACAATTGAAAAAATGCGCAAGATGCGTATGATGACCATGGCTGAACTCTATCGCAGTAGCCTAAGTGATAATCTTTATCGTGAAATGAGTTTGGATGACTTTATGGCGACCATCATCGATGCCGAATGGGAAGCCAGACAGAATAAGAATATTGATAATCTGATCTACAGGGCTTCTTTCAAGGAAAAGGCCTCCGCCACAGATATTGACTACAATCCTTCCAGGGGCCTTGACAGAAATATGTTTGAAAGACTGCTTTCACTGGGCTTTATAAACCGCCGGGAGAACATTGTCCTGACAGGCCCTGCTGGCTGCGGAAAAAGCTTCCTCGCACAGTGCATAGGTATCAAAGCCTGTCAGATGCTGTTCAGGACACTATATCTCAATACGGGTAGGTTCTTTGATATGGTGAAAATTGCCAGACTGGATGGAACTTACCATAAATTGCTCAAAAAGCTCGAAAGAGCGGAATTACTTATACTTGATGACTTTGGACTCACTTCCATAGATCAGCAGGCAAGGACGGCACTATTGGATATCATAGAAGATCGCTATAATAGTGCCTCACTGATAATAGCTACTCAGATACCCGTAGAAAAATGGCATGGACTGATAGGCGAAAGTACTATTGCCGATGCCATTCTGGACAGGGTTACTTTCTCCTCGCATAGAGTCGAACTGACAGGCGAATCCTATCGTAGAAAAAAGAAATTGGAATCTTAATTGAATTGCATATTATTGTAATCGGAAAGTGGCCCATTGACTAGCGAAATAATTGGCCCAGTATCACCGAAATAGACAGGTGGGAATATTTCCTCAGATTGGAACAGATAAGAATACAATAAAGAAGCTAATAATAGTGTAATCTCACCCTAACTAGCTATATTCAAAACTAAATAATTCCAATCGAATTTATTGTTATTATCTCGTTGGAAGGTTGGGAAATTCTCCTGTTTCCCATATTTCATTAAAAATTCTACAGGTGTAAGTTGCCCTAGCGAAGAATGTGGTCTGACATTATTATACATCCATGCCCAGGCATTGGCGTATTTTCTGATCGCAGTGAGGTTTTCAAACATATAACTGTCCAAGACATCCTGTCTGAATGTTCTATTGAACCTTTCGATAAGACTATTTTGGGTCGGTTTGCCCGGTTGGATGAAATGCCATTCAATGCCGTTTTGGGAACACCATTCCTGTAATACCTCCGCAAGAAACTCAGGGCCATTGTCCGATCGTATGCATTCCGGTTTTCCTCGCCATTCTACAAGTTTTTCTAGTTCTCTGACCACTCTGACTGCAGGAAGGCTGGTGTCTACCGTAATAGATAATGCCTCCCGATTAAAATCATCTATTATATTCAGTGTCCGAATGCTCTTGCCCATAGATAGTGTATCGTGCATAAAATCAAGACTCCATGTAATATTTGGCCCAATTGGGCATAATAGCGGAGCTTTTACTCGTGCTGGTAAACGTTTCTTGCGCTTGTTGCGCAGATTTAGCCGCATCGCAGTGTAAATACGATATACCCGTTTGTGATTCCACATAAACTGTAGCTTCCTAAAACGATGGTACATCATCCAAAATCCCCAAGTACGATGAAGATCCGCAAGGATGGATAATTGCTCTATTACCTCACTGTCATCGCTGCGCTTGGCTTGGTAATAATAAACCGATGTGCTGATATTAAATAACTTACAGGCCTGACGAAGACTGGTTCCAAACTCCTCTCGCGAGTAGCCAACAAGCTCACGCTTCTCGACAGGCCCTAGAGCTTTTTTTCGATAACATCTTTTAAAACCGTAATCTGCAGAGCTTGTTGGGCAACTATCTTTTTATATTGAGCCAGCTCTCGTTCCATATCTTTCATTTGTTTGAGCTGAGAAGCCTCCATTCCAGAGTATTTACTTTTCCACGAATAAAATGTTCCCTGACTGATCCCATGCTCGCGACAGATGTCAGATACCGATTGACCTGATTCCTGAAGTGATAAGATCTTAATGATCTGTGGCTCGCTGAATTTACTTTTTTTCATTGTCCCTAATTTATAAAACTACATTAATAATCGTAGCTATTTTTAGGGGAGATTACAGAATGTAAAACGGGTTCTTGGCTTTAAGATTTAGAGTGAACTACCATTTCTCCGCATTTCCTAGCCGAATTGAATACGCACTCAGCATCACCACTTATGTTTTAAACTTACTTCTTTTCGATGACAAATGCTTTCAACTCCGCTATTTTCCCATTCTCGAATCGCCATATATCACAGTAATCAAAATATTCGTATCTCCCAGTCTTGTTTTTTAATCTGATTTCCCCAGTAACCATAACAAAATTGTCCTCTTCGATAGCCTTTTCCACGTTGAAAACAGGTGGTTCCCGATAGAACTCTTTCATATAAGCTCGGACTTCTTCTTTCCCATTAAGGGTACGTTCTCCTACGAATACCCATTTGGTGTCCGAGGTACAGTAATCTAGAAAACTTTCATAATCGCCATTTGATACAAATTCATTGGCTTTGTGCAGGATTGTCGTGTTATTCATTTTTGTATGTTGTTTTAAATGATTGTTCTTTGTCTGGGCGCTAAAATTGGATGTGACAAGAAATAGTGCCATAATGATTAACGATTTTTTCATAATAAAATTAAACCGATAAGATGGCTTAAAGCTTTAAAAGTTCTCTTCAATAATTTGTATTCCGAATTCTGATAAACGGCTTATAATGTTCTCCGATAAGATCATAGTTTCAGGAAGATAAAGACCTCCGGTTTTCTGTCCATATTGTCCTTTAAGACCTAAGATCTTCTCAGCAATTAAATATACACCGACAGCAGTAAGATGAGAATTTCCTTTAGGACCGGAGACTATGGTTCGAAGTTTCTTCCTTTGGCCTGATAATGAGAGACCCTCCATCTCAATATATAAATCGTGTGATGCTGTCAAACCTCTATTGCTACCAATCGATTCCCCGACAGCGAAATCAAATCGAATATCGTGAGCACTCGTAAAAGCGGCGATACTGGGAACATCCAAAGCACTCATGGGATGACCTATTACCAATGAATCATCGTAAAGATTAAGCACTCTTGTATTTTCTTTTGAATCGACATACAGCCAATTTCCATCCTGGCGGATCAATGCCTGACCTACAAAACCGGTGACCTCTTCTGCAACTAGTGGTCCCACAGGATCCTTTTCATCATATAATCCTGCAGTTTCGACACGCGTGATTCGGCTAAATCGAGAAGACAATTCCCTTACAACAAGTGTCAGTAGTCCCGCCTGCCAATGCCCAGCAAATACTATAGGTGCAGAAATTGTTTTATGCAAACTGAGAAATGCCGTAGTAGAAATCTGATTAGCCAATTCGCTAACAGTTATACAGGCAATGCCGTTCAATATAGCAGATTCCCTTAAAATATTGCTGTGGTCATCCAACGCTGATATTATAAGGTCAATTTTTCGAAACTCGGCTAAAGTAAATCCTTCCTCCAGATTGATATAGGCAGTTTCGGCGGGAGTTAATTCTTTGGCCAGCTGTTCACCTTTCTGGGGATTTCTACCCGCAAGAATAAGTTCAATGGTGCTATCTGCTTCTCTAATTATACGTGCGACGTTGGTCCCTACCTGTCCGTAACCGCCAACAATCAAAATTCTTTTTTTCTGTGATTCCATAATAAAATATATATCAATAATTTTAGGTCAAATGACCTAATACAAATATAGGTCATTTGACCTAAATAAAAAAATATTTTAATATTTATTGTTAAATTTACCAGATGGACAAAAAAGAAGAGCGGTTAAATCAGATCTTATCGACAACAATAACTTTACTTATCAAGGAAGGAGCGGAAAACCTATCTATGAGGAAAGTAGCAAAAAATGCTAATTTGTCTCTGAGTAATCTACAGTACTACTACAAGGATAAAGATCTTCTTTTGATTGCCACAGTGGAATTTTACTTTGAAAGTTGCAAGAAAGAACTCACTAAAGCCATCAAACTTTTAACAGCCGAGAATATGCCAGATAAAGATGTTTTCTTGGAAAAGGTATTGAGTATGTTACTCATTGATGGCAGATCCAATCATCAAACTTTGATGTTTCAAGAGATATGGACTTTAGCATCCAGAAATAAGGAACTGCAAAACGCTGTGGAAACCTATTATAAAACGTACTGCTTGTGGATGATAGATCTAGTTGCTGCATTTTGCAGCAAGCCTGAGGAGATCGTAAGTTTTCTAATTCCATTTGTAGAAGGCTATACCATTGTAAATAATGTTATTCCTTTGACCAAGGAAAAAGTAATTGAGATGATGGTAAAACTTATCTCAATCATTGAGAGGTAGATTAATGAATTCTATTAACTATCCAACATAGAACTTTATGGTAGTAATCTTGCATCCACCCAAGAATTTTTGAAGAATACGAATTTTTGATAAGATTCTGAGTAGCATCTTGACAAATTTTTTATAGGGTATACTTTTGCTTTCTATAAAACTATAAGCATGAGCGATTCTATATCCATAAAACCTAAGCGCGTTACGGTTCGTCGCAGCAAAGAAGAAATTTTATCTTTACTCAGGGTGTATGACCAGGTCAGTGATCATGTAGAACCAGATGTGTTCTGTCGATCCCGCAACATCTCTTCCGGGACATTCTATACCTGGCGTAAACTTGAGCGTAAAAATGGTAAGTATTCCGGAAAGCCAAAGAGTTATGGTCAATTTCTGGAACTTCCGATAGTACAGCAGATCCGGTTATAAGACTTGCTGATTCCAGTCCTGTCCTTTTTGCCAGTATTGCTATTAATGGTAAAACAATCTGTTTCCATCAGGCCATTTCTGTGGAATATATCCGTTTACTTTTAGGACTTTGAAATGAATGCATCCACTGACCCCAAATATTTTGTTTACCCTTTTTGTGTTGACGGGCGTAAAAGTTTCAATGGACTCTGTGGCATTATACGGAAGGAACTCAGGCGGGATCCCGCCTGCGGAGATGTATTTGTTTTTCTGGCAGCTTCGATGAGCAGCATCAAGCTTTTGTTTTGGGATCATGGTGGCTTTGTGATCTATAACAAGAAAATGGATAGAGGCCGGTTTGAGATGCCTCCACTGCGCGTAGATGGACAAGGGTATTATATCAGCGAAATCCAACTTTTACAGATTGTCCGAGGCGTGGTCTTCCAACAGGAAAAATCAGGTACGGTTCATAACAGAAAACCGCTGCCACAATTGGAAGAATAAGCTAAAAAAATGATAAAACAGAGCTTTTAAAACTTGTGATAAAGTACAGAAACCACTATCTTATACACTTATAAAAACGCATCCAGAGCTTGCAGGTTACTGGATCCGCTCTACCAATTGCTACAAAAAGAGGCCCTGAAGAGCGATTATCTGATGGACGAAACTACCGTGCGGGTAATGGACAAAAATAAGAAGGGAAAAACACACCGGGGGTACTTTTGGACGATACAATCTCCCGTAACAAACCTGACATTCTTTGAATACCATAGCGGACGTGGTCAGGAAATCCAAAAAAAAATATTGCGGAACTACAAGGGCTATCTCCAAAGTGATGGATATGTCGGGTATCAGAGCTTACATGACAATAAAAACATCATGCTTATGTGCTGTATGTCCCACGTACGAAGGTATTTCAGTGATGCAATAACGAATGGCCCCGACAGGACTGAATATGCTATGGAGCTATTCAGTTAGACTATACAATCTGGAACGCGACATCAAAGATCTCAATGCAGAGGAACACCTTTCGATCAGACAGCAGAGCGAAAAACCTATATGGATGGAATTCGGGCGTTGGCTACAACAGGACATACCTGAGCTGAATGAAATAAGTGACATCTATAAGGCTTTTGCCTATACCATGAGCAGGTTCAAAAAACTGGCGGTGTATATGGAAGATCTTACCAAGGTAGCATTCATACCTGTCAAGAATCTTCAAAACTTCTAACCTCATCCTTACTAAGCCATCGAAAGGTGGCTGGCTCATCTGATAGTACCTCAATTGCATTGTCTAAATTGTAAATAACAAAATGTTCGATATTTTTCCTTTCTAAAATGTCATAACTTCCCTCAAT
>NZ_DLJD01000037.1:0-35620 GCF_002484085.1 Sphingobacterium sp. UBA7625
CCAAAGGATCTTTTATTTGTCCTCCGGTTCTTTTATCTCCCTTTGCCGATACTATGCTTCCGGCCGAAGTCCTCTATGAAGAAGCTCCGGGCAGGGAAACCCCGGGGAACAGGCTCGGAACTCCTGAGACCGGACGGCCACGTATTGTACACAGTCAGCAGCCGGATAAACCATGGCCGATCTTCTTTAAGAAAAGATATAAGATTATAATGGCTTTGAAAAACGTGTTCTATTATATTCTTCTATATCGATTGTCATCTCATCAGCTTTGCTTTCTTGACCTACTATGGTGATCTCCCCCGAAAGAACGCCCGAAAGGTACAAAAGGACGAAACTAGGCTGTTCTTTTAGCTAAAGAGCCCAAAGGGCCTTATAATGGAATATTAGAGAGCTTAAAAAGACCTTATCGCAAGGGAAGTTTTCTGTTTTCGGTCTCGGAGAAAAAATTCGGGCAAAGGCTACATGTTTTTATTAAATAAAGTAAAATAAAAGCCTAGTTTTTTAAACTAGGCTCTCTGAAGATATTCATAAAAATTAATCTTCTTCCGTATAGAAATCAATTAGGGAAGAAATATAGGGATCTTCCCAACCTTCAGCAATATTTTCGTAATCTTCATCTGGTATATTGGTTTGCCTAATCTCCAGTGATGTCCCTTTTTTGTGCTCATGCAACTTTAATGTAACAATTGAAGGGTGATCAGTTTCTCCAAAATACCATTCCTGTACGATTTTCGTAGAAGGTTCTAATTCCAGGAACCGACCTGCAATCGCCCCATCCCACAAGGAAAATTCACCATTTACTGTCGCATCTATCGATACAAGATCGCCAGTCCAAAGACGGGCTGTAATTTCGGTTGTTAGGGCGAGATACAGTTCTTCTGGTGTCGCCGGGATAATAGCGTATTTCTTGAGATCTTTCATGACACAAATTTACTCTTTCCCGTAATTTACTACTTATTTTGACTTCATTTTTATTTATATTAATTTTAGCACAAACTATTAGGACACATGAGTAATTTTCTGCCAAATTCATTAGTAAAAAAACTGGGGGTAAATCCATTATTCGATACTGAAGGATTTATTAGAGTACACGAAGAGGGCAAAAGGGCAACGGCAATACGGTTAAATCCTCAAAAATTGAGGGAATGCCCCTTTCCCAGTAGGGGCATGGTACCTTGGTGCGAGAGTGCTTTTTATCTCGAGGAACGCCCCCTATTTACGCTTGATCCTTTGTTTCACGCTGGTGGCTATTATCCCCAAGATGCATCGTCTATGTTCATAGACCATATTATCCGTAAGTTGGAGATAAAAGCTAAGCCAGTTTATGCGCTGGATCTCTGTGCAGCCCCCGGGGGAAAGTCTACTTTGCTAAACAGTAGTTTACATCCTGAAAGCCTACTAGTTGCCAATGAGATTATTAAGACACGTGTCAATATCTTACAGGATAACTTAACAAAATGGGGAAACGTAAATACGGTGGTTACAAATAATGATCCTTCGGCCTTTGACCGATTACCGGGATACTTTGATCTTATGGTTGTGGACGCACCTTGCTCCGGATCGGGAATGTTTAGAAAGGATACGGATGCAATAGATGAGTGGTCGGAAGGGAATGTTAAACTTTGTAGTGAAAGACAACAGCGAATATTAGCAGAAAGTATCGCTGCATTGAAAACAGGCGGATACCTCCTTTACTCAACCTGCTCTTATTCTGAAGAGGAAAATGAAGATATAGCAGATTGGTTAATAGGGACGGGAGATTTTGAGTCAATAGAGATTGCAATTGATGATAATTGGGGGATCGAGCATACAAAGTCGGTTGAATACACAGCACATGGATACCGTTTCTATCCTCATAAATTAGGCGGAGAAGGCTTTTTTATTACTGTTTTGCGCAAAATAGCTGAGCAATCTACATTTAATAGGAAACGGATAAAACCAGAAAAATCAGACGTTCCGAAGGGAATTTTGGACCCTTGGATATCAGATGTGGATGAGTTCTTTCCGTTTATCCATCACGATGATCTTTATATATTCCCAAAAAAATATGAAAATGATTTGAAGTATCTCCAGAATGTGCTTTATCTAAAGAATGCTGGAGTAAATATAGGAAAGCTCAATCGAAAGGAACTGATTCCAAGCCACGCATTGGCATTAAGTAATGTATTGAATCCCGATGTGCAAAGCCTTGAATTTACACTCGAGAAGGCTCAAAATTACCTTAGGAAGGAAAACCTGACACTAGAGGCAGGCTCTCCCATTATTAAGGGCTGGGCCCTGGCAAGATATAAAGGGATGTCATTAGGGTGGATGAAAATCTTACCAAATAGGATCAATAATTACTATCCGAAAGAACTAAGAATTATGAACCTTTAGTAGAATAAGGGACGTGACCTATTCCTTGGAATTACAAGATCAATTTTCGAGGGGAATATGCTGCACAATGATCGAACAAATATCTTTTGCAACATCTTTCTTCGATTTCAAAGAAAATGTTTTGTTTTCGCCCAAACGATTGATGATTGTGACTTTGTTTGTATCTGTGGCAAATCCAGCACCCTGATCCTGCATGGAATTGAGCACGATAAAATCGAGATTTTTTCGAACTAATTTGTCTTTTGCATTCTCGAGTTCATTATTGGTCTCTAGAGCAAATCCAATTAGTAATTGATTTTTCTTCTTTTTTGCACCTAAAGTCGCTAGAATGTCGGTTGTTTTCTTCAAAGCGATAGAAAATTCATTTTCTTTCTTCTTTATTTTCTGAGATGCCACTTCGATAGGGGTATAATCCGCAACTGCGGCGCTCATGACAATGATAGAAGCATCGTCGAAATATTTTTCACAGGCGCCAAGCATTTCGGCAGCGGAAGTGACAGGGACGACTGTCATTTGTTGGGGATGTGGAAGTGCAGTAGGTCCGGAAACTAATGTGACATCGGCTCCGAGTTCCTTTAATTGTTGGGCAATGGCAAAGCCCATCTTTCCACTGGAATGATTGCCAATAAAGCGGACAGGATCTATGGCTTCATGCGTTGGTCCTGCTGATACGAGCGCCTTTAGACCCGATAGGGGACGTTTCTCGTTGGCAAAATCTGCTAGAAAGCGGAAAATTTCCTCTGGTTCGGCAAGACGTCCTTCTCCTATTAATCCACTGGCTAACTCACCTTTTTCAGGAGGTATGATTATATTGCCGTAAGTTCCAAGTTTGGCGATATTGGATTGTGTAGATGGATGTTTCCACATATCTAAATCCATTGCCGGAGCAAAGAACACTGGACACTTTGCCGATAAATATACTGCCATAAGTAGATTATCGCAGAGTCCGTTAGCCATCTTAGCGATGGTATTTGCCGTTGCAGGAGCTACGAGTATATAATCAGCTTCCAAAGCAATTTGAACATGATTATTCCATTCACCTGTGTTGGGTTGGTAATATTCAATTAAAACTGGATTTTTGGATAATGTAGAAAGCGTAAGAGGGGTAATGAAAGCTGTGGCTTCCTCAGACATAATCACTTTAACCCGGGCATCCGCTTTTATGAGCAGACGAATTAGATTTGCAATTTTGTATGCGGCAATACTGCCGCATACAGCAATTACAATATTTTTCCCAGCTAAAGCCATCGTTGAATTTGGGATTAGTCTTGCTCTTTCGAAGGATTTCTGTAGTACACTTTGTCGTGTAAAAACTCATCGATTGCTACCAAAGTAGGTTTGGGCATGCGCTCGTAGTGTTTAGAAATCTCTATTTGTTCGCGGTTTTCGAATACCTCTTCCAAGTTATCGTTGTTGCTTGCAAACTCAGCAAGTTTTCCGTTTAGTTCTTCTTTAATATCTACTGCAATTTGATTCGCGCGTTTAGAAATAACTACAATGGATTCATAGATATTGTCAGTTCCTTTGTCCAATTGTCTTAAGTCACGTGTAACTGTAGAATTTGGAATTGAATTGTTATTTTTTTGACTCATCTTTTTGGGTATTTTCTTTTTCTTTTTTCGCCTTTTGTTCTTTTATATAAGCTTCCTGCTCAGCAACCGCTTTGTTATATTCTTTCATGTGAGAAGCGGCTGTTTTAATTCCTTTTTCCGAATCTTCACGGATAGATTCCGCTTCTTTCATATGCTTGCTATTGGGATAAGCGCTAGCAAAGCTACGGTAATAATCCAATGTTTCGTCATACCTGCTTTCCTGTTTTTGCAGAATACTTTTCGAAGCGAAGATGTATTGCGCTTTTAGCGTTAAGAATTCGATTTCTTCAGCATATTTCGTATCAGGATATTCTTTTAGTACATTTTGTAACGCAATGACAGCAGCTCTATAATCATCATTCAATCCCATGTCATAATAGAGCCTAGCATTGGCAAAAGCCTTAAGCTCGAGTTTGTCCCGTAGTTTTTGGATAAGATCTGCAGCTTCTTTGGAGCGTTCAGATTCTGGATACAGGTTGACAAAAAGCTGTAAGGCATCTATTGCCTTCTTGGTGTTTGCCTGATCCAGTGTTGACCGAGGTGAATCCAAATAGTAACAATAGGCATGCATGAAACGACATTCTTCTGCCCGCGCGCTATTCGGGTAAACATCAGCAAAGTCCTTAAAGTGATATGCCGCTGAAGTATAATCTTTTAGACGGTAATTGGCAAAAGCCAAATAGTAGTAGATATTTTCTGCTTCAGCTTGTCCGCGGAATTTTGTCCGCAAGTCATCAAACAAAACTAATGCCTTTGTATATTTCTTTTTCTCATATAGTTTTACGGCTTCTTCATACTTTTGAGCGATATTATTGCTTGCGCGCAATTTCTCAAATTTACTCTTGCAACCGGTAAACACCAATAGAAACATCATGCCGGCACAGATAGCCGCTATACGCCTATTTAAAAACATTTTACAAAGATAAGTGAATTTGTTATACTAATCAATTAAATTTTACTGTGCAATATAGTTTAATAATTATTTGATCCCAAAAACAACATTTTTTATTAACATTCTTTAACTCGTTGAATGCAATTTAGTAGCAGTATTGTCATGATCTTGTTGTTTTTCTCTTGCGTAAGAAGAGGAAAAATACAGATTTTAAAATATTTGATTATCTTTACATATACAATCATCGAATTTAATAAAGAGTATGACTTTAAAAGAAAAAGTGGAGCAAGCATTGGATACCTTGAGACCTTATTTGGAAACTGATGGCGGAAATGTGAGTGTTGAAGAGATTACAGCAGATAATGTCGTGCGATTAAAACTATTGGGCGCCTGTGCTTCATGTTCAATGAGCATCATGACTTTTAAAGCGGGATTGGAGCAAGCGATCAAGAAAGCTGTACCGGAGGTTACTGCGGTAGAAGCAATCAACCTTACCGATCCGGATTCTCCTGATGCGACGATGCCTTCGGCCAATTAGTTTATCTATTAACACAATTTAACGGCTAACTCAGCTGGTTTTGTGTAAATTTGTTCTATGAAGTTGCTGATCCCTATATTATTAGTTCTATCTATATTTTTTGACTCTTCGGTTTTGAAAGCGCAAGAAAAGAAGATTATTCAATATTCCGGTATTGTAACTACCGTGGGATCTGGGCTTCCTGTTGGTTATGCCACAGTAACCAACTTATCTTTCCGTAATGAGGCAGTTGCTGCGAATAATGAGGGCTATTTTTCTTTTGTGGCCCACGTAGGTGATACAATTCGTTTTACTTCTGTCGGGTTCGATCCGCTCACCATAACTATTCCTGAAGTTGCCGGCGACAAATACACGGCTAGTATCGTCATGCAAAATTTGGTAACTGAGTTGCCTATGGTAACCCCCTATCCTTGGGCAAGTATCGAGGAATTTAATATTGCATTTATGAATCTTGATGTATCTGAGGATAATATAGTGCGCGCAAGGAGATCGCTCTCCTATGAATCGTTGTCCGCCATGGCCGCTGTTGTACCTCGTGATGGCAATGAGATGCGTTCGATCAATAACGCCCAGAGTTTTAACACAATGAATAATAAAGTTATCAACCAGCGTTATGCAAACCCATTGTTAAATCCTTTTGCTTGGGGGAGTTTAATTCAACAGATTACGAAAGGTAGTCAAAGCCGTTCCAAAAGTACACGCTATTAATCCGTTGCTTTTAGTTTGTTCAGCTCTTTTACGCTCACTTTTGCAGAGAAATAGGACACTAACCCTGAAATACCGGTAACAGTAGTGAATACCAATGCATAGTCGCTCCATCTACTGACCATGGGATAACTGTCTAAAATTGTGTTCGCTCCATCTTCAACTCGTATAATACCATAGGTTGACTGAATATAATTAAATATTGCGCCGATCAATAAACCCAAAACGCAACCGATAATTGCAATCATTAGTCCTTCATAAAAGAAAATACGTTGAATTAAACTGTTATTTCCGCCTAGACTTTTTAAGACTGTCATATCTTTTTGTTTGTCCAATACCAACATCGTCAATGAACCCACAATATTAAAAATGGCGATAACACTAATTAATGTTAATATAAAAAACACAACCCATCTTTCTACACGCACGTTTTTATATAACGTTGGATTTTGTTCTTCGCGGTTCTTAACGATGTAATCTGTGCCTAACTTTTTTTGAAGATCTTGTTCAAATAATTTAATATTAGTACCGGTCTTCAGATAGAATTCAATGGATGAAACCCGATCATATTCACCGAGCACTTCTTTAGCAAATGAAATGGGTGTAATAATAAAATTATCGAAGTCCTGTTGATATCTAAGAACTCCACTGGGGCTGATAGCTCTAATATTAAACTCTTCTGCGGGATTGGAGCTGTTTTTGACTCCCTTTCTCGGTGAGTAAACCTGGATTAGTTCGGGTTCATTTTGCATTGATATACCAAGATTGGCCTGAACGCTTGCTCCAAGTATAGCTAAATTGGTCGAGTCATGCATGAGTCGATATGCTCCGTCCACGAGGATACTATCGCCGATACTTTTATTGAGCGATTGAGGCTCGACTCCTTTTATCGTTGAAATATATTGTCGATTTGCATATTGGAGTAATACTTTTTCCTCTAACACTTCAGTATAATGAACTACATTTGGATCCTTTCGAAGCTCCTTAAAAATCGGTTTATTTGTTGTAAAAAGCTTTCCTCTGTGAGGCTCTATTTTTATTTCGGGAGCGAATTTACCATACATGGATAGAATCAGCTCCTCCATGCCATTGAATGAGGATAGGAGTATAATCAATGCAGCACTACTTACCATAACTCCGATCACACTAATTGACGAAATGATATTGATTGCGTTAACCGATTTTTTTGAAAAGAGGTATCTTTTGGCAAATAGAAGAGGCAGGTTCATATCTTATCCTTGTATGAATGGATTGGAGTTCTTTTCAAATCCTATTGTTGTTGATGGACCATGACCGGGATAGACAACCGTATCATCAGGTAGCGTATAGAGTCTTTGTTTGATGCTATCCAAAAGTTGCTGATGGTTCCCTCCAGGGAGGTCAGTGCGGCCAATACTGTTGCGGAAAAGCACGTCCCCACCAATTAAAATTTTTTGTGCAGCAGAATAGAAGCAGATATGTGCAGGTGAATGACCGGGCGCTAGGATCACTTCCAATTCGTCATTGTCTAACCAGATGCTGTCTCCAGCATTTAAAAATGCTTCTCCAATAGGAGAGATGTCATAACGGAATCCCATTTGAGGGGCATAGTTCTGAACCGCTACCAAAATAGATAGCTCACCCTCGTGAAATTTAGGGAGAAGACCAAACCGCTCATGAATGAAATAATTGCCCAATACATGATCAATATGACAATGCGTATTCAATAACGATTGGGGACTGAGATTATGTTGATCGATAAATGTCAAAAACTCCGTCTGCTCTTTTTCACCATACATCCCAGGATCGATAATAATGGCATTTCTCTGCTCATTATATAATACGTAAGTGTTTTCTTGGTATGGATTGAATGTGAATGTTCTGATCGTTAGCATAAGGTAAAATTACATTTTTTATTGTTCTCTAAATAGAGAAAGATTCGCTATTCCAAATTTCCCAATTCTTCTCTGCCTGAAGCAGTAACATTTCATACCCATTTTTAGTTCGAGCACCTTTTTCTTTGCCTTTCTTTAGGAAGGTTGTCTCTTCTGGATTATAGATAAGATCATAAAGCAAATGATGATCATTTATATATTCATAAGGTAAGTGGGGAAATTCTGCTATATTGGGAAAGGTGCCTACGGGAGAACAGTTGATAATTAATGTATAGTCAGCTAATATTGTGGCATCTAACTCATCATAGGTATAGTTGTCTATGTGTTTGGTTCTGCTTACTAGTTTGTATGCAATGCCTAATTGATCCAAAGCATAGATTACGGCTTTTGCCGCTCCTCCGTTTCCTAGAATCAGGGCTTTTTTATCGTGAGGAACCAAAAGTGGTTTTAATGAAGCTTCAAATCCATAAGCATCCGTATTGTAGCCTTTAAGATGGGGCCTGCCATCAGATAGGTGCCGAATACGGATACAGTTTACTGCCTGTATGGTCTGGGCCTCTTCTGACAGTTCGTCCAGATAATCCATGACTTCTATTTTATAGGGAATAGTAACATTTACTCCATAAAAGTCCTTATTCGTAAAAATTGCAGGAAAATCTGTTATGCGTTCAATTGGATATAGATCATAATCTATATGTTCAATATGTTCCTTTTCAAATTTTTCTAAATAGTATTTCTTGGAAAACGAATGTCCTAGCGGATATCCTATCAGACCTAATTTTTTCATCGAATGGTTTAATACTCTTTGAGCTTTACGCTCAATCTAATTGTATACCTTCAGTTATATCTGAAAGATTGCCTAAGGGTATAGCTATGTTTGCTGTTTTAATTTTTTGGTTTTGTGTATTTTTTTACAATCTCAGTAATGATTTGATTTCCCTGTAATTGGGGGAGGTAATCAAAGAGAATGTAATGCTTTTCGGGATTTGTAGCTAAGCCTAATTCCAAAAAGTTTAAAGCTTCATTGTATTGTCCATTAGCAAATAGATAAGCCACTACACGATAGTATAATTCTGCTGCTTCAGGATTTTGCGTGATCGCATCCGACATCACATTGATGGCTTCATCCATTTTGCTCTGTTCGAATAAGATAGACGAATAATCGAGCCAAGCATCAATATCGGATGGATTTAATGCAACAACTTTCTTATAGGCTTCCTCAGCTTGATCAATTTGCTGTAGCTTATACCTTGCATCTGCGATGGCAAACCAGTAATCTGGATTTGTGTCTTCCAATTCCAAAGCTTTTTTGTAGAAATGAAGCGATTCAAAATAACGTTCTTCAAAATCCAGTGTAACTCCGATACCAAACCAGGCATCCGCTAGTTCGGCATCTAGCTTCACGGCTTTTTTATAGTAGTTTCGAGCTTCTTCCATTTGTTCGAGCTTTTCGTAGCATTCGCCTATTGCACAATAAGTGTCGGCGCTAGGCTGTTCATATTCGAAGGTTTGCTTATAGACATCCAAAGCTTCCTGATAGCGGTCTAAGTTGACAAGTGCATTCCCTTTGTTGAAATAAGCCGACGAGAAATCTTCTTTGATCAATATGGAATAGTCATAAGCGTCCAATGCTTCTTCGAATTTGCTGATTTTATGATAAGAATTACCCAAATTGTACCAAGCATAATACGAATACGGATCTGAGTCAATATATTTTTTATAAAAAGATATACTTTCTTCTTGTCTGTCAAGAACATCATAGCAATAAGCCAGCTCATAGAGAGCTTCTTGGTAGTCCATATTAAGTTCAAGCGCTTTCTTTAAATAGACAATAGCCTTGTCATAATTCATTTGCGCCTGAAAAATCATTGCAACATGAAAGTAGACTTCATCCTTATTGTCCAATAAGGGCAATGCTTTGAATAGCTGATCCAATGCTTCATCAAACTGTCCTATACTTCCCAGTATACCACCTCTAATCAAAAATATATCGCCTTCTGAAGCTTCCAGTAGTTCCGCTTTGTCCAGGGCTGCCAATGCATTCCGGTATTGCTGAATTGTTGAAAACAATTGGGCCTGCTTTAACAGAAAGGTAATATCAAAGGGATGTTGGCTTATCGCAAATTCTGTTACTTGTAAAGCCTTTACAGGGTCATTTTTTTCAGCGTAGTAGTCTATTATTCCTTCGAAAGCCTTGGAGTCAAAAAAATACTGATCCTCGTTTCGAAGCATTTCCTCATATCTGTCCACCGAGATTTTTCTTTCTTCGGGGTTTTCAAATTCAAAATCCTCTTCCATTCTCAAAAGTTTAAAACCAGTATTCTGTTCCTTAAATCAAAATACTAATTTCTTATCTAATTTGCTTGAATAAATTTTCCACAAATTGGATATCATCCACAAAGTTAAGGATAAATACTGTCAAAATAAAAAAGCCGGCTCTAGAGCCGGCTTTTAATATAATGGTATAAATTATATACGATTATTTTTTGATCTCAACACGACGGTTTTGAACACGACCTTCTTCAGTTGAATTAGAAGCAACTGGGTTTTTCTCTCCGTAACCGTTAGCAGTGATGCTTGATGAAGAAACACCAGCATTTACCAAATATTGTTTTACAGAGTTAGCACGGTCTTTAGACAAAGTCAAGTTGTAAGCTTCAGAACCTTCTGCAGATGCATAGCCATCTAAAGTTACAGATGAATTGTTATCACGTACTTCTTTAGCCAATTTGTCTAAAGTTGAGTATGATGAAGTCTGTAATACTGAGCTATCAAATTCAAATTGAATTGGCGCATAGTAACCGTTAGAAGTAACGTTGTTAACAACTGGCTCTGGGAATTTGATTGGACATCCTGAACCATCTACTGGAGTACCAGCTGGTGTGTTAGGACATTTATCAAATTTGTCAGATACACCGTCACCATCAGCATCAGCGCTTAATGTGTTAACAGTACCTTCTAAAGTGCTTACACGTTGTTTCAATGCTTCAACTTCGTTTCTCAATGAAGGATCTTTCAATTCATCGTACAATGTCGCAACCGGGTTAGCAAAAGTCAAGTTTTGTTTGTCTTTTGAACCTAAAGTGAACTCTAAACCACCGTATACGTTAGAAAAACGTTGTTTTGTAGTTCCATTTCTACCAGGTCCGTACAATAATGCTTCATCAGTAAAGTTCATTGTGTAACCTAAGTTCAAGGCAACAACTTCAGATAATTTGAATTTAGCACCAACACCCACAGGAACGATCATACCTAAACGGTATTCCTTGTCTTGAGGTTCTGAAGGAGAACGATCTCCAAATATGTCTTCACCCCATTTTTGATTATAAACAACAGTTCCACCAAAATCATTGTTAGCGTACTGAATAGGATTGTAAGCAAATGCACCGATACCTACTTTAGCGTAGAAATTAACTGCATTTTCTCTTCTCAAGAAGTCAATCGTACCCAATTGGAATACTCCATTTAAACTAGCAGCCCAGTTTACTTTTGTTTCTGCTGATTGAGCACGGCCTAAATTTGAACCAGAACTAGTTTCAAAAGCAGGACCAGACTCATCATGATTGTAAGTTTTAATCTTACCACGGTTCGCTTCAACTTCTAAACCAAATAGGTGAGAGAATTGTTTACGTACTGTCAAGCCATAATACTCACCTACTTTGTTTTGGAAGTAACCAACTTTTTGACCAAAGTTATTGTTACCACCAATTAAAGCATTTGGAGTTGTGATACCGCCTTGAACCCCGATAGACCAAGTTCTGTATTGTGATCTACCACCGAATACTTGTTGAGCTTGTGCTGTATCAGCGAAACCTAAAGCGGCAACTAATGTAGCAGCAACAGCTGTTTTTTTAATTGTAGAATAGTTCATACTCTTGTTTTTAAGGTTATTATTAATTTTAATTGTTTTCAAACTTTAAATTCTCTTATCTTAACACATGGAACAGTACAATTGCCGTGCCAAAGTCTTAAAATTATGTTAAATTTTTGTTTTTGCTATATTTCGTACTAAAATAAGTATTTAATGTGAAACAACAAAACAAAAATTCGGTACGAAAGTACCAAATTTTTGTTTTGTTTCAATAGCTTTTAGAAAAAAATTAAGAAATTCTTTCTAAAGTAAATAATGAACGATAACTAAAGACAGTCCACCAAGCAATGCCGATACTGGAATTGTCAGTATCCAAGCCCATAATAAACTGATGGTAACTCCCCAACGGACAGCTGATACACGCTTGACAACACCGACACCGATAATAGCACCTGTGATTGTGTGTGTTGTGGATGCCGGAATCCCGAAATGTTCGGTTATCCCTAAGGTAACGGCCCCCGCGGACTCAGCACAAACCCCTTCTAATGGTGTTACTTTCGTGATTTTCGTTCCCATTGTTTTCACAATTTTCCAGCCACCACTCATTGTTCCGGCTGCTATTGCTGCGTAACAAGTCAACGGAATCCATTCAGGCATATGTTCCGTGTTTTCCATATAACCGCCAGCTACCATGGCTACAAGGATAATACCCATTACTTTTTGTGCGTCATTACCTCCATGGGCAAAACTCAAACCCGCCGAAGAAACCAACTGTAATACTTTAAACCATTTTTCGGCAACACTAGGACGGGAGTTTTTCGCCAAGTTGATTACTATGAGCGTAATGATAATGGATATGGTCATACCAATGATTGGGGCCAGAACGATGAAAGCGATAATTTTTAAAGTCGCATCGATATTAATGGCATGAATAGGATCTGCTCCAAGAATGAAAGCATAGGCCATTCCTGATCCCGCAAAACCTCCAATTAAGGTATGTGATGAACTCGATGGTACTCCGTAATACCAGGTAAACAAGTTCCAGCCAATTGCTGCGAGCAAGCCCGCAAAAATGACCTCAAGGGTAATATATTCTTCCAATACCGTTTTGGCAATGGTGTTGGCCACTTTATGGTCTGTAAAGTAGAAATAAGCAGCAAAGTTGAATATGGCAGCCCATAATACAGCCATTGCCGGTGTGAGAACTTTTGTTGATACAACTGTCGCAATTGAGTTGGCGGCATCATGGAATCCATTGATGTAGTCAAATGCAATCGCTAGGACAATCACAACAACGAGTAATGTTGACATCATAATCTCGTAGAATTTTTATGCACTTATGATCGAATGATTATGCGTTTTTAACTAGAATACTTTCTAAGACGTTAGCAACATCCTCGCATTTGTCTGTTGCATCTTCCATTGCGGATAATACCTCTTTGTGTTTGATCAAAGAGATCGCATCTTTTTCAAATTCAAAAAGATCAGCCACCGCTTTGTCAAAAATATAGTCTGCTTTGTTTTCAACACTATTGATACGTACGCACGAATCAGTAATGTTGCGAATGTTTTTTAAGTCACGAAGTTCGTGGATTGCTTTTGAGACATGCTCCGTCGCTTCTACCAATAGATCCGCGATTTCGATCATTGGCTCTGTTGCTTTTTCTACTTTGTATAAATCCATTCTGTTGGCAGCGCCATGTATAAAGTCCGCTACATCATCCAATGAACTTGCTAGTGAGTGTATATCTTCACGGTCAAAAGGCGTTATGAAGTTTTTGCCTAGTTCCAAATGAATTTGATGGGTGATGTTGTCACCTCTGTGCTCCAAGTCTTCCATCTTGCGTGTAAACTCCTTCTTCTTCTCGGGATTGTTTGAGTTAACAATATCTTTTAACAACTGAGACATTTCGATCAAATTGTTGCCTGCTTGTTCAAACAAAGGAAAGAATTTTTTGTCCTTTGGAACGAAGTATTGAAAAATGCTATTTAAAGACATATCTTAAATTTATTTTTGCAAAAGTAACACCCTAATGTTAAGTTAATGTTAACATTGGTTTTGTTTAAACACAAAAGTGTCATCAATTGTTTAATCTCCGGTCTGAACTTTTTGTAAAGTAAAGCCAAACGTGGTTCCAATACCCTCGGTACTGCGGACATTAACATTTTGCTGATGGGCTTCAATAATATGTTTTACAATAGCGAGACCTAGGCCAGACCCGCCAATATCTCTTGATCGACTTTTGTCTGTTCGAAAGAATCGCTCGAATACGCGGCTCAGATTTTTTTCTTCAATACCATAACCATCGTCAGTGATTTCAATGAGCACTTGCTCAAATAGTGGAAAAATTTTGATTTTTGTGGTCCCTCCTTCCTTCCCATATTTCAGGGAATTGTCTATTAGATTATACAGCACCTGATGTACTTTGTTGCGGTCGGCTTTGACCCAGTGCGGTGTGCCAGCTTTAGGTTTAAACTCAATTTTGATATTGTGTTGTTTGGCCTTGTCTTCTAACGAATATGAGGTATCTTTAATCAGGTCTACAATGTCAAATTTTTCAATGTTCAAGACCATTTTCCCCGATTCCAATTTGGATATTTCATCTAAATCCTGAATGAGATAATTTAATCTATCAAGATTGCGGGCAGCTTTATCCAAGAAATTTTTTGCCATTTCCATATCCTCCTCCATTAATCCATCTTGCAGGGTTTCGATGTAACCCTGGGTGGCAAAGAGGGGTGTTTTGAATTCATGTGAGATATTGGATAGGAATTCACGCCGAAATTTCTCCTGAGATTTTAATTGTTCAATTTCATTTTTTTTATCTTTCGCCCAAGCTTTGACATCATTCTCGGCATCTGTGATGGGATCTTCACTGACGTGTTCACCAATTGCATCTTTAAGGTCCTTGCCAAGCTTGAGGTTGTGAATTAGCTTATACATGGTATTGAGACGGCGATAGATGTATTTCTCGAACAGATAGTTGAATAGCAGAAAGCAGACTACAAGCGCAACAAAAAATATAATCAGCGCGGTCTGAAGATCATGTTTATAATAAAAGCTGATGGTGGATATTGCGATACCAACGCCAGCGGAGTTTGCCAATAATAATTGTCTAAAATTCATCTGTTGAATAAAAAAGGCCCCTAATTGGAGCCTAAGTTACTTATTATGGTATTAATAAATTGTTAAAATTTTCCGATAATGGTCTTGGCCCCAGTAACTTTATCGCCAATATTTACATTGATTTCTGTTCCCAGCGGTAGAAATAGATCGACACGCGAACCAAATTTGATAAAACCGAACTCGGTTCCTTGAACAACCTGATCATTTTCTTTTACATACCAAACAATGCGGCGGGCTAATGCGCCGGCGATTTGACGAAAAAGAACTTCTCTTCCTTCTTTATCTTTCACCACGACAGTCGTTCTTTCGTTATCTGTAGAGGATTTTGGATGCCAGGCAACCAAAAATTTCCCCGGATGGTATTTGAAAAAAGTGACCAGACCACTGATGGGGTTTCGATTCACATGCACATTGACGGGAGACATGAAAATAGAGACCTGGATCCTTCTGTCATGAAAATACTCGTTTTCTTCGGTTTCTTCGATAACTACAACTTTTCCATCTGCGGGGCATAAGATTGTACCATCTTGTGGACTAACGACTTTCTTGGGGCTTCTAAAAAACTGGACAACAGTGATGAATAGGAATGCTGAAAGGGCATATATAAACCACTTTACATACTGTGACGCATCATAATAATCCGCAACGGCATTGATGATAAAGATAATAAGTATAGCAATCGCTAAGGTGGTATATCCTTCTTTATGGAATTTCATATCTATTTATTTCTGCAAAGATAATTATTTACTCGAATTGTCGATTTCTCTTTCAATTTTAATTGAATGCGTATAGACCTTTCCATCACCTGCTGTTGCAATACTCCCAGAAACTTTAATCGTATCGTCCTGAGGTTGATCTTGTTTGTAGGTTGGAAAATAAAAATCTATGCTTTTGGCAATGCGATTCAAAATATTAAGATAATTTTCATTATCTGAGTTTACATTCAATTTGAGGCTCCGTAAATTGGCTATCCCTGTTTTCTTGACCTCAACATCATAGGAAAAGTTTAATTGACCAGTAACTTCAATTCCACTTTTATTGAAGCCATCGGTAAAGCGTTTGGCAAGAAACGTATAGAAATTTGAATAGTCATCAAAATTACAGGATTTACCCTGTAATAATTCTGCACGGACAAAATAATCATAGGGCAAAATGCTCAACGACTGAAAATCTTCGCTTGGGAGTTCTCCATTATCATCGTAGGTTGCGGTGATTTTTCCATTGACAAATCGTTGTGTCATTGCGTAAATGGGTTGCTGCCCCACATTGTAAAAGTAGGTGTTCCAATTTCCCTGTGGTTTACCACCTTTTACTTTACCTTTGCGAAGATAAAAATCGTAACCGAATTCAGTGAAGCCTTCAAAAGGTATTGCAAATTCATAGTTTCCTTCACCTTCAACAACTTCCTGTTTTCCCCGGTTATCCCAGTAATCTTTGATGAAATAACCAAAATCACCATAGGAGATCGTCAATAATGGTTTGCCATCAGGATAATAATATTTCCAATCGCCAACAGGATAGTTATCTTTAAAATTTATCTCCCATTTCAGCACACCATTTGGGTGAAAAGCCTGAAATAAGCCCTCCTTTTTACCATCTGTATAGTTTCCCACCAGTATGCGATCGCCATTGGGGGCAAAATCACGAAATTCTCCGTCGAAAATCTGTTTTGTGAAATCAAATTTGCTAACGCGTTCAATTGTTTTGAATTCGCAATCTTTTGCTGCCAGATAATAATATTTATCAAAATAGAAACGAATCAATCCCTGATCTAATTTTTCGTAAAATACGGGTTTACCTTCTTGTGCTAAAATAGATTTAAAGCAAAACGATGATAAAAACAACAGTATATAAATGAATTTTTTAGTCATAACAAAAATTAATGTGCCTCAAGCCAATTTTTACCTTCTCCGATTTCAACGACTAATGGGACCGTCGTTTTTATAGCATTTGTCATTTTGTCCAGAATAATGGTTTTGAATGCTTCGATTTCTTGTTTCGGAACATCAAAGACCAGTTCATCATGAACCTGCATAATCATTTTGCCCTTGAGTCCCTGTTGTTCGATTTCTTGTTGTATTGCAATCATGGCAATCTTGATTAAATCTGCTGCTGATCCCTGAATCGGTGCGTTGATTGCATTTCGTTCAGCAAATCCGCGAACCGTCATGTTTGCCGAATTAATATCTCTCAAATAACGTCTACGCTTTAAAATTGTTTCAACGTAACCTTTCTCTTTCGCAAATTCAACAGCATCGCTCATATACTTTTTTATACCCGTATATTGGTTGAAGTATTCATTAATAATGTCCGCTGCTTCTTTGCGTGAGATACCTAGATTTTGGGATAGACCAAAGGCGGATTGACCATAAATAATGCCGAAGTTGACTGCTTTCGCATTGCGTCGTTGTTCGGACGTTACTTCGTCGAAAGCCATGTTATAAACTTTCGCTGCCGTAGCACGGTGGATATCATGTCCTTGACTGAAGGCCTCCAGCATATTTTGATCTTTACTCAATTCCGCAATTAGGCGCAATTCGATCTGTGAATAATCGGCGGATAAGATCACATTGTCCGCTGAGCGGGGAATAAAGGCTTTTCTCACTTCCCGGCCTCTTTCCGTGCGAATCGGGATATTCTGCAAATTGGGATTGGTAGAGCTCAGGCGGCCAGTGGCTGCGACGGCTTGATTGTAGGATGTATGAATCAGACCGGTTTCTGGATTGATCAACTCCGGTAATGAATCTACATAAGTTGATTTTAATTTCTGTAATTGTCTAAAATTCAAAATATCCTGAACGATATCCGATTTGTGCGCTAAAGCTAATAGAACATCTTCACCCGTTTTATATTGCCCTGTTTTTGTTTTTTTTGCCTTTGGATCCAATCGGAGTTTATCGAACAGTATTTCACCTAATTGTTTGGGAGATGCAATATTAAAGTTAACTCCTGCCTTTTCAAATATAGACTCCTCGAGATTGCGAATGTCCTGTTCTAAGATTTTTGAAAATTCACCGAGGGCAGGTACATCCACTTTTACGCCGTTACGCTCGATTTCGGCAAGTACGTAAACAAGTGGAAATTCGACATCCTGAGCTAATTGCAGCGTGTCTGTCTCTACCAGAAGTGGTTGAAATATGTTTTTTAGCTGCAAAGTAATGTCCGCATCTTCTGCAGCATATTCTTTGATTTTTTCGAAATCAACATCCCGCATATTTCCTTGCTTTTTCCCTTTTTCTCCAATGAGTTCGGTAATTGAGACTGGGGTGTAATTTAGATAGTTCTCTGCAAGTACATCCATGCCATGACGTGTATCAGGGTCAATGAGGTAATGCGCCAGCATGGTATCGAATAAGGTCCCCTGGACCTTAACACCATATCTTGCCAATAGGAGAATATCGTATTTTATATTCTGACCTATTTTTTCAATGGCTGGATTTTCAAGCACTGGTTTAAAAATGTCGACGATTCGCTGTGCTTCTTCCCGATTTGCTGGCGTAGGGATATAATATGCTTTTGCTGTTTCAAACGAAAAAGATAGTCCGACAATATCAGCGAGATTCGCGTCTAATCCTGTTGTTTCGGTATCAAAGCAAAAGCTGTCCTTTGTGGCTAGCTCCTTGGCAAGTTTTTCTTGTTCATCACGAGTATCCACTAACCTGTATTCGTGTGTCGTATTATGGATATTGTTTAGAACAATATTTTCACTAGATGCTTCTATTTCTATAGCTGTACTTGTGGTTATAGTTGTTGTCTGTACAGCAAATAAATCCATCTGCCCATTTACAGGAGCACTTTTCTCAAGGATGGAGAAATCTTCTCCAAATACTCTTTTCCCAAGCGTTCTAAATTCCAATTCAGCAAAAAGTGGCTCGAGAATCTCTTTATTCGGATCCTCAAGTTCCAATGCTTTTTCGTTAAGTTCAACTGGAACATCCAATAGAATTGTTGCTAGTTTTTTTGAGATCAGCCCCTGTTCGGCAAAATTTTCGACATTTTCACGCATTTTGCCCTTAAGCTGATCCGCATTGGCTATAATACCTTCAACGGAGCCAAATTCCTGAACAAGTTTCTTTGCCGTTTTCTCTCCGATGCCGGGAATTCCCGGAATATTATCTACAGCATCTCCCCATAGACCCAAAATATCAATGACCTGGCAGACATCGGTAACTTCCCATTTTTCGAGAATTTCTTTGACTCCTTGTACTTCAGCCCCATTGCCCATGCGTGCCGGTTTGTAAATAAAAATATTGTCCGAGACAAGCTGACCAAAATCTTTATCCGGTGTCATACAGTAGACTTGGAAATTTTCTTGTTCTGCTTTTTTCGCCAATGTTCCGATGATATCATCCGCTTCATAGCCGTCCATTGTAATAATTGGAATATTAAATCCTTCAATCAGACGGTAGATATAAGGAATAGAGGCCGCAAGGTCTTCGGGCATTTTTTCGCGATGTGCTTTATAGGCTTCAAATTCAATATGGCGTGCGGTAGGAGCATCCGTGTCGAACACTACTGCTATATGAGAAGGTTGCTGATTTTTCAATACCTCCAATAGTGTATTGGTAAATCCCATGATTGCCCCTGTATTCAACCCTGTCGAGGTGATGCGTGGGGTCTTGCTCAATGCAAAATATGCTCTATATATAAGAGCCATTCCATCTAAAAGAAATAGTTTTTTCACAAAATTGAATTTTAGTCTCCTTACAAAGGTAAGAAATTCATCAAACCGTAAGTTTAATAAATTTTTCCGATTTTTGTGCTATGACACATTTAATGCAACAGGTTCTATGAGAGGATTGGTAACTAAGTCTACGGGTAGTTGGTATCAGGTTTTGGGCGAAGACGGCAAAAGATATGATTGCCGGATCAAAGGGAAATTTCGTACCAAGGGAATTAAAACAACCAATCCGGTAGCTGTGGGCGATTGGGTGCATTTTGATGTAGAGCCGGATCTTGAAAGTGCTGTCATTCGCGAGCTGGAGCCCCGTCGCAATTACATTATTCGAAAGTCGGTGAATCTTTCTAAACAAACGCAAATTATCGGAGCTAACTTGGACCAAGCCTTACTGGTGGTCACTTTGGCTTCTCCACCAACTTCTTTGGGTTTTATTGATCGTTTTTTGGTAACGACCGAAGCTTACGGCATACCAGCGGTGCTTATTTTTAATAAACTCGACCTTTTTAGTGATGAGGGGCTAGAGATATTGGCCGAGTATAAAGCTATTTATGAACGAATAGGGTATCTGTGTTATGAGGTGTCTGCCCTAAAAGGAAAGAACATTGATGTTGTCAAGGGGTTGCTTCAGGATAAAATTACATTGGTTTCGGGACATTCCGGTGTGGGTAAATCCACATTGATCAACGCAATTGTACCTGAATATGGTCTGAAAACGGGTGAAATTTCAGACTGGTCTGACAAAGGCAAGCATACCACAACATTTGCGGAGATGTTTGATTTGCCATTTGGGGGAAAACTGATTGATACGCCCGGCATTCGCGAATTGGGGATTGTGGATATTGAAAAGCAAGAACTGTCCCATTTTTTTCCTGAGATGCGCGCGTTGATGAACCAGTGCCGATTCAATAATTGTAGACATATCAACGAGCCCGGCTGTGTTATTATGGAAGCCGTGGAGGATGGGGAGATTGAATCTTCACGTTACGATAGTTATCTCAGTATATATCATAATGAAGATAGCAGAGCTTAATACAGAAGAGGCTTCCATATATGGAAGCCTCTTCTGTATTTAAAAGGACGAGCGGGTTTATTTTATGGCTTGTGTCAGATTCAGGTAGTCCCTTAGATAGGTACATTCCTTTGAAGCCATATTGAAAAAAGGCGTGCCCTTATAATGCGTATTTAGCTCTTTAAAGTATTTATTCTGCAGCGAAAAGCGGTAGAACGGATTTTTCAATGGGGAGTCATAATATTGCCAACGTGTTTCATCTGTATAAACAAAATCCTTCTGTTCACATTTTGCAAGCATGAAGGTACATTTGGCCTTAAATTCTTTATCTGCGCTCAGTGAACGGGCTTTGGAATACCATTCTTTTGCTGATTTTGTCTGTAAATAATTCCGTTGCCAGTGAATTGTTGTAGCGGCATGACTGTCTGAGGATGCCCAATCGTACGACACCAGGGACCAGGCATTTCCGTAGGTGCTGGTCTGATAAATTCCTGTAGCCATCTGAAAATAATAGTCTGCTTTCTTCTGATTGTTTTTTTCGCTTTTTATGGCATTTTCCAATCGCGCCATACGTTCAGCATATTTTAGCTTGGTTGTATTTTCTTTTCCGTATTTCTTGGGATAATCATTGATGGTGACGATGAATGGGCTGGGTATAACATTATTTTCATCTTCGCTGTACGAGTTCTTTATTTCTTTTGTTTTGTGGTCTTTAGGAAGCGTCTGTAGTGTTTTGGCGGCGTTTTGGAAGTCCAGTTCCCGTAAATATGCTGTCCCTAAAAGCTCGGTCAGATAGTCTTTATTGAAATGCTTGATATCCTCTAATAAAAAACGGGATAATGTGTTTTGCTGTGTGTTGTCGGACAATAAAGTTCTTATTTTTATTAATGTTTTGGGTGTAAGACTATTTTCCCAAAAGTGCATGGTGGACCATTGCATGTTGTCTTCAAGATAATCCTTTGCGACACCATAATTATAGAAAATATCTGCTTTAACAGCGGCTAAACTCGCCATGGCAGTATCCTGCGTGCTGAGATAGTGTTTGACGACGAGATTCTGGAGTATGTTTCTGGCGATTAAACTATAGTTGCTGTATTCGAAAGCACTATAGCTCCATTCGTTTTTCTTGCTTGAACTTTTACCGTCTTCTTTGGCCTTCTCTTCCAACCATGCCAATGTTTTGACAAGCTTTGGTTGGTCTATCTGTTTGCTGGTTTGCCAATCGGCTAACTGCGCAAGTAATGCCGTAATCTGATATTGATCTGCCAGCTTAGGGTTCAGATCACTTTCCTTGACCAGGGCAAGATATTTTTTTGCAAGATCATTTTCTTTGTTCATCCAGCTTAAATAGGCTGCAGTAATCAAGCCGAGCTGTGGTTGGACGTATTTTTTGTCTTGATAAAGGTTTAAAGCAAAATTACGAAGGGAATCCAAGTGTTGTTTAACTGTGTTTTTGTCCTCGTTTCGGGAATAATAATTATAGTTTTCGCCGTAGCCGATGTAAAACGACTCGTTCATGTCACCTTCTATTTTATTGACTTCTCTTCCTAGCAAAACGGCATTTACTGTATTGGCTGGATCAAGCTTATAACAGGCGTTTAAATATTTCATGGTGCGGTCTCCTGTACCGAAACCAATAATGGCGTTAATGTTAAAATTGTCGGCATCATTGGTTGCATATTGAAAAATTTCAGTATCGGAAGCTGTGATGTAATGAAAATTTGAGTAGGCCAAAACACGTCGTTCGGGACTTGCTGTGAATAATTTGGAAAAAAGGTAGGCGGCTTTGGCTCCATCTCCATTTTTACGGACGGCGCCAGCATAGTTTGAAAGGGCCCAATTTAGAATCGCATCATTGCCTTTAATGGGCTGAAGGTATTTTTCATAAATAGCAATACTTTTCCCATATTCCTGACCGAATAGATATAAGCGTGCAGCCTGATAAGCATAACGCACAAAAAGAAAACTGTTTTTTTTATGCTTGTTGATCTGCGCTTCGGCGAGTTCAGCATATTGTACGATCTCTTTAAAATTCCGCGTATCGGGATCCCAGTAATTATGCTGAACATTTGTAATAGGCTCTTGCTTTTTTGTGAAAACAAAGTAAGCTCGCTCAGGCTCATGTTTACCATCAATTAAGGTTTGTACAAATGTATTTCCTTTGATGGAGTCAGGAAGATTACTCCAGGAAGATTTTTTTTGATTACTGACCAAATCAGCCGTCGCCGAATCGCTGCGGTACATTAATTGTTCAATATCATTTACATTTACTCCAGGCCCCAAGTGTTTTGCCCAAGCTTCGCTGTTAACGAGGCTTTCCTTAACTGGAGCTTCTTCAGTGTAGAGAAATTGATAAGGGATGTATTGAAATGCAGAAAACCCGTTGTCTTCAAGATTTGGAAGATAATAAGTCGTTTGGTTGTCATAGGGATCCACTTCGGGACCACAAGCGATATTTGTTGCAATTTCTCCAAAGAAGAATGCAATAGTAGTGCTAGAAAGCACGAATAATTTCCTGTAACTCGGCATTGTCATGATTTGCTAATGTAGCTTGATCTAAATGATAAAAAATAATCTGATGTTTTTTCCCTTTCAACTCTCCCCTCAAAAATTTTGCCGTTTGCAAAAGATCATTTTGTGTTACTTTCTCAAACCGCACGACATCGCCTTTTTTGAGGTTTGCTTTAGGGAGATCGACAGCCAAAATATATAAGTTGCTGTTCGGATTATGGGTAAATAGGTTTGTGTTATTGATATCCTGCTCGCTAATATATTTTGAAATGCCGATGTAACTATTGTTTCTAAAGACCACAAACCATTGAAATAAGGGAAGAGCGATATCCATTTCCATTGGATAATTGCGTAGCGTACCACCTAAATAGGTATTTAGATCCTGTTGATTCAGGATAGAATTCTGGTTTCCGAATTGGCGCAAGTTGCCCATGTTGTAACACATTAATGTTGCTTTTTTTACTGGCGGGATACCACTTGTAACCGTGTTCTTAACCTGATGTAACCTTAATGTTGAGCTGACGACAATGCCTTTTAAATCTGGTAATTCTTGTAGGTACTTGAGCAGGTAGAAGAATTTGTCCCGTGAGGATTGAGTCCAGTCACAGTCCAGTTGCAATTCGTTAAATTCTTCTTTGCCGGCCTGCTTAATTTTTGCAGAGACAAAAGGTACAATTTTATTGGCTAAAGCCCTTATCTGTAAACTGTCCATTTCTGAAAAAATGCGTTGATTGATAAACACGACTGGTATTAACGCTTGTTCTTTAGGGACTGGCTGGGGAAAGGTAATGGGGCTAATCGGGACCGCCTGAACACCGGATGGGTCAAAGTCTATATCCATAATTCGTGTATATATGGATTTGGCTTTGACTTCTTTTAGTGCACGATGCTCCATGGTGTCAATTTTAAAGACCGTTTTCCAATAATAGAAGCCTGTTTCGGGGTTGGAATCTGAACAAGAATTGAATACAAGTAGCCAAAAAGGTATAAGAAATAAAAAATGTCGTGTCCGAAGCTGCATATTCGCTTTATTTAATAGTAGTTGAAACAAAAAGGGAATTGATCTTGTTTGCTATTCAATAAAATAAAGACTAAATTACAAAGAGATTGCGACTTTATGAAGCCTATTTTTAAGTGGATCATTGGAATTGTTGTGTTTATCCTTCTGGCTTTGACCGGAAGCATTATGTATTTTAGCAATAAATGGAAACCGCTGCTGGATACCAAAATAAAACAGTTGGTTTTGCAGGCGACAGATAGCTTGTATACGGTTCACTATGACGATATCCATGTTAATCTGGCGTTGGGGAATCTGACCATTGATAACCTTCATTTAATTCCTGATAGTATAGTGTATAAGAAATTGGAGCTTCTGAAAAAGGCTCCGGACAATCGCTACGCAATAGCCATCAACAAGCTTAAGATTAAAAGTTTTGGCATCCGTAAGGTGCTGATGGATAAAGAGCTTTTTTTACACGATGTTACTGTGGATACGCCCACTATACATGTTATCAATGAGCTGCATAGTTATAACAATACGGTAAGCCAAGGTCCTAAGAAACCCTTGTATGAGAAGATAAAAGATAATTTAAAGAAGATTCATGTTGAAGCTGTTAACTTGAATAATATAGATTTTAAATATACTCAGGTACAAAAGGGGGTACATCAGGACTTTGAAATAAAAAAAGTAAAAGTGCGGATTGATGACGTTCTTATTGATTCAACTTCGGAACAAGATAGACAGCGTTTTTATCATACGAAGATGATCGACATTGAAGTGCCGGGCTTTACTTATCAAACTCCGGATGGATTTTATAAAATCAATTTTGATAAGCTTAAGATCAATAGTAAAGAAAGAAATGTCCTTTTGACTAAAGTAGCTTACCAACCGACGTTAAATAAAGCGGCTTACTACAAGAAGAAAGGGGAAGGCGGGAGTTATGTTGTTTTTAAAATGGATACCCTTAAACTGGCGGAGTTCAATTTTGGACAGCTTTCCAGAGATAAAAAGGTTTATGCACAAAAAGCATTCTTAAAGAATGGGCAACTTTCTATCTATAGCGATAAGCATTACAAAAGTTCTGCTACTCGGCAGATCGGAAATGCGCCACACATGAAATTGATGCGGATGTCAACCCGGTTGGGAATTGATTCGCTGATCTTGGATAATATTGGCATTTCTTATTCCGAGATGAGCGATAAATATAGCCAGATAGGAACTATCACTTTCAATCATACCTACGGTACAATATTGAATGTGACCAACGATTCGACAAAGTTGCTGAAACAGAAACTCATGCGGGCTAATCTGAGCACTAATTTTATGAATTCAGGAAAGCTCGTGACCAATTTTGTTTTTGATATGACCTCTAAAGTTGGGGCTTATACCTACAAAGGGAGTCTTGGACAGATGGATTTAACAGTTGTTAATAAAATGATTCGGCCACTGCTGAATGTTGAGGTTAAATCTGGTAACCTGAGACAAATCGTATTTGATGTCTGGGCCAATGATTATCGAAGCAAAGGAACGTTTAAAATGGATTACAATGATTTAAAGGTTAACATACTCTCTGAAACAGGTGACGACGGACGCAGGGAAAAGAAGGGCTTTCTTTCTTTCATGGTCAATCAGGTTTTATTCAATCCCGGCAACCCAGACCTGTATGGTAAATACACGATAGGGCATATCAACAAACATCGGGATCCCTATCATCCTTTCTTTAAAGCGATGTGGCAAAGTCTGCTGATGGGTATTAAGCAATGTGTTGGTTTAGGGCCAGAGCGCGAGGCAAAATTGATGAATACGGCTGATCGCGTTGAGAAGGTCGTGAACGGAGTGGAGAAAGCGAAAAAATTATTCTCGGGGATATTTAAAAAGCATAAAACTGCCGAAGAATTGCTAAAGGAGGAAAAAGAAGAGGAGGCAAAAGCTGCCGCCAAAATAGAAGAAAAACGAAAACGTGATCGAGAGAAGGCTGAAAGGGAATTGGAGAAAGAATCCCCGGGAGATTAGGGAGCGAAGATGTATTGAAAGGCATCGGCAGATTCCGTTTCACGTGAAAATAGCCTGCCCATTGGATGAGAAGATATAGATAGATTTTTGAATAAAGGCAAATTTATCTTAGTTTGCGGTTTATAATGGTAGATTCGATATTAAGTTTTGTTCGATTTGTTTTCAAATATAAAAACGGTCTAGTAGATAAGATCATGTTCTACGCCAGCATGATTTGTGCTGCAATTGTGATTTTCAACGTAGGTTATGTCACAGACCCGATATTGGGTATATTACTGGGCAAGACAATTCATTACTTATTTTTTGTGCTTTTTTTTATGATCGCGTTGCGGGAGTCATCATCCATTTATGCGCTGAAAAAAATTGCCGTCGAACATTACTCCGGACTGCTCATCCTGATTTATTTTATTTTTATTTTGATAGCCCGTTTCGCCGGAATTGAAGCACTAGCTGTCTTTTCCCGCGAGCAGTGGATTTACCTGGGTATTTATATTATTTTTATCGCTGAGCTCTCCAAAAGTACCCTCTTTTTCGATAATTTTTATTTTAATCCCACCATACTGTTTGTCATCAGCTTCCTCGTGCTTATCCTGATCGGGACAGTCCTATTGATGCTACCGCGAACAACAATAGAAGCTCCGCTCAGTTTTGTCGATGCCTTGTTTATGGCGACCAGTGCTGTCTGCATAACTGGATTATCCGTAGCAGATATTTCGACCAACTTTAGCATGTTTGGCCAGACCGTTATTATTGTATTGATACAAGTCGGCGGACTCGGAATTATGACCTTTACGGGTTTCTTTGGCTATTTTTTTTCTGGCGGATTCTCATTCAAAAACCAATTGATGTTTGGCGAAATATTGGGGGAAAATAAAGTGGCCTCGGTGATCAAAACCTTATTGACCATGATATTTATTACACTATTGTTTGAATTTCTAGGTGCGATATTGATCTTTAGTACCCTTGAAAAGGCTAATTTCCCTAATATGGGGAGTATGATTTTCTTTTCGATCTTCCATTCCATTTCTTCATTTTGTAACGCTGGATTCTCTATTTTATCTGGCGGAATCACCAATGAGGCTTATAAGTTCAACTATCCATTTCAGCTGGCGCTCTCTTCGTTGTTTATTCTTGGTGGATTAGGCTTTGGAATTGTACTGAACTTCTATACCTACATTAAGGAGTCAATATTGCTTTGGTATCACCGTTTAGTTACGAAGAAAAATTACAAACATAAGGCGTGGAGCTTTAGTTTTAACTCCAAATTGGTATTGCTATGTAATGCGATTATTATTGTTGCAGCAACACTGTTCTTCTATTTTTTGGAACGCAAGAATACACTTTCTTTGGAAAAAGGTTTTGACGGTGAATGGGCAACATCTTTTTTTATGGCAAATGCTGCGCGTTCGGCGGGCTACAATAGCATCGATCTAAGTTTCGTCGGCGCGCCAACTATTTTTCTGATTATGGTATTGATGTGGGTAGGTGCTTCTCCGGGGTCTACTGGAGGTGGGGTAAAGGTGACGACAGTGGCGCTATCTTTTCTGAATATCATTTCTTTGGCAAAAGGAAAGGAATATATTGAAATTTTTAAAAGGAGAATAGCGAGTGAATCCGTGAATAAGGCTTTTGCGATTATTCTATTATCATTCCTCGTCGTTGGGCTGAGTTTTTTTGTTCTTATTTTTACCGATCCGGACAAAAGCATGAAGGATTTGCTTTTTGAATCCTTATCGGCATATACGACCTGCGGATTAAGTTTGGGCATAACTCCTTCCTTAAGCATGGGTGGAAAATTGATCATAGTCGTGACCATGCTGGTTGGTCGTGTGGGGATGTTGACTTTGTTGGTAGCATTTATTAAAAATACGACCCGTAGAAATATGATATTTCCGGAGGAAAAGATCCTGTTTTAATTTTGTTTGCTTATGTATAAAGATACAAAAGATCAAAGGGTGTCTATTTGCAAAGCGATTAGACTTGCAAATAAAATAAATTTATCTTAGTTTGAGTTATGAAGTATATTGTTTTAGGGTTAGGACACTTCGGGCGTTCATTGGGCGTTCATCTTACTGAACTCGGTCATGAAGTAATCGGTGCGGATCGAAATCTAACTATTGTAGAGCAGCTCAAAGATAAGATCACGCATACAGTATGCCTAGATACAACAGACCGGGAGGCTGTATCTTCGCTGCCTTTAAAAGATGCTCATGCTGTCATTGTCGCCATTGGAGAGGATGAGGGGGCATCGCTCATGACAGTCGCACTCCTAAAGCAACTAAAAGTAAAACGTATCATTGGCCGTATCGTATCTGATCTGCAGAAGACAGTTTTGGAAGCTATGGAGATCAATGAGTATATCATGCCAGAGGAAGAAGCTGCAGAACGATTGGCAATGCGGTTGGACAATATTGATATCGTTGATTCATTTAAGGTGTCAGATCGGTATTCTATCGTAGAAACAAAGGTGCCACAGCGTTATGTCGGAATGACATTGCGGGAGGCCAATCTGACCAACCTTTATAAAATTATCGTACTGACAACAGTGCAAATTACAGAGACAAAAAAGGACGGAATCACCAAAGAACAAAAGGAAGCATCTGGTATTGCCACCTCTGAAACGGTAATGGCAGAAGGTGATATCTTAGTTGTTTTTGGCGAATTGTCCAATATTAATAAGTTAATTCAAAAAGGAGAATAAAATTATGTTATTAACAACAACAAGTATTATCGAGGGGCACCAGATTGATCGTTATCTGGGGATTGTTTCTTCAGAGGTTGTTCTTGGAGCCAATGCCATTAAAGATATGATGGCTGGTTTTAGAGATTTTTTTGGTGGTCGCTCTAATTCTTATGAGCGTGCATTTCAGGAAACTCGTGAGGCAGCATTGCGTGAGCTTGAAGACCGTGCTAGGGCGCTAGGGGCCGATGCTGTCGTAGGCGTTCGGCTGGATTTCCAGACTGTAGGAACAGGCGGAATGATGATGGTCGGGGCAACCGGAACTGCCGTTAAGATGAAATAAATCCAGATTGGCCCTAACTATAATTAGGGCCTTTTTTGCAAAAGGCGTCTCATTTCATTTTCAGGAACTGTCGTTAAGTAAGAAAATCGCGCCATTGGCCTCACACTTTCTGTGATCTTTTCTTTCTAGGATCAAGGGAGGCATATTTAATAGATTGGTCATAATTATAATTGTATATAAAAACAAATTTATCTAAGTTTGGCTTTTAAGACTTGTAAACAACCTAAGAGGATAAATGAAAAATTGGTTTAAGGTAAATTCAGCACATTTAATCGTTATTGCGCTATTCATTGTGCTCGTATTTTTTTATTTCACGCCCGTCTGGCAGGGAAAGACTCTTGCTCAATCGGATGTGGTGCAAGCTCAAGCTGGGCAAAAGGAATTATTTGACTATAAAGCCAAAGATGGGAAAGCTCCTATGTGGACGAATTCCATGTTTGGCGGAATGCCAACCTATCAGATCTGGCAAGCGAACGAAAATAACATCGGCACTTATATGCTGAAAGCCGTCAAATTTGTTTTTCCAAGCCCAATGGACACCGTGTTGTTTTATCTTTTGGGGGCCTATTTTCTTTTTAGCGTATTACGCATCAAACCCTGGCTCGCTGCGGTAGGCGCAGTGGCAATAGCCTTTACTTCATACAATTTTATTTATATTGAGGCGGGACATATCACCCGCGCCAATGCTATCGCCTTTATACCGCCTGTCATTGCAGCAGTGATCATGTGTTACCGGGGAAGCAGGCTTTGGGGGCCGGTGCTGCTGGCGTTATTTCTTTCCCTGGAAATTCGTGTCAATCACTTACAGACAACCTATTACTTGCTCATGGCATTGATGGTATATGTTATTTTTACCCTAATAGATGCGATCAGGCAAAAACAACTAAGGGAGTTTTTTATCGCCTCGGGGAGACAGGTGATTGCAGTGATCATTGCTTTAATGGTGAATGCTTCCATTTTGTTGCCCACCTGGGAGTATAGTAAGCTGAGTACACGTGGGCATGCTAATATTACAAAGGTCGATAACAATAGTACAAAAGAAAAAGGGCTGGATAAGGAATATGCTTATGAATGGAGCCAAGGTGTTGGCGAAAGCATGACTTTTCTGATCCCGAATGCTTATGGCGGAGCCACTGGAGGTCAATTGGACGAGAAGTCGCATGTGGCCAAATTCTTTATGGAAAGAGGGGGTACATCGGCAGTTCAGGCTGGACAGATGGCGCAAGGAATGCCTACTTATTGGGGCGATAAACGTTTTACATCAGGGCCTTGGTATTTTGGGGCTGGGGTTTTCTTCTTGTTCATTCTGGGACTTGTCATTGTTAAAAACAAATTCAAATGGTGGATATTAACAACCACTGTATTAGCATTGCTTTTGTCATTCGGAAGGAATTTTACATTGGTTTCGGATTTATTCTTTGATTATTTCCCAATGTACAATAAGTTTAGAGCCGTGGAATCCATCCTCGTTCTCGTTTCAATTACAGTTCCGCTCATGGCTGTCATGACGGTAAATGAATTGCTAACACGGGCTAAGGAAATTCCAAACCTGGATAAGAAAGTGCTGTATACTTTTGCCGGTGTTGGCGGAGTTTGTCTGCTGATCGGTTTGCTACCGGATCTATTCTTGAACTTCAGAAATGCTGGTCATAATAATTTAATAGAGTCGTTTACCCAACAGATTGGTGATAAATCTTTTGCGACAGAGCTGGCAAACCAATTGGTTTTGGACCGTAAAGATATCGCGAGTAAAGATGCTTATCGTTCCTTTGTTATTGTGTTGCTTACATTCGGGGCTGTTTGGTTTTACCTCAAAAGAAAGGTCAGTGAAGGGGCGTTATTGGGGACTTTGCTTGTCTTGTTCCTATTCGATCTGTGGAGCGTAGATAAACGCTTTTTGAATGATAAATCCTTTATGGAAAAGGGAGCGACTACACAGCAGGTATTCCAGCAACGTGAGGTTGACCAATTGATCTTAATGGATAAAGACCCAAGTTATCGCGTCCTTGACCTGACAACAGATCCATTTTCTGATGCACGTCCTTCCTATTACCATAAATCATTAGGCGGTTATCATGCTGCTAAATTAATGCGTTTTCAGGAAATCTTGGAGAATCAATTCAACGGAGCGCTCAACGAAGATGTGCTAGACATGTTTAATGTGCGTTATTTGATCACAACAGATCCTCAAAACCAGTCACAGCGTATCGTGAGACGGAGCACAGCAGCTGGGAATGCATGGTTTGTGGACAAAATAACCTTTGTAAAAGGAAATGCGGAAGAAATGCAGGCGATCAGCTCTTTTGATCCGCGTAAAGAAGCGTTTGTGAATCAACAGTACCAGAATGAAATCAAAGCAAAAACGTCCAGCTCGGCTACAACAGGGGAAATTAAACTGACATCGTACCATCCTGATAAAATGCAGTACGAATATACGGCTACCAATGACGCATTTGCGGTATTCTCTGAAGTTTTTTATGATAAAGGATGGAAGGCGTATGTCGATGGAAAAGAAATACCAATTATCCGTGTAGATTATTTGCTGAGAGCTTTACAGTTGCCATCAGGAACACATAAAGTCGAATTTATCTTTGATCCGGAATCACATAAGATGGGTAATCTTTTGACTTTAATATCGTCGATTATCCTTGGATTAGGCATAGTGGCAGCAGCATATTTCTCGTTACGGGAGACAAAAAAAGAAACAGCTGCATAGCAAGCTGTTTCTTTTTTTAAAGGTTGAAGCTTTAGAATAATTTGAGTTGTGGATCAGTTATTCTAAAGCTTTTTCTATGATGTGGTGTTGACCCGTATTCAAGCACCGCAGTCCGGTGTCTTACAGTCGGATAGCCTTTATTATTAAGCCAATCGTAAGCGGGGTAATCCGAAGCAATATTGTCCATATACTCGTCACGGTAGGTTTTTGCTAAGATAGAAGCGGCTGCGATAGAAAGATATTTTCCGTCCCCTTTGATAATGCAGGAATGGGGAATTGACTGATAAGGAATAAACCTGTTCCCGTCCACAATAATATATTCTGCTTTTATCTGTAGCATATCCAAGGCTTTGTGCATGGCGAGATAGCTGGCATTGTGAATATTGATGCGGTCTATTTCTTCCGCTGAGACACTCGCCACAGCATAGGCAAGTGCTTCCCGTTCAATAATAGGACGCAATGCCATCCGTTTTTTTTCGCTTAGTTTTTTCGAATCGTTGAGAAGCTCGTGATGGTAATCGGCAGGGAAAATTACTGCTGCCGCAAAGACCGGTCCTGCCAAGCAACCTCTGCCTGCCTCGTCACATCCGGCTTCAACCTGTTGATCTTGATAATATGATAGTAGCATCTTTTTATTCTGTAAATGAACGAAAGTACAAATAAAATTAGAGTTATGCATTGTAACTTCTGTGTGAATAATGCCCTTTTACATTAATTAACACTAATAATCTCTTCTTTTGTAAAGATATTGAATGTGCTGATGAGCATGGACCGGGGAGGAATGGGTTAAATGAAAACAGGAGCATTCGGTCAAGAATTTGTCAATTATAGAAATATAAAAATAAGTATTATGAGAGGCTTCATGCTTTTTTTGTTGAGTATGTTAACAGGATGGACCGTATATGGTCAGACGAGAAGCGTACAAGGAATGTTGAAAGACGATAAAAACCGCGTTATCGCGGGAGCAACAGTTAGGTTGACTTCAAAATTGGATTCCATGACCGCAGGTTCAAATATGGCCGGGATTTTCACTTTCGATAAGATCAATGCAGATACATTTAAGATTACTGTTTCTAATTTAGGCTTTGAACGTTTTGAAAAAGAGTTCAGCTTTCCGAAGGGAGAGGTAAAATACATTATCCCAAGTCTGACTTTACAACAGAATTCTCAAATGCTTGAGGAAGTCGTTGTGGATGGCGTGCCGACGGTAGTTGTGAAAAGTGATACCCTGGAGTACACGATGAAGGACCTGAAATTACGTGATGGATCCGTTGCTGAAGATGCGTTAAAAAAACTACAGGGCGTGGAGGTGGATAAAGATGGTAATGTCACTGCTCAGGGAGAATCGGTGAAACGGGTGCGGATCAATGGTAAGGACTTCTTTGGTGGAGATGTAAAAACCGCCACGCAAAACCTTCCTGCCAATATTATCCAAAAAATGCAGATTATCGATGACTACGGGGACATGGCCAATATCACAGGAAATAAGAATGGCGATTCCGAAAAAGTATTGAACATTCAGATTGATCCTAAATATAACCAAGGTCATATGACGACACTCCGTGCAGGATATGGTACAGAAGACCGTTATCAGGCAACAGGAATGTGGATGGGAATGCGCGAAGGCGAGCAGATCTCCGTTCTCGGAAATTTAAACAATACCAATGCACCTCTTTTTGATTTCAACACAACAGGAGGCGGAGCCCGACGCGGGCAGGGTGGTGGTGGACGTCGTGGCGGCGGTATGTTTGGTGGCTCAGACGGTCTCACTAAAATAGGCTCTATCGGACTTAATTTTCGGAAGGATTTTTCGGATAAATTGACAGCCTATGGTAGCTATAGTTATAGCCATAGCAATAATACAACCCTTTCCCAGCGATATATTGTGAATGCAACGCCGGGCCGGACACAAGCAGATAGTGTCGATGCGAATTCAAATACCATTGGCGGCAATCATCGTTTTGAGGCAAACGTAGAGTGGAAGCCCACTGCGAAGGATTACATTAAGATTGTGCCACAGTTTGGTTATGATGACGGGAATAATAATTCGATAACCAATTCGATTACTTATTTAAGTAATGTTTTGGATAATAAACAGGAACTAACAACTGGAACAAACTCCACAGCGCCAAGGTTTGGGATCAGTGGTTTGTATAACCGTAAACTGAATGACAATGGACGTAACTTGTTTTTCAATTTCAATTACAATAATGCCAAAACAGATAAGGATGTAAATCAGATACTTGATAGGTATATTTCCGACCCCTCCAATATCAATCAGCCCATGAGTAACATTTACCAACGTACGGTTCAGGATGCGCTCAATAAGAGTTGGAATGCGGGAGCTTCGGTAAATTATACCGAGCCTTTATCCAAAAATGGCAAATTGGAGGTGACCTATGATTTCAACAAGAATAAATATGACAATAATATCAGTCAAAAAGGTTACGATAAAGATAGCAGTAGTATTGAAAACGCATTTGAAAATGCGAAGTTAAACCTTGATTATAATTATGACTATGCTTTTACAACCCATAAAATCGGAGCGAATTATTTGTTTAGCAATGACAAGGTGACCTACTCGGTGGGAGTCGCTGGACAACCATCCCAATTGAGGGGATCAGCGATTAATTCGGGCGAGATTATTCCGATTTCCCGTAACAACATGAACTGGATGCCAATTGCTCGTTTTGAATATAAATTCTCCCGTCAATCCAATTTAAGCGTCAACTACTCCGGATCGCCAACAGAACCAGGTGTATCTCAAATTTTGCCATATAATCTGAGTACAAGTTCAACAAATATCGTGTACGGTAATGCGAACCTGAATCCAGAATTTAATCACGATTTGAAACTACGATTCCGTAAAAACGACTTTCAAAAGGGTAATAATTTCTTTGTATTCCTCAATGGATCATTAGCTGATAATAAGATTGTTAGTTTAAACAAATCGTATTACGGTCCTATCCAGAAGGATCCCACAACAGGAAAAATTGATTCGGCATTGATCTCAGAGACGCGTTATCTGAATGAGACGGGGGATCGTCCGTATGCGATCAATTCATTTTACCACTACGGTAAATCCTGGAAGGAAAAAACCTTCAATGTGATGTTGATGGGTGGTATTTCGGTGAATAAAACAATTGGCTATTCTTCGATCGATGAAAATGATAATATCGGACAAAAAAATGTAGCCCGTAATTTCGTCCTGACTCAAGGACTAATGTTTCGTTATAATCCATCCGAAAATCTGGAAATTAATCCGGGTGTTCGTTACCAATTTACACATACAGAAAATAGCTTATTACAGCGAAATAGCGATATTCAGACGTGGACACCAACATTAATTGGTTCATATAATATTTTGAAGAACACAATCTTTGGCGCCGATCTTTCGAAGTCTTTCAATCAGGGCTATGGTCAGGGGTTGTCCTCCAATCCGTTCATTATCAATACCTATGTAGAACAAAGATTCTTGAAAGATCAACGTGGGACATTACGTTTGCAAGCATTTGATTTGTTAAATCAGCAAACAAATCTTTCTCGTACTGTAGATGGCTTCTTAACGACAGATAGTCGTACCAATCGTTTGGGCCGTTATTTTATGGTCTTGTTTACGTATAAGTTCCAGAAATTCGCGATGGGTAATCCCGAAGGGGAAAACAGATTTCCGGGTGGAATGCGTCCACCGCGTATGTAAATAATAACAATCTTATAACGAATAAAAGACGAGGCTGTCTCAAATTTATTTG
>NZ_DLJD01000008.1:0-35885 GCF_002484085.1 Sphingobacterium sp. UBA7625
AAACTTTTCCCTTAAGGGATTCCAAAAAATTCCTAGGGGAATTTGATTTTCCCTCAGGGGGACAAACTTTTCCCTTAAGGGATTGCAAAAAATTCCTAGGGGAATTTACTTTCCCCTCAGGGGGACAAACTTTTCCCTTAAGTTCAGGCTAGCCAACCAGACCATCTAAAATCAACCTCTACGCCATCCAAACACAGTTTACAAGAAAATACTTATTCCAAATCAATAATTATTAGGGGTAAAATTCCGCCAAAAAGAATTTTCAGCTTTTTGCATTTTGGGACAATTTTACCCCCTCCACGTCCTCTCCACTGTCGTATGTTTGTATCGTTGCTAGCACAATAATTTATTTTAAACTTTTAACATTTAAAAATTATGAGTCAATTAACAATTAACGAAAAAGACCAGACTGATGTACAATTAATGCAGTTTGCGGAGCAGATCGCCACGAAGATGGCCCAGGAAGCTATCTTGTTCCCAACACCGGTACCCTCATTGACAGTATTGGAATCCGCACTCGCCGCATTCCGCAACTCCGCAACTGAGGCGGCTTACAGAGATACCAGGGCAATTATGGTCCGTAAACAAAAAAGAGAGGAACTGGTCTACGTCCTTAAAGAGCTCGGCAAATATGTGGATACCATCGCAGGCAACGACGACACGATTGTACTGGCGGCCGGTTTCAATATCAAAAAAACAAGCTCCTCTTATGCTGGCCTGGTGCGAAAGGCACAGCGCCCCGTTGCCGAACCAAGCCATGTAGGCAGTGGACGGATTACCCTAAAAACAGATGCCTGGCCCGGAGCGAGAATGTACCAATACCAGTACAGACACAAAGGAAGCGAACTGGAATGGACATCCCAGCTCAGCTCAAAAAGCACCTGTATCATTGAGGGCCTGGAAACATTCAGGGAATATGAATTTAGGGTCACCTATATCGGCATTGATCCGACGCCAAACTATAGCGATGTGACCAGCAGCTTTGTACTGTAGTCGCTAGGCCCTACATCGCCGGCTTCCTCCGGCCTGACTCGCAAAAGACTTGAGGAAGCCGCATTTTCCTGAACAACTATGAACTTCCCTTAGCGGAGGTATAAATCAACAGATATGAGCGTATAGACTACGCGAACAAAAAAAAACAGATTTGGAAAAAACACCGCCATTTTCTATCTTGATGCGGGAAGGACTAAAAAAAGACCGGTCGAAACAGTTAAAATGGCGGTAATTCCAGATATCCATACCACTACAATTATGAAAGAAATCGTCAGAGAACACCAGCTAAGGCCAATTGTCCTCCGCTTTGACCTTGATAAGCCCCGGTCAGATTTTGAAAAAAAAGGCCTTGATGCCCACTACCTCATGCACGACCTCACCTGGGATATGCTTCAAACACTCAAAGAGCAATATCGGATTCTGGAAGAGATTGATTATGAAGTAGCCGAACTTGAATATCTATTGCTGCCCATTGAGCAGGACCTCGATATATTGGAAGTCATGCTTAAGATCAAAGCGCCTTCCGTCCTCCCTTTCGACGAACATGATGACGGCGCCGAAATCAACATCAATATCGGAGAGTTCTTTAAGGGGGCAATCTACCACAACCAGCGGATACAGGATCTCCACGATGAGGTTTCCGAAGCATACCGATGGTTTAATGCCCATTTTGAGATGATCTATGAAAAAGAAAGCTGGATCGACGAACAGCTCTGGGACGATATCCAACAGATCTATAGCAATTATCTAGAGGCTCAGGTCGATATTGTTTCCCTGGACCGTGACCAGGAGGAATTTAAAGAGGCTTTGTCCCAAGTCATCGAACTGCAGGATAGGTACAACGACTACGGACAGGTTCTATTTGCCTCCTTCAACGCGCTTCAGGCCAGATCGGAAGAATGTTACAGAAGGACCGAGATTGTCAACAAAGGACTGGATGAACTGAATAAAAATCTGAAATAGGCTTCTTATTGAACGTAATATTCCCAGGAAATTCAATCCAGTACTGGATAAAACAAAAAAAATCACATTCCAATTAGTTGGACCGTGATTTTTTTTTGTTGAATTTCTAACGAAAGTGATTATTGCTTTGTTCCCTCAAAATAAAATTCTACATCACTGCTAGCTTCAGACTCTGTGCTAATTTGAATATTCTTATCATCAAGTTTATAGGTAATTGACCCCATGGGTCCCTGACCGGAAATATGGATATTTGAGACGTTCTGTACAGGGAATGTTTTAGCCGTAGCTCTACTATAGGCCTCGCCTGTCTTCACTGTCGCTTTCACTTTGCCATCATCCACCTTGGTAACATTGACAATCGCATTAAAATATTCAGCATCACCGCCGATGACCATCTTTCCTTTAAAAGAGCCTACAATGCCATCTATTTTTCCCGAAACGATAGGTTCATTCTTGTCTTTGCTACATCCGACAAAGATCATTGACACAATTGCCGCTAGGCAAAGGATCATTAGGTTTTTGTTAATAGTTTTCATCTTTTGCATATCTATATAAACAAAAGTAGATATACGCTGGAGGTCGAACAATACCACGAAATAGGGTAATTTACCCTCCCAATTTTAGGGTAGTCATTACAAACAAGCGTCTAGAGTAAATTTTCCTTAAATAGTATTGTCAACAGTTCTGCAGTATTTTTTACGGCAAATTTCTGAATCAGATTTTTTCGGTAAGTATCCACTGTCAATGGGCTCAGGAATAGTTTTTCGGCAATTTGCGCACTAGTTTTTCCTTCTGCCAGTAACTGCAAAACCTGTTTCTCGCGCATTGTCAGTGAAGGCAGTTGTCGGGATGGTGCGGCGGCTATGAGCCGTTGCGTTGCCCCACATAAGCCCATACTGCCTTGAGAAACTTTCTGAATACAGGTTATAATTTCCTCTGCATCGGCACTTTTCAGGATATATCCTGCAGCACCATTGGCAAGCATCTGCAGGATGCTATTGCGCGCCATATGATTACTAAACCCAACGATGATAAGCTCGGGATAGTTCCTTTTGAGTTCGCCGCACAGATCGATACCATTCGTATCGGGCAGGGCAATATCCAATAAGAGCAGGTCTATCTGATCCTGCTTCAAAAAATCGGTCAGGGCCCGACCCAGTGAAAATCCAAGCACCCTGCCGTATGACAGATTTTCTTTTAAAAATGATTTGATTCCTTCGATGGCAATTGGATGATCATCCAAGATAGCCAATGTTTTTTGCTCCTCAGACATTGATTTCAATATTGACACTTGTTCCCGCCCCTGGCTGTGACGAGATATTCATTTTTCCATTTAAATATGCTACTCTCATTTGTACATTCTTAAGTCCCATTCCCCGTTTAGCTTTCACAATCTCCCCCACGTCAAATCCTTTGCCATTGTCATCCACACCGATCAAAAAGCCTCGCTCATTTTGCAGACATTGCACGATAATTTGATCTGCGTTCCCGTGTCGAATGGCATTATTGATCAGCTCCTGAATAATACGGTAAATATTCAACTGCATATTCTCCGCGATAGTGCTGGAGAGGCCGTTGCACTGTAGCTCAATGACAGCAGTGCCATGCTGCATCAAAGTACAGAGATCTTCAAGGGCAACCAATAGCCCCGAGCGTGATAAGTTTTCAGGCATCATATTATGTGCGATCAGTCTGACATCTGAGATCATCTGATCCAGCTGAGATTTTATCCCATCCAATACGGGCTGATTCCCCTCGGAAGATATTTGCAGTCTCATAGCAGTCAAATGCCCACCAAGGCCATCATGCAAATCACGGGCAACCCGATGACGTTCCTGTTCCTCCCCTTCCAAGAGCGCTTTGGTCACTTGAAGTTCTTGCTGCTGTGCCAACAGTTCCAGGTCGCGTTGTGCCCTCCTCCTGTGCTGACGATATAAATAGACAGACAAACCGAGCAACAACAGCAAGACCAAAGAAAATATACCCAATATATAATTATATAAACGCTGGTTTTTCTGTTGAAGTACAGTCTGCCTCTGTTCAAACTCCAGTCTCATGATTTTCTCGTTCTTCTCAGCTGTTCTAAATCTGGTCTCCAGGCCAGCTATTTCACTTTTATAAGCCGCTTGTGCCAAGCTGTCTTTAATAGCAACATGTTTCCCAAGCCATTTATAAGCATTTGGGTAATCGTTTAATTTGACATAGGTATTAGACAAATCTTTGGCAATTTGTTGCATGTTACTTGTCATATCATAAGGCATGTCCCGCATGACAATCTTAAGCTCCTTCAATGCAAGTTCATATTTTCCCAAACTATAAAAGATATTAAACTTCTGATAATGCATCATGCCAATCTCATAAGGCATATTTAGCCGTTCCGCAATTTTCAGCGCTTTTTCGACAACCTGAAGCGCTTTCGGAAAATCATTCATTGCGCAATAATACATACTGGCTGTTTCACCATAATTCAGATGCGCCAAAGACTCCTTTAGCGTATCTAAAATTTGCTCTGATTTTAACAGATAGGATTTTGCCAGATTAAGTTCGCGCGATTCAACATATTCACGCGCTAAGTTTAATAATGATATTGCATGTCTCTCTTTAGAAAGAGGGTATTTCTCATAGAGTTCAAGTCCCTTTTTAAAATAATAGATACCTTTTTCTGTATCGCCGATTTCCTTCAGAGCGGAGCCAATCGCCTGGTAGGATTTTGCAGCCTGATTATAATCCTTCTGTTTGATCGCTGCGGGAATTATTTTATCAATCTGGATCTGTACCATGCTTTTCCGATCATCTTTATGATCAATGATCATCGCGTAATTCCACCAGGCTTTCACCCAAAATTCATAAGCTTCCCGGGTATTAAATTTCTCCAGCATAACCGCAGCCTGCCTGTAAAGCTGCTGACATTCATTGGTCTCCCCCGCGGTCATAAAAATATGTGAGGCCCGATAGTATGTATATAAAGCCTTCAGGTATGACTGCTTTGCACATAATTTTTGTGCTTCGCCCAAATAGCGTAGAGCAGTGACTGAATCTTTTTTTTCGAACATCGACTGATTCGCGATCAAAAGAGCCGTTCTCGCTCTCAGACTATCATTCTTAACGGTATTGAATACATTCCGTAGACTGTCAATGAAACTGTTAGAGGGCCCACTCTGCTGTAATGCAAAAGCAGATAAAAGCATGCTGCACAGCAGTATCATAAGAAAAATAAGTTTTTTCATCTATTCAGCTTGATATTGACAGATTGGTCTATTTCTATCACACAAAATGCAAAAAAAAGATAATATATTGTTGTTTTCCTACGACATTTAATACAACTAACTCATCATTTATAGTTATATAATATTTTACTCATATCCTTCTATTGTTTGATCACTTTTTCGCCATTGAGCATTCGGTCATATCTGATCAGTGCCTCTACATAATAGTAATCAGCATAAGTCAACGGTACATCTACCTCAGTTTTATGCGGAATAGAACCGACACTATGTTTCAGTATGTAACCACCGGCTTCTTTGTAATCTGCTTTGTAAGGTTTCGAAGAAAGTGACTTTAACATCTGCTCAGCTTTGGAAATGTACAACTGACTTTCACTACCTTTTGTATATTGTGCCAATTCCAACAATGCAGAAGCGGTAACCGCAGCGGTAGAAACATCACGTAGATCCTTTTGATTATAATACTTACTTTCCTTGGTCAATTTGTTTTGATCCATATCCCAATACGGAATCAGATCCTTTGGAAGATTGGGATGATTAAGGTAAAACTTGGCAATATGCTGTGCTTGCTCGAGATAATTCTTATCACCAGTTTCACGGTACATCATTGTGTATCCATATAATCCCCAAGCTTGTCCCCTTGCCCATGCAGACTCATCAAAGGCACCCTGTGCTGTTTTTCTCGAAATTATGCTTCCATTTTCTGGATTGTAATCAACTACGTGGTAAGAACTATAGTCTTTTCTGTAATGATTGGTCATGGTTGTGTTGGCATGTGTTACAGCAATATCTCTGTATCGTTTATCGCCTGTCATCTTGGAGACTTCTGTCAAAAACTCCAAATTCATCATATTGTCAATAATAACAGGATAAGTCCATGGCTGTCCATCCCATGAGCGAATTGTTTTGGGAACTGTGTGAAAACGTGTCGCCAATGAAGCAGCTCCAGTACTTAACACTTCTTTGTATGCGGTAGAATCTCTAGTCAATCGTAGCGCATTACCAAAACTACAATACAGCATAAACCCAAGATCATGTGTTCCTTTATTGTTTTTCTCCTTTTCTAAATATTTTAATTTTCGTTTTGCCTCATCCAACAACTTCTCATCTTTTGTATATTCATAAAGATAGAGCACTGTACCCGGATAAAATCCGGAACACCACCAGCTAGAGCCCCAATTGACATATTTCCCGTCTTTAAAAGTGGTGGGAATATCCGATTCCTGTATGGACGAAGCTAGATAGGTAATCTGTTTACGCGCATCTTCAAGATTGGTTTGAACAAATTCCTTGTTCAGTCCCAATTTGGCTGTTGTTATATTTTTCTGACTAGAACATGATATTGCTTGTACGCCAAGCCCAATCATTAAAGCTCCTGTAATATAGTGTTGTATCTTCATTATTAGTATTTAGTATTGAGATATGAGTATTGAGTATTGAGATTTTACTTAGACAAGCTTAAGAGCTCAACACGAGTTTCAATTTTTCAGTATTTTTGTTATCTATAGATCAAAGAACAAGGTCTTAGTAACTGACATAATAATCTTTCGGAAACTGTTCCGCATTCCAGCATTTCTGTGAGGTCCATTTCTGAGGGGCGCATGTCCAAAACTCATCCGTAGCCGGTAATCCTAGTGGCAGGAACGACAGCGATGCCACATACATTGATCCGGCGTTGGTATAATAGTCAGCCAAATTTGACTGTTGGTCTCCAACCACCCCCATACGAAGCCATCCCGACGGAGCGAAAGTTTTGTCAATATAGATGTGTCTGAGTACCGCCGTAAGGGCCGCCCTCACCTGACCTTTTGAGATATCTTCCGGCAGTTTATCCTCTAAAGCTACTGCTGCCAAAGGCTGAAAGGCCGCATTCTTATAGGTAGAGGACCGCCCAACGACCACATAGTGTCCTTCAGGCGATATCATCCGTTCCAAATGATGTGCATAACGCTGCATTCGTTTATAGGCACGTTCATACATTTCCTTGTATTTTCCACCCGCAGAAATATTATGACGAAGTGATTCGACCTGCATGCAATGGATCACGTAGCCATTATAATGGTCAAAGCTAAAACGTGCCCCATCACTATACCAGCCATCACCAACATACCATTCCTGATCAAATTTATTGACCGCATAGTCTATTTTCTCACGCGCACATTCTTCGCCAGTGCTATATAAGAAAGTTTCGGTCATTGCAGCAAAAAGCAACCAGTTACTTTCATTAGGTTTAATCTTACGTAGCAGTTTAAATTCTTCGACAACCCTTTTCTTTGTTACCTGATCCAATGGTTCCCAAAGTGCCTTGGGAGCTCTTAGGAACGCAAGGGCGAGATGTGCTGCATCTACCAACGTTTGCGATGAAGGACCTCGCCATGTAAAATAATCCGGAGATTTAGGATCTACACCATATTGAATCCCCAATAAAGCTTGATCACGTAATTTCTTACGCAGTTTACCTTCCTCGGAGCTGTCATCCGCTAAAGCCAGCCAAGGTGCCATACCTGCTAGCAATCGACCGAAGGCTTCGAGGTAACCAACCCCCGGATCTCTACTGTCAAAAGTGGGGCTTACCTCCATCGGCATCTTTTTACGCCATTGCTGCTTACTGATATTATCCAATATTGGTGTAGCCATCTTACTGATTATTGAAACCCAATAAGCACGGTCATTCCCCGTATAGCTTATACTTTCATCAGGTAAAACACCTGCCTTCGCGCCCATCGGCAACGAGGCCGTCAATGCACCAACGCCAGCACCACCTAACAATTTTAATACAGATCTTCTCTTCATCGATAATGGTTTATAAATAAACGTGTGCTCAATACAGCCTCACAAAACATTAAAAATCTTTATTTTAATACAAAAAAACAAACTAAAAAGAATCAATCGCCCTAACAAACGATTGCACGAGCGATTGATAACAACTTCTTTACACAAGAATAAAAGTCTTTCTCTACTTTTTAATCATCCCAACCAGGATTTTGTGTTAGAGATGTGTTTCGTTCCCGTTCCACTTGTGGGATCGGCCATGTATAAAGTTGATCACCTCGCCAGTCATACGGTGAAACAACTCCTCCCCATGTCTGTCTAATACCATTTCCTGTATAAAACGATGTTTCTTTCAATGTTTTCCAACGCAGCTCATCAAAGTAGATAATACCTTCACAAATCAATTCACGGCGGCGTTCTTCACGAATTTCTTTTCTGAGATCCTGTTCACCTATTCCTAATGGCAATTCTCCAACTCCGGCACGCTTTCTTACCTCATTTACTTTTAACACAGCTTCACCAGGCTTTTTCGCTTCATTCAGTGCTTCTGCCCATAATAAAAGGATATCTGCATATCGCATCACAATATAATCATAAGCGCCTGCCTCTCTATTGGGAATACCTGGGTTAGCTCCCTCATAAACAAATTTACGTGGGTAATAGTAAAAATTAGGGACAATATCTGTTCTCAGGTCAAACACACCTCCAAATTCTTGCCTATACGGCCACCTAGAGGTAAACGTTTGGTCTGTCGCACCATTTGCTCCTACAAAAGTAGAATAAGGTAAAATCACATTGCTTACTAACCTAGGATCTCTATCTTCATAAGCTTTCTTAAGACGTTCTTCATTACCTGTAGGCAAATACAAAGACATATCAAGCTTATTTGTAGTCCGTTTTTCAATGTTCGATATTTCAGCGGGGGTCAAATTATTCCTTAAGAAAAACACCTCCCTTTGGCCCGGTGCCATCTGATTATAACCTGGCAGGTAATCGTCCCAATTAAACTTAGATCCGTCTTTACGCTGATAGCGATCTACTGCATCAGGATGTACCAAATAGGTGTTCCAATTGGATCCAAAAGCTGATCGTGATCCAAATCTGAATTGATAATCGGAGCCATACCCAGCCAAAGCTATATTTTGAATACTGAATATAATTTCAGGGCTCTGTTCGTTAGTTCCTTTAAAAAGATCGGCATAATTACCAAATAAGGTATGTCCCATATTTTTGACTTGCTCAAAGTCTGCAATAGCTTTTGCCCATTCTTGCGTATACATATACACCTTACCACGAAGCGCATGTGCTGCAGATTTAGTCACTCGCCCAAACTCGGCCTTTCCTTTATCATAACGATTTGGCAATAAAGGTTCGTTGATACAATCCGTCAGGTCTTTAATAATCAAGTCCCAGACTTCTTTTTCTGTACTCCTTGGTTTATCCACCTTATCCCACTCGATTGGCTCAGTATAAATAGGTACTCCTTTATACAGCTGATTTAAACGATAATAATAGAAAGCTCGCAAAAATTTGACTTCTGCAAGTAGTCTTGCTTTCTTTTCTGCTTCGAGAGGTGACACATTGGTTATACCATAGATCGCATTATTACTACGGTGAACCCCCTCATATAAATTTTGCCAAGTGGAGGAGAAAATACCCGATGAACTTGTTGCAGTCGCATTCATCAGGGTTGAATTGTCTCTACCTTGTAGGGTGACATAGGTATCATATATATATAGCATCTGACCGAGGCGCAAACCTTGATATACACCATTCACACCTTGGTCTGTAAGATTTTCTGTTAGCCACATATTATTGGTCAATACCTGTGTTTTCGGTACGGTATCCAATAAATCCTTCTGACAAGCGGAAAATAATGTTGCTGAACCGAGAGTTAAGCCAAGCAATATTTTTTTACTCCACAAATTATATTTTTTTATATTATTTTTCATGATCTTTCTATTTTTAGAATCCAATATTCAAACCAAAAGCAAACTGTTTCATTGTTGGATATTCTGCACCCGCCCCAACTTCTGGATCTAACCCTGGAAAGTCTGTAAACATCAGTAGATTCTCGCCTGAGAAAAACACCCTTAAACTACGCACTTTGATTTTTTCAGTCAATCTCTTGTCAACCGTATAACCTACTTGTAGATTTCTAAGCTTTAAGAAATTTGCATTATACAACCAATAATCACTTGATTGATTATTTATATTCTCAGCAGAGGTGCCTAGTTTTAATCTTGGTAGATAGCCATTTTGATTAGTGCGTGGATCATCGGGCGCTGCCGGATTATAGAAATAATGATTTTCAGCGACTCGTGTTGTCACTTGGTTTCCATTTATTAAAATGTTGCTATTATAGCCATGGTCAGTCCAATAATACTGGCCACCTGCTTCTCCTGCCCAAATCATAGACATATCAAATCCTTTATACGAAAATCCTAAATTGAAACCATAAATGTATTTGGGACTTGTAGACGTTCCGGTAAAATATTGATCTGCAGTATTTCCATAAATACCATCCCCATTTAAATCAGCATAAATCAAATCACCATAATACATTCTGGTCGTACCATAGCTATCGCCAATAGCTTGTGAGGAAGATAAAAAGGAATAACCTGCAGCTTTCATTGCTTTTGCCCATTCATAATCCTTATCTGTTCGGATCATTCCTGTTGTTGGTCCACCATTGATATTAACCGAGCCATCTGCATTAAAATAAGTTCCATTACCCTTGTACACTTGACGCAGGTAGAACTCATCTAAACGATAATCTTCAAGTCTACGATTTACCCCTCCAGTAGATACATCTCCTAAGTTAGTCTGCCAAACCATTTTTCCAGATCCATCATCTACCATCCCTTGTATCAATTTACCTTCATATTCCGTAACCCTATTTTTATTATATGCGAAGTTGCCACCTATATTGTAATGGAAATCTCCAATTTTATCCCTCCAATTCAAATTGAGCTCAATACCATTGTTACGCATAGAAGCTTGATTATAATATGGCGGGCTAGCTGTACCGGCAGTAATCGGCATCTGTGCTGTACGAATGATGTTTGAAGTTTTACGATCATATAAATTAAACTCCACAAAGACACGACGATTTAACGTGGCAAATTCTAAACCCAACTCCTTGTTTTCAGAATCTTCCCATTGCAATACATTATTTCCAAATCGAGACAGTCTTAGTCCATTAGCCTGAGCTCCATTAAAGGAATAACCTACCTGACCATACACACCATGCCATCCATATACGTTCAGGTCATCCCCTCCATCATTACCCAGTTTACCCCATGATCCACGAACTTTAATATCTTGCACATAAGGATTTACCGCCTTCATAAATGATTCCTTGGACAATATATACCCTAACGAAGCAGAAGGGAAAGTACCATATTTCTTACCAAGACCAAATTTTGAAGAACCATCTCGGCGTAAACTAAATTCGGCTAAATATTTTCCATCATAGTCGTAGCTAAAGCGCCCGAAAAAGGAACGCATTGAATTGTCAGATTCGAATCCTCCAATGCTGTTCATTTCTGTTCCCGTACCAATATTTGTAATAGTGGCATCTATCAAACCCTTTGTTGAAGCACTAAATCCTGAATCATTATAATAAAATTCATTGTGGCCAACTAGTGCACTAATCGAATGTTTGTCAATTATGGTATTATAACGTAAAACATTATCAAAGGATTTTCGATAAATTTTTTCATAGGATTGTCCAGTCGTCGATTGCGCAAGATTAATAGGGCTAGTAATGATATTCATTGTAGAAAAATCATACCGTGGAGCTGGATCTGACCAACTTTTCACTTCATCAAAGCGGCTCTGATAGTTAAATTTAGTCTCAAAAGTTAAACCCTTCCAAAGTTTAATATTGGCAAATAACGTTGAATTCAAACGCGTACGTTCATTGCTTCCTTTATTATCATAAAGATATGTTAATAAGTTATTTAATTGAGAGGATTCGCCTGAACTCAACACTGCCCCTCCAAATTTTCCATCATACATCGGATAAATTCCCGGGGTAGTTTGACGCAAATAATTATAAAGGTTCGCATCCGAGGCCATAGAGCGATCTTCTTTAACAACAAATGTCTGTGTACCAACCGTTAAGAAATCCGTAATATCTGTTTCCAAGTTGACCCGTCCTTCATATCGTTTCATTCCCGTGTTGTGCATAATACCAGGATTATCCTGTATTCTTCCAGATAGGTTATATCGGATCTTATCACTTCCCCCCAATACACTTACATTATGACTCTTAAGCCAGCCATTCTCATAAATCCAATCACCCCAATTGGTATTTGGGTATGCGACGTAATTTGGTATACCCTGTGCAGTCAAACCATTTGGATCTGCGTTAGCTGCTGTCCAAGCGTCAATAGCACTTTGGGTGTAAGGACCTTTTTCGCCAATATTTTCAGCCGCTTCTTGGAACAAAAGCATATGCTTCAGATAATCGCTTTGAAATACAGGTTTGACACTCGGTGTCGTACGGGAAAACAAACCTGAGTATTTTATTTGCGGAGCCTGCCCGCCCTTTCCTTTTTTTGTTGTAATTAATATAACACCATTTGCTGCCCGCGCACCATATATCGCTGCAGATGAAGCATCTTTTAATACTGATATAGTTTCAATATCTTCCGGATTTACTGCATCCATTACCCCCTGAATACCGTCAATAATCACCAAAGCATCATTATTGTTCATGGTACCTGTACCACGTACGCGAATGGTTGCGCCATCGCTACCAGGCTTACCGTTACCGACTTTCACCTGAACACCGGCGGCCAGCCCCGACAAAGCAGAGGATACGTTCGTCACAGCCCTACTCTCCAGTTTTTTTCCATCGATAGTTGCAACAGATCCCAATAGTTTGGATTTCTTCTGTTGCCCATACCCCACAACAACAACTTCATCAATCGCCGAACTAGAGTTCTCGAGCGTTAAGTCAACAACTTTGCGACCGTTGAGGGTTATCTCTTGGTTTTGATATCCCACATAAGAGATTACTAGTGTTGCGTTGGGACTGACGGACAAGGAATAGGTTCCCGATCCATTTGTGGAGGTTGAGAGTGTTCCTCCCTTCTCTCGAATTGTAACACCTGATAGTGGTGTTCCTTGACTGTCTTTGATTTGTCCTGTAACATTTACTTTCTGTTGGGCGTTAGCGACACCAACAGCAAATAATGTCATAGCGGACAATCCAATTGCGTAAAACTTAGCCATACTTTAGGAAATTGGTTTTATAATTTAAAAATCGGTTGCTTAACAGTATCAAAATTGGGCAAGTGCAACTATTCAATAGGGTGATTTTTATAAATATTAAGGGGTAAAATCTTAAATTTGAACCATAACCGCTATTTATCTATGAATTTCCTCATAAAGCAGATCCAAAACATGGTCATTATCACATGGCTACTTTGCCCATTTATGTCTTGTTTGGGCCAGAATTTCAGTTTTGAGACACTAACACAGGAAAATGTATTAGATAAACAGGCAGTTTTGACTATCGCACAGGATAAAAAGGGAAAACTTTGGTTTGGCGGAGGGAATAATCTGTTTGTTTACGACTCACAAACTATTATAAACCTTCGTGTTCAGGATAGCATATTCAACAAATTGGATTATATTAATAAGATTTGTATAAATGACAAAAATGATCTTTTTATAGCTACCGCAACACAAGTATTTATTTTCAACATAGACAAACGAAAGGCTGTATTGAGGAAAGGAAAGCCTTTTATAGAAAAACTCGTTGTCTCGGATATACAAATTCTCTCAGGCCAGATCTTTTTATGTACAAATAGAGGTCTATATATAGCTATTCCAGCTTCAGGCTCCTATGATTTTAAATTAATTTTAGATCGTCCTCATACGCAGACTATAGTTCAAACAGGACAAGACTCGTACACGATAGCTAGTTCCAACGGTCTCGAATCATTTGTATACAACAACAAACGAATATCTAAAATCCATAACCTAGGGTTCCCCGTATTACCGCTAAAGGAACGAATCTTTAGTACAATGCATTTTAACGACAACATGCTCTGGGTAGGGACAAAATTACATGGTCTATTTCTGTTCAACTTTTCCAGTGGAAATTGGAAGAATTTAAGAGAAGAAAATAGTAACCTCCTGAGTAATAACATTCGTAAAATCATCAGAAACGCAAATGGGGAGCTATTAATCGGAACGTTGAAAGGTCTTTCCGTTTTCAAGGGGTCGCCTGTTTTCACAAATTACAAACATAATACATCCATCAAAAACTCGCTCAGTCAAAATTCGATTTATGATATCTTTGTCGATAATCAAAATGTGATCTGGCTAGGAACATATTTTGGAGGTATTAATGCAGTTTATCCTGATTTGATCCCTATCCGATCCTATTCTACACGTTCTTTATTAAATCAACGTTTGAATAGCGATATCGTGGGCAGTTTTGCCGTTTCCAAAAATGCTGCCTGGATAGGCACTGAAGAAGAAGGAATCAATAAAATTGATAAAATTACGGGGAATACCAGTCCACAACCGAATTTGACCCGATCAAACCTGATAAAAGACCTCTATGTCCGGGATGAAAAATTATATGCCGCACAATATGGTGGCGGCTACTCCATCATTGACCTAAAATCGGGTAATACCAAAAATTATCTCCTCGAAAAGGATCTCTTAAACCTAAAAAACAATATTTACAGCATTTACGTGGATCCAGCACAACGAATCTATTTAGGTACAAATAAGGGGCTTTACATTACGGAACAGGAAAAACCACCACAGTTTGATTCCTCGCTCGCAGCAAATACAATAGATGAGATACAGGCAGATGATAAACAACAGATTTATTTCCTGCAATCAGGAAAGCTATTCCGGAAAAAGACGTTTAGTACTACTGTCCAACCCATAAAGCAAGTTGACTCACTTTACATCAATGGATTTCATGTAGCACCCAATGGCAATATTTGGCTTACTTCGAACGGGGATTTATATCATTTCGATCTTAAAGATCGTTTAACCCTTATAGCACGCTTCCCTAACAACACGCTAGGCTGGCCAGTGATGATCGACAAACATTTCTGGATTAGCAGCAAAAATGGACTGATTTTCTTCGACCCAACGACAAAGTATCATACTGTCCTTAATCAGTACGATGGTCTCCCCGTTAAGAATATGCAAGGAGCAAAGGTCTATAGCAGCGACGCCGGCGTTTTATTCGTGACTACACTGAACGGTCTGGTTTCCATCGACACCCGAAAAATCACTTTTAATCAGAAGAAACCGAATGTGCTTTTTAGAAATATATTCCTTGAAGATACCCCATTAAACTATGGCCGCATCCAACAAGGTGATCGGTCCAACAGCTATCAGTTGCAATTACGTTATGACGAGAATTTTATCACGGTCAATTTTTCAAGTTCCAATTTTATCAAACCACAAAAAAATAGATATCGTTATAAGCTCGAAGGTTTTGATAAAGACTGGATAGAAACTAATACACCAAGTATCAGATACACCAATATCCCCGAAGGGCGGCACACACTGACCGTATATGCCAGCAATAATGACGGCGTCTGGAGCAGTACTCCGCTACAAATACATATCGCTATAAAACCTCCGATCTGGCGCACATGGTGGGCCTACCTCTTATATGCCGGACTATTTACCCTCGGGGTGCATTTTGTCATTAAGTTTGTTGTGGAACGCCAGATGCTGATCAATTCCGAACGGGAACAGGAAAAGAAAATCAAATTCTTTACACAAATTTCGCATGAAATCCGTACGCCGCTGACCTTGATCACTGCACCTCTGGACGAAATCATTACCGAAACCGCCAATTTAACAACCACCCAGTCTAAGATCAAACGGATTAAAAAGAATGCTGCTAAATTATTGGGGGTTGTTAACGAACTACTTGATTTCAAAAAATTTGATGACAAGCACTTCATCCTGAAACAAAGCGATATCCCTTTCAGAGAATATATTGAAGACACATTTTACCTCCTCAATGATCTTGCGCAGAATAAACATATCAATTATTATATCCGTAAATTGGATGCCGTAGGATTACAATCCATAGACCCTGTTCAATTTGACAAGGTCATGTTCAATCTATTGTCAAATGCCATTAAGTATACGCCCGAGAATGGCACCGTTTATCTTGAACTCCTTGAGAGTGAAGACAGCATCATTATCAACATCGTTGATAATGGCATTGGCATTGCAACGGATAATCAATTCAAGATCTTTGAAGAATATTATCGGGAAGAACAGGCAAACGACAGCATAGGTACCGGAATCGGATTAGCGTTGACCAAACAGATTATCCTACAGCATCAGGGAGAGATCCGTTGCTTTACAATGAAAGATGAAAAAGGAGAATGGACGGTGTTTAACCTACGTTTGCCAAAGCTATCGAAAGTCCGCGTGTCATCTCCTACAGACTCCATGACGACCGCAATAGATCATTCAAATTTAGCAACTCCGACAGCCCCGGACAGATCTTTGCAACAGACCATTCTCATTGCCGAAGACAATAGAGAACTACTGGATACCATTGTCCATTTGTTTCAGGACAGCTATACCGTCATCACGGCTGTCAATGGCGAAGATGCATTAACAAAAGCGCTAGAATACATCCCCGACCTGATCCTGTCTGACCTAATGATGCCTTATATGAATGGAGCTCAGCTATGCCGGGCAATAAAGACAAATATCACAACTAGCCATATTCCCGTTATCTTGCTGACCGCAGTGACAGACAGTGACTCACAGACACAGGCCCTACAATTTGGAGCAAACATCTATCTAACCAAACCTTTTGACAATAGGCTATTGTTTCTATCTGTGCAGAATCTCATCGCAATCAGCCGTAAAAAGAGCAGGGAATTTCAGGTTAAAAAGACAGATTTCGACAATGAACTGGATGCGCAATTTATTGCCTCATTGGATCAACTGATCGAAGAAAATATACAGTCAGAAGATTTTGACGTTAACTTTATATCCCGAAACATGGGAATGAGTGCGCCTATTCTCTACCGCAAACTCAGAGCAATATCCAATCTCTCTATCAACAATTATGTCAAGATGTACCGCCTTAATAAAGCCAGAGTGTTGTTGAAATCTTCGATGAATATCAGTGAGGTCGCTTATGCCGTAGGATTTTCAGACCGAAAATATTTTAGTAAAGAATTCAAGAAACAATTCGGACATAACCCATCTGAAGAAACCTCAGCCGCAGATCAAGACGGTTAAAACCGGTCTTTAAACAGGGATAGTTAAAATAAAGAAGCCATATTTTATGCTAAAATATGGCTTCTTTATTTTGTGAGATACCTATTTATTTTACAATTTCCTTAATTATTGGCTCACCCGCCAATAATCTCTTATAGCGCACCAATGCTTCTACATAATAGTAGTCAGCGTAGGTCAAAGGCACATCCACTTCTGAATTCAAGGGTAAAGCACCAACACTGTGTTGAAGAATATAGCCACCATTTTGACCGTAAGCTGCCAGATAAGGCGCTTGCGATAAATTTCTGATCATCGTTTCGGCTTTATCCAAGTAGTTTGTGGATTCAGTACCTTTTGTATATTGAGAAAGCTCCAATAGCGCCGAAGCATACAACGCTGCTGCCGATACGTCTCTTAAATCTTTATTCGGATACATCTTATCAGATGAAGCAATTATATCCTTGTCAAAGTCCCAGTAAGGAATCAGATCTGAGGGTAAGTTTGGATTGTCTAGGATATATTTCGCTATCTGCTGCGCCTGCTTCAAAAATTCCTTCTTCTTTGTTTCACGGTACATCATCGTGTAACCATATAAAGCCCAACCTTGGCCACGCGACCACGCAGACTCATCAAAAGCACCCTGATGTGTTTTTTTGGATCGGACCTTGCCCGTATTTTTATCATAATCAATCACATGATACGAACTATAATCTTTTCGAAAATGATTTTTTAGCGTCGTTTCGGCATGCGTGACAGCAATATCATAATACCTCTTATCACCTGTTACTTTAGAGACCTGGGTCAAAAACTCCAGGTTCATCATATTGTCTATAATGACTGGATAGTCCCAGGCTCCGTGATCCCATGAACGAATAGTTTTTGTTTTCTGGCTATAGCGTGATGCCAATGAATTGGCCCCCGTCGTTAAAACCGGTTCGTATTTCTGTGTATTCCCGGTCAACCGAAGGGCATTTCCAAAACTACAGAACAGCATAAAGCCCAGGTCATGCGTACCCTTATTGTTCTTCTCCTTTTCCAGGTAGGTCAATTTATCTTCGGCACTTTGTAATAGTTGCTGATCTTTGGTTCCTTCATATAGATAAAATAAAGTTCCGGGATAAAATCCCGAACACCACCAACTTGATGACGAAAAAAACTCCTTCCCATTTTCAAATGTTTTTGGAAATTTATCCTTTGGCGTTTCTTTATCCAAAACCTTTATCTGCTTGGCAGCGCCATCAAGTTGCTGCTGAATAAACTCTTTCGACAGTTTCAATTTTTCCGTTTGCCCATGGGCTAGACTGCTTGTTCCCAAAGCAGCCCATACAATCATTAAGATTTTCTTTTCTAGTCTCATTATTTATATTCCCTTTTTTTACGTTATTGATTTTTAAGTCTTCGCACTATTTATTTTCACGGATGGCAGCTGTGGCACCTTTATCGAGTTCTAATAGGATCAACCCATCCGCTTCTTTCGTGTACTGTCCCTTTCCAAGTATCTGAACGGATGGGTTCACTATATCAAGCTTGAGTTTTAATGATCCTCCATATTGACTTTTAATCTCAACGGCTACTGTGGCTCCATTTTGTCGTCGTGCTGAAATCAAATGGCCGCCATCCGCCAAAAAGTGACTGAACGAAACATCTTTCCATCTACTTGGAACTGCCGGAAATACGCGTAATATTCCGTTCCAATATTGTAGGCACAATTCCTGTATACTTGCCATCGCAGCCAGCGGGGTTTCGATCACAGGACCACTTTCTGCATATAAGGTATTCGGTTTGATATATTTCTTCAACAAAATATCCAATGAGGCTAAAGCAGAATCGCCACGTCCCATCATCGCATACATGGAAGCAGCCCCCGTAAATGAATAACCTTGGAGCCATTGCTTTTTGCTCTGCCAATGCGCGATGGATTTTTCGATCAATCCCCTATTCTCCCTTTGATCCCAGTTCACATCATAAAAAGGATAAATCATCATAAGATGCGAATAATGGCGATGTGATTCATCATAGGGTACATCTTTGGCAATCATAAAACCATCACTGTTTTGTGGATATTCAACCAGATGGGTTAGCACATCCTCCCATACAGCATGAAGTGGATCATTACCCCCTCGCTCATCGTCTAGTTCCAGAAGTGTTTTTAACCCCCACTTTAAAATGGACAGATCATAATTTGTATTGTAAGCAAATCCCTTAGCATATTCCGGTGAATAAGTTTTAACAGCGATATGGTATTTTCCCATTGCATCTTTTTCCATTAGATGCAAATGGTAGTTGACTGCTTCCTTCAAAAGTGAAAAGAGACGATCGTATACTTCTCGCGACAATGTTGCCCGATAATACTGATAGTAGCTATGCAGTAGCCACACCAGATTGCCAAGCTCTTTATCACCATCAGAAGTTTTTTCAAGGGCGACGCCTTTTTGCAGTAACACGGGGCTCCATAAATCCGGCCCCGATGATCGGCCTATGGCGATACTATTATAACGATAGGGCTCCGGAACATTTAAGCGTAAATTGTCTTTATTCCGATCGATCATCTGTATCAGGGAATTGGAAATATCCAAATGATTTGCTTTAAAAGTCGGTGAATAAGCAAGCTGCATATTCAGATTAAGCCAATAAGCGGGCCAAGGCGTAGCGCTTGTCCAAGGACCTTGCAGATCCATGGCAGGTTTATCCGACCGCGTAGCACTCGCGAGCTTATACAATTGCATATCATAGAAATCTTGGTAGATTGGATCCGGCAATTCAAGCGTAGATGCATTAAAATAGTCCGTCCACCATTGACGATGCTCCCTCAGACTGGCATTTATCTTCCCAGCATTAAATTTTTGGAGATAGTCAAGTGTTTTTCCGGTAAAATCTTTTCCGGCCTGACTGTAGCCGACTGTGATCACATAGGTATCAAGATCTTTGGACGAACGCAATAAGTAAGCAGTCGTATAACCGCCACCTGCTGTCAAGGGTTGTTCATAGAATTTTATCTGGCCCTGCTGTCCGTCGGTTCCGGTTGGATTGGGAAGGTAAGCCTTCGGTTTCTGGGTATAACTAAATTTCATACGCGGACTGATTGCAGAATCGGCAATCCAATTGAGCGTATACCTTCCTTTAAAGTTCTTTTTTAATACCTCCAATAGAATAATGTTAGCATTAGAAAGTGTTGTGGTCTTAACGTTGATTGGTCCCTGATCAGTCACAATCGTCGCCACAGCATATGCATCCTTCAAATAGATATCCCCTTTGGCCTGTTCGATCGTACAGCTCAAATCCAGATTGAAGTAGCCCAGGGACAGACGGGCTTTGTCAAATAGTTTATCAGCTGAATTTGCGCGATGGTCATATACATCTGTTCGGCCGATGTCAACCCGCACTGATTTTTCCCCGGACAGGTAAGTCATGGTCCCCAATAGACCATTACCCGTGAATACACCCTCATATATGGTATTTCCGAGCGGAGCAACCTTAAATTGCCCAAACCCTGCCATCTGTAAAGCTAGGGTATAAATAACAATTAATAATAGTCTTCTCGGTCTCATCATATCGGTTTTCCTCTTTTCAAGGCTCCATAAAGATGCCGTATTATCTAAGTATAATCAAGCCTGATTTACGAAAACGATTAAGTACCTTCTCAGGTTCCCTGTAGCATATCCGCTGATTTTTTTCCGGTGCCGCCAGTATGAAAGCAAACGAAGCAGACGATTCGGGCATTAATATGGAGCAAATATCGTTTCGTTCCTTTCAAAAACGGTCAAAAACTCGGATATTACCACTGGGTGCGCCGGACTGCATTGCTGAAAACCTAGGCCTCAGCAGGGAACTCATTTGGGAGCAGCTTTGTAACAATTCTGTCGCTAAATTTCCTTTTTCCGCAAGAGAACCAAACACTATATACGAAAGAAATGAGTTTAGAAGCATTCTTTTATTATTTTTTCACAAAACAAGAAGAAACAATACGTAAAAATTTAGTTATCAGTTTATATTTAGCAGTTTTTTATCTATTTTTAAGTTCGATATCCAATTGCAGTTATTATTAACAGCCTAGAACGGATCAATTATAAAAAAACTAATCCAACCAACATGAAAGAACAGAATTCATCAAGGCGTGATTTCATTAAAAAATCAGTGGTAGGCGCTGCTGCATTTTCTATTGTACCACGTTTTGTACTTGGAGGCCAGGGCTATCTTGCTCCAAGTGATCATCTAACCAAAGGAGTAATTGGCGTCGGCAATATGGGCCGTGGACACTTCGGCTATGCCGGAACAAAGACAGTTGCCATCTGCGATGTTGACACAACCCATCTTGCAGCTGCGCAAAAGGACTTGGGTGGTGGTATCAAGGAATATCATGATTTCAGAGATCTTATTAAATCTCCAGAAGTAGACATCGTTCACATTGCTACTCCACCACATTGGCATGGTCTTATGTCTATTGAAGCTGCCAAAGCCGGAAAAGACATCTGGTGTGAAAAACCGATGACACGTACAATCGGCGAAGGTAAGAAAGTCAAGGAAGCCATCGCACAACATGGAAATATGTTCCGTTTAAATACCTGGTTTCGCTTCAAAGATGATTTTTATGGAATGAATGTACCTGTCAGTAAAATCAAAAAACTAGTAGATACAGGCATGTTGGGCTGGCCATTGAAAGTGACAATAAGCAAGCACACAGGATTCGACTGGAAATTCTATTGGGTGGGAAAAGAAAACCTACCCGAAGAACAAGTTCCGGCTGAGCTGGATTACGAATTTTGGCTAGGGCCCGCTCCTTATAAGCCATATAACAAACATCGTACACACACCACTTTTAGAGGATATTGGGATTATGATGGTGGTGGATTAGGTGATATGGGACAACATTACATGGATCCCGTGCAATATTTCCTCGGTAAGGACAACGAAAGCCCGGTGACCGTTGATGTCGATGCGCCACAGCAACACCCAGATGCGGTTGGTACATGGAGACGCATTACCTTTACTTATGCGGATGGTTGCCAGATCATTTTAGATGGTGAGGCCAAAGACGAAAAAGCGGCATATATCGAAGGTCCAAAAGGTAAATTATATAAAGGATTTGCTTCGGATATCCCAGACCTGGAAAGAAAACTTGCGCAATACCCTGAACCGGCACCGCAGATCACCGACTTTTTAGAATCTGTCCGGACACGTGAAAAGTTCGCACTAAATGAATTAAATGGACACCGCTCCTGTACTTTAGTTAATATGGGTCTAGCGGCTTTACGCCTCAACCGTTCATTGAAATACGATTCTCAGAATGAGCAGTTTATTGACGATGACGCGGCAAACCGTTTAATTCATCAACCCATGAGAGGTCCTTGGTCCATCTAACAATTATAATCCGATGAAACATCATATACTTAAAAAGCCTCACTACAAAAGATGGATAGAAAAAGTCATGGTGCTTCATACCGATAAAAGATAAATAATCTCAATGAAACCTTCATGATTTATTCAATTACATAGGGAAATGAATAAATCCGATAGCTTCATCACAATTGAATCCGCCGAAGGCAGCATAAATGCCTTAGAGGGAAAATTGACTAATGAATAAACAGATTTAAACGGATGAAAAAGATATTTAATTCGCTGGCCGTATTGCTTCTTATCTCAAGCGCTTCATACGCCCAGCAACCACAAAATAGAACCACAGCTACCAAAATAGCTGATGTGTTAGCTCAACAGCCGGCAGAGGAAAAAGAAAAATTCCTGCTCGCCATGCATGAGCTGGAAGGATTCAGTTCGGATGACATCGTTGCTTTTCTTAAAGGCCTAAAAGCACCCGGAAGTAATAATGCACCAATTGAATTTGCTGCGAATAGTTATTCATTTTATGTCAATCAGCCCGGAAAAGAGCAGCAAAAAAAGATCTTTGTTGAAGGCTTAGCAAAATCCATCACACAACTGAGCGAACCTACAAATCAAGTTTTCGCTTTGCGTTTACTCCGCCAATGTGCGGACAACTCGGCAATCCCTGCTGTCGCAAACTGTTTAACAAACGATTACCTTGCTGATGCAGCTGCAAGAACTTTGGTATCTATCCGTACCAGCGAGTCCGCTGCGGCGCTGGAAAAAGCGCTGGCGGCCTCAACGACTGAAAAAACTGCTATCGCCATCGTTACTGCATTAGGTGACCTAAAAGTAAGCAATGCGGAAAATGCTATTTTAAATTTAACGCAAAAATATAGTTCAGATGCTTTCCAGCGTACCGCACTAATTGCATTGAGCAAAATTGGGGGGACGGCCTCTGCTTCTCTATTTCAGAATAAATTGAATGATGCAGCATATAGCTATGATAAATTTGATGCTGTCGGACTAGGCATTGACTATGCACAGTCATTGATCGACAATAAGCATGATCAAGACGCAGTCAAATTCCTGAATAAATTCTTTCAGGAATCACAAAAAGCAAAATCCATCAACGGACAATTTGCCTCGTTGAAACTATTGGCTGCCATCGATCCAAAAAAGCAACAAAAAAACCTGCTGTCAGCCGTAAAGAGTGATAATGGCGCATACCGTAATCTCGCATTACAATTGCTGGGCAAATATGGCAAAGGCAGTGATGCCAAAAGCCTGCTCGCTTTAGCGAGTAAAGGTACTCCAGAAGTACAGGAAAGTGTACTAAATTACCTTGCACATAACGGATCCGCAAGCAGTTTAACAGCAATCCAGGCATTAGTCGGCAAAACGACTTCGCCAGTTACAAAATTAGCGGGATTAAGCGCGATCAACACACTTTCACAAGGAAAAGAGACCAATACCCTAATACAGGCTTTTGATGCGGACCAAGACTTCAACAATTCTGTTAAGGCACTCATCCTTTCCTCCAAGGACGCCAATGTGATCAATGATGTCAATAACGCGCTCGCCTCTGTCGATGACAGCAAAAAAATTCAGTTACTGGATATATTGAGTAAACGCTCCAATAGCGCTTCGTCAAAAGCAGTATTGGCAATCAAAACAGCAAATCCTTCCGTTGAGGAAGCGATAAATAAAGCGCTGCCTAATGTCGCTCAGGAATCCGATCTCGAAGAACTTTTCAATAGATTGAACAAAACAACTGACCCGAAATCTGCTGCTTTACTGCAAAAAGCGATTGTCAATGTCGTCCAATCAAGCCCAAATGCCAACGGACTCACAGGAAAACTAGCTGCAAACATTTCAAAGTCTGCAGCACCGAGCGCCACAAAGTATTTTCCTATTTTTGCCGGACTCGGGGATGATCAATCGTTAAAAGCTGTCGGTAATTATCTAAACAATAGCAATCCAGAACTTAGAGCCGCAGCCATTACATCATTGGCGAGCTGGACATCCGCGAACGCTCTTCCCGAACTGGTAGCATTATCCAGGACGGAAAAAGACCAAAACTTATTCAATACCGTTTATAAAGGATTAATCAAATCCATTTCCTCTTCGACAAATACTACAGATCAGAAAACACTGTTGTTGCGCGACGCTTTTAGTGTTGCAAAAACAGTAGAACAGAAAAAAGCCGCACTTGCCGCCCTGCAGCCAACAGGTACGTATCAAGCTTTTATTTTTGCTGCGGACAAAATGGCTGATCCACAATTAGGCGAAGCTGCTGCGAATACCGCCATGAACATAGCCATGGATAATAAATATTATGGTAGCAAAGTAAGGGAAGTTTTAGAGCAGGTCATAGGTAAATTGTCTGGCAGTGAGAGTGGCTACCTGAAAGAAGCCGTAGTTCGTTACCTTTCTGAAATGCCAATAAAAGAGAGTTATGTATCGCTTTTTAATGGCAAAGACCTGAGTGGCTGGAAAGGATTAGTCGCTGATCCGATCAAACGAGGTAAAATGAATGCCAAAACATTGGCAGCTGAACAAGCCAAAGCTGACGACATCATGCGTAAGGGCTGGTCAGCCTCAAATGGAGAAATTGTTTTTAGCGGAAAAGGAGATAACCTGGCAACAATAAAACAATACGGAGATTTCGAGATGTTAGTTGACTGGAAATTGGAGAACTATGGTGGCATAGAGGGTGATGCCGGCATCTATTTGAGAGGTACACCACAAGTTCAGATCTGGGATATTGCCAACACGAGAGTCGGTGCACAAGTCGGTTCAGGAGGATTGTACAATAATCAAAAAAATGAAAGCAAACCGTTAAAAGTGGCTGACAATGCCACGGGCGAATGGAATACGTTCAAAATAAAAATGCAGGGCGAGAATGTCTCTGTTTGGTTAAATGGTCAATTGGTTACCGATAATATTCCGCTTGAAAATTACTGGGATAGAAATCAATCCATTTTCCCTACAGAACAGATTGAACTGCAGGCTCATGGCTCAGTGGTTTACTATAGGGACCTCTTTATCAAAGAATTCCCCAGAAGACAAGTCTTTAAGTTAAGTGACCAAGAGAAAAAAGAAGGATTCGATGTCCTATTTGATGGAACAAATCTCGACAAGTGGACTGAAAACAAAGCGTATGTAATCAATGATGAAGGTTACATTTGGGTATATCCCAATGCAAAATTCGGAGGCAACTTATATACAAAAGAAGAATATGCTGATTTTATCTATCGCTTTGACTTCAAATTGACCCCCGGAGCTAACAATGGTGTTGGGATCCGTGCTCCATTAGATGGAGATGCGGCTTATGAAGCTATGGAAATCCAAGTACTGGATGACGGTGCAGACGTGTATAAAGACCTAAAACCTTACCAGTACCACGGTTCTATCTATGGTGTGGTAACGGCCAAAAAAGGACATTTAAAACCATTGGGCGAGTGGAATTCCGAAGAAATATATGTAAAGGGCAATCGTGTTAAAGTAACTTTGAATGGTACCGTTATTGTTGATGCAGATATCGCTGAAGCGAGTAAAAATGGAACACTGGACGGAAAACAACACCCCGGTTTAAAACGTAAAAGTGGCCATATTGGTTTCTTGGGCCATGGAACGGAAGTATTCTTCAAAGATATCCGAGTTAAAAAACTCAAATAACTTCTTGAAGTGCAGAAAAAGGGGATAAGGAATCTTATCCCCTTTTTGCTAAAAGACCGGCTTGCTTGACAAGTGAGAAAAATAACAGAATGATTCCAAAAACTTTTATTAAATTAAAGATCTGGGATTCTAATTCAAAATATGATGTTTTATGACTAAAGCCGTAAACCTGTTGATTAACAAAAAATTGGATAGCAAACCTGAAAAGAAAAATCTATTCAATAAACTTTCTATTATAAAATTAATAGCCGAATTAGGATCTGTATCAGTAAACGACATCGTAAAAAACCTTTCGTTAAGCCTTCCAACGGTCAACAGCCTGATTGCTGAACTATTGGAAGACAATATCGTTCGTCAATTTGACAAGGGAGAATCCATCGGTGGTCGCAAACCTAACCTATATAGGCTATGTGACGGGTTATTTCAAGTACTATGTATAGAACTTCAACGTTTCTCCATTACGCTGAGTATTATGGACAATAATCAGAATATTGTTGCTGAAACCGTTGAGCTGGACAATGAGTTATCCCGCAATGCAGATAATCTCCATGACATTACAGCAATTATTGACCAATATTTATTGGAAAAAGCGGTAGATACCGAAAATCTTACCGGACTGATCATTAGTATGCCGGGACTAATCAATGCTGAGGAAGGAACAAATGAAACGTTTTTACATGATGCTTCACAATCTATCACAGCATATTTCGAAGACAAATACAAAAAGCCCGTATACATACTCAATGATGTGAAGGGGGCAGCGTATGCGGAATTGAAATTTGGCTTAGCCAAAAACACCAGGAATAGTCTTATTATATTAATGGATTGGGGAATAGGTCTTGGAATAGTTTCCAATGGCGAAGTTTATCTCGGGCGTGACGGTTACTCGGGCGAGGTAGGGCACATGCCATTCATTGATAACGGCGAATTGTGTTATTGTGGCAAAAGAGGTTGTCTCGAAACGGTGGCTTCCGGAATTGCCTTGGTCAACAATGCAAAGCAGGAGATCGAGAAAGGTGAGCTTACCAAACTCAATGAGTTGCAGAAAGAAGAGTTGGATCACTTAACACCAACCCACGTGATCGAAGCAGCTAATAAAGGTGATCAATTCGCAATAAATCAAATTTCTAAACTGGGCACCAACCTCGGGAAGGCATTTGCCTCCCTGATCCAGCTGCTCAATCCCGAATTAATTGTACTGGGAGGAAAAATAGCCAAAGCCAATGAGTTAATTACAATCCCGATACAACAGGCAATCAATTCATATACAATGGCTATTTTAAAAGAACATTGCGATATCAAAGTATCGAGCCTGAATCTAGACAGTAACACAATCGGTTTGACAAACTATTTTATCACAAAGTATCTGTCTGTCGAATTGCAACAGAAATCTAAAATCTAAAACTGACCTGTACTCAACAATACCAGAGTACAGGCTCTTTCAGTTTTTATACCATTTTCCATTGCCAGCTGTTCCAATTCAGCATTTTCTGCCCCCGGATTAAAAATAATACGCTTTGGTTTGGTCTCCAAAATATAGTTATAATATTCTTTCTGATTCTGCTCGCCAAGATACATGGTCACCGTATCAATATCAGTATGTATGTCGCCTTTCTTTTCAATAGGTACACCGGCCGCTTCTCCACCGCTCAAACCAATATTAACAATATCGTGTCCGTGTTTACGGAGCATATTCGCGGCTTTATTTGAATAACGCGAAGGATTTGTACTGGCACCTAAGATTAACGTCTTTTTCATCCTTATACTTTTTTGTTCATCTATGATTGATCTTTAAGAACATGCCTATTGTCTTCTTTATACCCGGCATCCGGTTATCAACGCCCAAAGTGAAGTTACGCATTCATTTTATTATTGATGAGCATAGAATTATTCATCAATAATAAAGTCACCATGGGTGCTATAAGCATTCTTACGTAAAACAGGCATACCCAAAATTTTATAAAGTTCATCCAATTTCACCAAACTGCCATTTGTCATATTCGAAAGTAAAACGATAACAATATTTCTTTTCAGATCCCGTACATAGATATGACGAAAACCGTGCCACCATCCGGTATGATAAACAATATGGTCGTTTCCATGCTCAAAAGTACGCCATCCATATCCATAGCTAAAAATACCTTTCTTTGCATCAGGGTAACCGCGGTAAGCCGAATCCAACGTCGATTGTTTTAATAAACGGCCATCACGAAGCGCTAAATCAAAACGGTAAAGGTCTCGTACTGTACTATAAATTCCCTTATCTCCCAACGGTCCGTCCTGAAAATTCTGCACCACGGATCTTCGCCATATCTTATCATGTCCAATGACGTTGGTCGGTATCTTTTCGTATACAGCTTTTGACAGCGCAGCGGTATTGGTCATTCCGGCAACATTGAAAACACTGTCTTTCATATATGTTGCATAATCCTGTTTCGACACCTTCTCGATAATAGCGCCTAAGACCATAAAATTGGAATTATTATAGAAAAACCGTCCGCCGGGAGCGCCGTATCTGTTAGGCTTAAACTCTGTTAGCATTTTCATAACATCCTGATTGGTCATCCCTTTTTTACGGTCGGGCCAATGTTTCTCTGAAAAATAGACATAATTTGGTAGGCCTGACCGATGGGTCAGTAACATTTTGACCGTAATACCGGGATAAGGAAAATCCGGATAAAAATCATTGATTGTCTGGTCCAGACGTAATTTTCCGGCTTCGACCAATTTCAATGTACCAACAGCAGTTAAAGGTTTAGAGACTGACGCCAATTCAAACTTATCATCAATTTCCAAACTATCACGTTTCAGATAGTTGGCCCAGCCAAATGTATTTTGATATAGAATTTTGCCATCCTTCGCCACCAGCACATTTCCGTTAAATGCAGATCTCGAATGCAGGTTTTTCATAAATGCATCAATATTGGGGTCTGCCTGCTGAGGGTTGTAAATAAGTCTTGTACTATCTATTTTTGCCTGTGCTATTGCCGCTTCTTTTTGTTTTTTCTCTTTTGAACTACAGGCAACTGTAGATGCCAACAAAAGAGCTACCATTCCCTTTAAAAAAAATAATTTCACGTATTGTATCTCCCGGATTTTCTATTTAATGTTATGTTTACCCCTATCTCGAAGGTAAATCTGCGCCTCATCTTCATACGATTTATACATCGCAATGATCTCATGCCCGTTCCATTCTGTGTATTCTTTTTGAATTTCAATAAAGAATCGAGTTTAAAGATAATAATGCTAAAATGAAGATTTTAGTATAAAAAAACGAATTTTTAGCACAAAAAAAGCCACTTTATTCCTAAAGTGGCTAATATTTTATTGGCATCTAAAATCTATGCTAACAACCGGACTGGATTTTCTACCAATGCTTTTAAAGTCTGTAAGAATGCAGCACCTGTTGCGCCATCTACCACTCGGTGGTCACAGCCCAAAGTTACTTTCATTACATTACCCGGAACTACAGCACCATTTTTCACAACCGGAACTGCCTGAATAGCTCCTACTGAAAGAATAGCTCCGTCAGGAGAGTTAATAATAGATGTGAACTCATCTATACCAAACATGCCCAAGTTGGAAACGGTGAATGTAGAGCCTTCCCAATCCGCTGGTTGTAATTTCTTAGCTTTCGCTTTTTGCGCAAAATCTTTCACCTCAGCAGAGATGTGAGATAATGATTTACCATCAGCAAAACGCACTACGGGAACTAACAAGCCATCTTCAACAGCCATAGCAACACCGATGTTTGTATGCTCGTTGAAACGGATCTTATCTCCCTGCCAAGAAGAATTCACAGCTGGGTGTTTTTTCAATGCTACTGCGACAGCTTTCACGACGATGTCATTGAAAGAAACCTTTACTGGTGCGATCTCATTAATTTGAGCACGAGCAGCCATGGCATTGTCCATATCGATAGACACTGTCAAATAGAAATGTGGCGCAGTGAACAATGACTCAGCCAAACGGCGCGCAATTGTCTTACGCATTTGGTTGACAGGTTTTTCTGTATAGCGTTCTTCACCAACATAGGTAGGTAAAGTAATTGCTTTTGTTTCTGTAGCCGGAGCTGCTGCTGCTGTTTCAGCTGGTTTCGCTGCAGTCGGAACAAAGGACTCAACATCTTTTTTCACGATACGACCACCATCTGCTGACCCTTTGATATCACTCAAATTGATTCCTTTTTCCTTCGCAATCTTACGTGCCAAAGGGGACGCTTTCACACGGGAATCATCGTTTGAAGCAGCTGCAACCGGTGCAGCAGTTGCTGCTGGAGCTGAATCAGTTTTAGGAGCTTCTGCAGATTCCGCTTTCGAAGGAGCAGATTTTTGATTTAATAACGGTGTAATATCAGTTCCGGCAGGACCAACAATAGCAATAATATCATTTACTTTTGCGGCTTCTCCAGCTTCAAGACCAACATACAACAACGTGCCATCAGCATAAGCCGTAACTTCCATTGTCGCTTTATCCGTTTCTACATCAGCGATAGCATCATCCGATTTGATCGTGTCTCCAACTTTGAAATTCCATTGTGCAATGACACCTTCTTTCATGGTATCACTCAATAACGGCATTGTGATCACGGTACATCCCAATTCCTCAGGAGTTACAGTACTAGCCGAAGATTCTGGACCAGAAACTTCTTCTGCTTTTTTTTCTTCTGCTTTTTCCGGTGCCTTTTCAGCTGCAGGAGCATCTCCGCTCAACAATGCTTGAAAATCTTCACCGGGCTCACCCAAAACAGCAATAACAGCATCAATAGCTACTGCTTCACCCTCTTTTGGGCCAATATATAAAAGAGTACCTTCTTGGTATGACTCAAAGTCCATTGTAGCTTTATCTGTTTCAATTTCAGCTACTAAATCACCAGAATTTACTTTATCACCAACTTTTTTGTGCCATTTTGCGATGACCCCCTCGGTCATTGTGTCGCTCATTTTGGGCATTCTTACTACTTCAGCCATTCTGTATTATATTATCAAGTTAAAGAGTATTAATCTAAAATAAATGGATAGTCTTGTTGTACATAGACATCTTTGTACAATTCGTCAGCATCTGGGTATGGAGATTCCTCCGCAAATTTTACAGACTCTTCGACTACTTTTTTCACGTCAGCTTCAACCTCAGCAAACCAAGCATCATCAGCATATTTGTTTTCCAAAATAGCATGTTTAGTAGCCAATAATGGATCGCGATCTTTATACGCTTCCAATTCCTCTTTCGTACGATATTTCGCAGGGTCAGACATGGAGTGTCCTTTGTAACGGTAAGTACGGATTTCTAAGAATGTAGGTCCTTCGCCAGCGCGGGCACGTTGAACAGCTTCATCCATTGCGTTGTGTACAGCAACAACATCCATTCCGTCTACAGGAGCTGAAGGCATATCAAAACCTAATCCCATTTTGTAAATGTCTTGCATGTTAGTCGTACGTTGTACAGAAGTACCCATTGCATAACCGTTGTTTTCACAAACGAAGATAACAGGGAGTTTCCATAGCATCGCCATGTTTAATGTTTCGTTGAATGCACCTTGACGTACAGCACCATCGCCCATATAACAGATGTTTACATTATCTGTACCAAGATATTTCTCAGCAAATGCGATACCAGCACCTAAAGGAATCTGACCACCGACAATACCATGGCCACCCATGAATTTATGTTCTTTAGAAAAGAAGTGCATAGAGCCTCCTTTACCTTTTGAACAACCAGTGATCTTTCCATATAATTCAGCCATACAAGCATTTGCAGAAACGCCTTTAGCCAAAGCGTGGGCGTGATCACGATAAGCAGTGATTAAAGAATCCTCAGGTTTGATTACCGACATCGTTCCAGCGACTACTGCCTCTTGTCCTATGTACAAGTGACAGAAACCACGAATCTTTTGCTGTCCGTAAAGTTGACCTGCTTTTTCTTCAAACTTACGCATAAGTAACATCGACTTATACCACTCCAAATATGTCTCTTTTGTTATAGGTGTTGAACTCATTTCAAAGTTTTGATTTTCTTACAATTCTAGACTACAAATCTAATAATTTTGGATGAATTTTCTTGGTCAAAAATCAATTTTATTTACACTTTAAGACACTTCTAAGACATTTGATTTAAAGTATATAGCATTTTTTAACAAATAAATGAACGGCACAACCAAATAAATCAAAAACTTATGAAAATAAAAAAGCCAAAGGACTTAATAATCATTTGGCTTTATCTTTTTATACAAATTGTTCTAGCGAAGTTTTTGAATAAGCTCATTTTCGGTAACCTTCACCTGTTCTCCGCTTTCCATGTCCTTGAGCGATAACTGACCAGAAGAAACTTCTTCCTCCCCGACCAATAATACATAAGGAATTCTTTTTCCGTCAGCATAGCTCATTTGCTTTTTTAGCTTCACTGCTGCAGCATACAATTCAACAGCAATATTTTCTTTGCGGAGTTTATTGAGCAAACCCAGTGTATAGGTTTCAAGCTGTTTATCAAAATTAATGATCAACAGCTTGGTAGAATCTGCTTTGTTTGCCGGAAATAAATTCAATTCCTCCAGGACGTCATAGATACGGTCGGCTCCAAACGAAACGCCAACACCGGTCAGGTCCTTCAGACCGAACATCCCGGTAAGGTCATCGTAGCGTCCGCCACCACCGATGCTGCCCATGGCAACTTCATTTGTCTTCACCTCAAAGATACAGCCCGTATAATAATTCAAGCCTCTCGCCAAGGTAATATCCAGATCAACAATACGGGTCAACAGTGTGGTGTCCCCGTTCAACTTAATAATATAATCGAAGACTTCCTCAATTTCAGCAATGCCTTTTAAACCCACTGAAGAATTCGCCAAGATAGATTTTAACGCTGCAAGTTTCTCCTCATTAGAACCTTCCAATAAGACAATAGGCTTCAACAGATCCAGATCCGCTTCGGTAAATCCTCTTTCCAGCAGTTCCTTATTGACCCCCTCTAATCCGATTTTATCCAATTTGTCAATGGCGACAGTCATATCAACAATAAGCTCCGGCTTTCCGATAATTTCGGCGATACCAGAAAGGATCTTCCGGTTGTTGATTTTAATATTAAAATCTTTCAATCCAAAACGTTCGAAAGCCTCTTGATAAATCAGAATAAATTCAGCTTCATTCAGCAAACTAGTTGAACCCACCACATCTACATCACATTGGTAAAATTCACGGTAACGGCCTCTTTGCGGTTTATCAGCCCGCCAGACCGGCTGTACCTGAAAACGCTTAAATGGTAAGGAGATCTCATTTTGGTGCATCACAACGTAACGTGCAAAAGGCACCGTCAGATCATATCTTAGCGCTTTTTCACTTATATGCGGGATTAATTTATTTGAATTTTTATCTTGGAGCAGGCTATCTGGAGCTTTTGCCAAATAATCGCCGGAATTAAGGATCTTAAAGATCAATTTATCACCTTCATCACCGTATTTACCTGTTAAGGTTGTTAAATTCTCAAATGAAGGTGTCTGTATTTCATTGTAACCATATTTTTTAAACACAGCTTTCAATGTGTCAAAGATATAATTACGTTTGATCATTTCGGAAGGCGAAAAATCACGGGTTCCTTTCGCCAAAGAAGGTTTTACTGTTGCCATATCCGGCAAAGTTAATAAATTCCTTTAATCTACTTCCAGAATCTTGAGGAATTCACAGGCTTTTTCTGCAGCTAGCTTTTCAGCGGATTTTTTATTGAAATCACGGCCCAGGCCACATACCACCCCATCTACAACAGCCTCCACACTGAACATCTTCGAAGATTCACCTTCTGGATTATCCGTTTGTTGAAATAGGATTTCTTTCCCGGTATGCTGACACCATTCGATCAACCGACTTTTGAAATTAGTCTCGGTCTGCTCCAGTAGCTGGATATCAACATGTGGTTTAATAATACGGTTTAGGAGAAAGCTTTTTGTAAATACGTAACCTTTGTCGAGATACACCGCACCGATCAGCGCTTCAAATGCATCGCCCAACAACGACCCTTGTTTGTTTGGAAAACTGATCATTCGAGCGTCGAACTGTATCATTTCATTGAACCCTAATTTTCTGGAAAGTTGGTTCAGATTTGCGCGGCTCACAATTTTGGAACGCATCTCCGTGAGGAAGCCTTCGTCTTTATACGGATATTTCTTGAACAACAGTTCGGCAACGACCGAGCCTAAAACAGCATCACCCAAGAATTCCAGACGCTCGTTACTGTTTTTAGCCCCTTCTTTGATTGTTACTGCAACAGACTTATGTCTAAATGCCATCTTGTACAAATGCACATTCCCGGGAATAAAACCTAGTAGGTTTTTTAGTTTTCTAACATATTCCCGATCCGGCGAAATATATAACTTGTATATCCTTGAAAAAGGCATCTCATCTAAAAATAAGGCGACAAGTTCTAATTAAAGAACCTGTCGCTAGCTCATATTACCAAACCATGTTTGAAGGATCAAACATTAAGCTTTATATTTTTTTACAATCACGGTAGCATTGTGGCCACCGAACCCAAAGGTGTTACTCAACGCTGCATTAACAATACGTTTTTGCGCTTTGTTGAATGTAAAATTCAGTTTATTATCAATTTCCGGATCATCTGTGAAGTGATTGATTGTCGGTGGGACAATGTCATTTTGCACAGCTAAGATCGAAGCGATTGTTTCTATCGCCCCAGCAGCACCCAAAAGGTGTCCAGTCATTGATTTTGTTGAACTGATATTCAATTTATATGCGTGTTCACCAAACAGGTCAACAATAGCCTTCGTTTCACTGATATCACCGACCGGTGTAGAAGTTCCATGAACATTGATATAATCAATATCTGAAAAATCCATCTCTGCATCGTTGACAGCCATCGTCATTGCCAATTTAGCGCCCAAACCTTCAGGATGCGAGGCTGTGATATGATGTGCATCCGCACTCATGCCACCACCGGCAATCTCTGCATAGATTTTTGCACCGCGTGCTAAGGCATGCTCTAAACTTTCTAAGATCAAGGCACCCGAACCTTCACCCGAAACAAAACCATCCCTGTCTTTATCAAAAGGACGGGAAGCAGTTTTGGGATCATCATTTCTTGTTGACAATGCATGCATAGCGTTAAATCCGCCGATTCCAGCTTCATTGACCGTCGCTTCTGATCCACCGGTAACAATCACATCTGCTTTTCCCATACGAATGTAGTTAAAAGCATCAATCATTGCGTTGGTGGCAGAGGCACAGGCCGATACTGCCGAAAAGTTAGGACCGCGAAGGCCATGACGCATTGAAATATGTCCTGGAGCAATATCAACGAGCATCTTAGGAATAAAGAAAGGATTGAAACGTGGTGTTCCATCTCCTTTTGCAAAGTTGGCAACTTCTTCTGTAAAAGTTGTCAGACCGCCTATTCCTGAGCCCCAGATTACTCCGATACGATTTGTATCTAATTTTTCAAAATCTAAGCCAGCATCTTTAATTGCCTCATCAGTAGACGCAATTGCATACTGTACAAAAGGATCGACTTTACGAGCTTCCTTACGATCCATAAAATCATGTGGATCAAACCCCTTTACCTCACACGCAAACTGAGTTTTGAATTTTGACGCATCAAAATGCGTAATAGGAGCAGCTCCGCTTACACCATTTATTAATGCCTCCCAGTATTCTGAGACGGTATTACCAATTGGTGTAAGGGCGCCTA
>NZ_DLJD01000008.1:36169-42284 GCF_002484085.1 Sphingobacterium sp. UBA7625
TTTTACACAAAAAGTATATTCCCACCTTAAAATTATTAGTACCTTCGTTAGCATAAGAACATATATTTTAGAAAAAAAGTGGTCAATAAGTTAGTAGCAAGGTTAGACATGGACATGGATGAAGAGTTAGATTTCACCCTACTCGCCATCACCTGCCCGCTGAAAGATTACCGTCTCTGTCACTTTATCAACAAAGTGACAAATCTGGATTTTTCCAGAGGCAAAGAGAGCAAATATGATCATGATGGCCGTCCAAAAAATAAATCCGAAGAAGAACTTGAATATCATATCATCTTTGATGCAAAGAAAAAAATAAGCTACCACTTTACCGCTTTTCATTACCTCAGTCCCGATTCGGACACAGAATATTTTCTCATCAACAATAAAAGTATCGAGGGAACCTTTTTAATCCCCGAAAACCCCCATTTTGATTTCTTCGTCATCATCAAAAATTACATCTGTGAAGAAGATGTTGAACATATAATCAAAAGGATCAGCAAATTACCCGAAGTAGTCATAGCGAAAGAAATATCACCAAAAATATTGAAATCTAAAGAAAATCTCATATTTTAGCAGACTGTAGGTTAGTGTAGCAAATACACCTAACTGTAAATCTAAATTAATTCGATTTAGTTTTGACAAAACGACAACAATACAGCAAGCTGTTTGTTGTCATAAATGAAGAACATTAAAAAATACAAAATAACAGATGGAAAAAGTTCAAAAAAGGACTAAAATTGTCGCAACATTAGGCCCTGCTTCGGCAGACAAACAAGTTTTGACCAACATGATTGCCAAAGGGGTTGATGTGTGTCGGTTGAATTTCTCTCATGGCAGCCAGGCAGATCACCTTAAGGTAATCGAAACTATAAATGCAATAAATAATGAAACCGGATTCAATGTTGCCATCTTAGCTGACTTACAAGGTCCAAAGATTCGGATCGGAAAAATGAAAGAAGGTGGTGCTGTTCTCGTCAATGGTTCAAAAGTTGAAATCACCACACACGAACTCATTGGAGATGAAAACAGAATCTATATTACATACGAAAACTTTCCAAACGATGTTGAAGCAAACGAAATCATATTACTTGATGACGGAAAACTTCAACTTCGTGTTTTAGAGACCAACCATAAAGACACCGTAACTTGTGAAGTCGTGCATGGAGGTGTCCTTACTTCACGTAAAGGTGTCAACCTGCCAAACACCAAAGTATCTATCCCTTCATTGACTGAGGAAGATTTGGATAACTTAAACTTTGCATTGGATCACGGTGCTGACTGGATTGCCATGTCATTCGTTCGTTCGGCGGAAGATATCGCGCAATGCAAAAAAATCATTGCTGAAAAAGGAAGTCATGCGCGCGTAATCGCCAAAGTAGAGAAACCAGAAGCAATCGAAAACATTGATGCTATCATCGAAGCTACTGACGCTGTCATGGTCGCTCGTGGAGACCTTGGTGTTGAACTTCCTATGGAAGAGGTACCGGGACTTCAAAAAATCATTGTCCAAAAATGTAGAGACCTTTCAAAACCTGTAATTATCGCTACTCAAATGTTAGAAAGCATGATTACTACACCTCGTCCTACCCGTGCTGAAGTAAACGATGTTGCCAATTCAGTATTGGATGGTGCAGATGCAGTGATGTTAAGTGGTGAGACTTCAGTTGGCGAATTTCCGGAGATCGTGATCGAAACAATGAGTAAGATTATTATCCACGTGGAACAAACTTCTTATCCTTATTATAATGAGAAAGTTAGTGAGATACACGACGGAACGCTTATTCCAGACGCAATTTGCGCCTCTTCAGTTTATCTGGCTCAAAAAACAAATGCCTCAGCAATTGCCGTGTTGACATCTTCCGGTGCAACAGCATTTGAAATTACAAGTTACAGACCAAATGTAGACATCTTGGTATTTACAGGTACACAGACATTATTGAGACAATTGAGCTTGCTTTGGGGCGTAAAAACATTCATTTACGACAAATTCGAAAGTACAGATGGTTCTATCCATGATGTCAATAGATTTATCGTCAAAAACAACTACGTTACACCAGGATCAATTATCATTAACACAGCCTCTACACCGTTAATTGAAAAAGGTAAAACAAATACAATCCGTGTTTCTCAGCTGTAAGAAATAGGATCAAAAAAGAAAGGCATTCGCGGTAAAACGAATGCCTTTCTTTTTTATTTTTTGGGATAGAGCGAATCTATCTTAAATTTGAAATCTTTCACTTTTAAACTATCTTCCAATAGCTTAAACCTTAATGAGTCACGCTGTGATTTTTTCCTCTTGGGTATTTTTTCTGTCCCCGGCATAGGCGATAGACTATCCAGCTTTTTGAATTTCTGAACGGGCATATTATACTTTGCTGAAGCCGTATCTAATCCCAGAACGGGCATCTTGGAGTGTTTATCCTGTAATAAAGGACGATACTCTTTTTGCTTAATTTGGCCAAAGGCAATTCCCACCGTAAAAGATAATGCCAATGATAATACGTAAGCTTTCATAACATAATCTATTTTAACTTCTAATTTACAACAACATAACCAAGATTTAAAGCAATCGCTGTTAAACATTGTTAAAACAGCTTCAAAACAAGTTAGCATCTTTATATTTGTAACAATACAAGTAAAGTGGAAGATGGAAGGCAAGAAAATATAATTTAATGAAGAAAAATAGTATTGTATTAATCATTGGACTAATGTCTTTGGCGCTAATCGGGGTATTGGCCATGCAATTCTATTTCCTGCGGGATTCCTATCGTCAAAAATCACAGCTTTTTGATGAATCTGTCAATGCCGCGCTTACGGCTGTCGCAGGGAAACTCGAACGCCGTGAGGTTGTGGATTTCGCGAAAGTACAACAGGAGCGTAATATCGAAAAATCCAAGCAGGAACAAGCGAAACAACGTCAGTTAACTGAACAGCTTAGACTCCAAACTCAAATTGAAGAACTCCGTGGCAAATTAGATCAGGTCTATCAAAAATATAAAGTACGAGAAGACAAATTAAAGGCACTTTATCCCAATGTAGTCAATATCGAAAACTGGTTTTACGAAACCTATATCAGAAGACCACAATACCAGGATCTCGTTGAGATTAATATTATCAAAACCCCAACAAATAGCATGTATTATCAGGAAGACGTCATTGTGTCAGCAACAAAGACTATTCCGCGTATAGAAGCAAAGGATGATAGCACTCGATTTTTGATTATCCATTTTGACGATTACAAAAGATTGATAGGAAGAGATTTATTTGTCCTCCCCCCAAGATCAGATCCAAAATTAGCCCGGAAGATTTTCGAACTTGAAACGAAATTAAATAAATTATCCCGGCAAAATGCCCGGTATGAATTCAATGTCTACGACTCCGTTGCCATGCTCGGCGGTAAAAAGGCTGATTACATCGAAGATGTCGCTATCGGGATGGAGCTGGCCAAAAGACCGCTAAAAGACCGGTTAAACGTTATTATTGTTCAGGAACTCCTAAAAGAAGAACTGGCACAACGTGATATCAAAGCGCCGTTTAATATCGAAATATGGAGCACAAGCAACATCTTGCTGAACAATATCCTGAATGAAGCCGAATTAAACAGCCCTAAAAATACCACAAAGTACTCAACTGCTCTTTTTAAAGGTGACATCGGTGCTGCGCCGGGAAAACTGACAATATATTTTCCGAATAAAAAAGCGATTATTGCGGACAACATGGGCTATTTATTACTGCCCATGCTCGCGCTCCTGTTTCTACTGGTCGGATGTTTTGCGTATACGCTTATTATTATCTTCAGGCAAAAGAAAGTATCTGAAATGAAAACCGACTTCATAAACAACATGACACATGAGTTTAAAACTCCCGTGGCTACGATTATGATCGCCAGCGAATCACTCAAGGATCCGGACATCAATGCAGACCATAAACGTGTACAGAAATTGGCCAATATCATTTACGACGAGAATGTTCGTCTCGGAAATCATATTGAACGGGTACTGGATTTGGCAAAACTGGAGAAAGAAACCTTAAAACTCGACCGTGAAGATGTGCATATCAACGACCTTGTTGCCGCCGTCACCGACAGTATGCAGCTTCGGATGCAGAACATCGGCGGACAGTTCAGTGTTGACCTAGCGGCAACAAAAGATATTGTTGTCGGGGATGAACTGCATTTTTCAAATGTTTTTTACAATCTACTGGATAATGCGATCAAATACAATAAAGGAGATCTACATGTCAATATCAATTCCAAAAATGTCGGCGACAACATCGTTATCACCATTGCTGACAATGGAATCGGGATGAGCCGGGACCACCTTCAAAAGATATTCGATCAGTTTTATCGCATTCCTACTGGAAATGTCCACAATGTAAAAGGTTTTGGCCTAGGCCTCAGTTATGTCCAAGATATATTGAGAAGGCTCAATGGAAGGATCACCGTAAAAAGTGAGAAAGATAAGGGCACAACCTTTGAGGTAATTTTGCCCATAAAAAAATAACACGTTCCTTTTTTGTATATTCAGGGAACATTAGTGAAAATTAATAGATTCATTATGCAAAAGATATTATTAGCAGAAGATGATCCCAATTTGGGGGATCTTTTAAAGGATTATCTCGAATTAAAGGGAAAATTTGACGTCACGCTCTGTATAGATGGGGACGAAGCCATTTCCCAATTTAAAAAAAATGATTACGACTTATGCATTTTCGATGTCATGATGCCTAAAAAAGACGGTTTTACCGTAGGCCGTGAAATCAGAAAAACAAATAGCACTGTACCGATCATCTTCGCCACCGCAAAGGGGATGATGGAAGACAAGACTGAGGCATTTGAATTAGGTGGAGATGATTATATTACCAAGCCGTTCCGTGTTGAGGAGTTACTGCTTCGGATTAATGCCCTTCTGAAACGTAGTGTTAGAGACAAAGAAGATGAAGTGGTTGCAGACAAATTTGAAATTGGAGATTACTTCTTTGATTATACAAGTCAGCAGATCTCCTACAAGGGTCAAACGCAAAAATTATCAACAAAAGAGGCCGAGTTGCTCCGTCTGCTCTGTTTAAAAAAGAATGATGTATTGACCCGTGAAGAAGCCTTATTAAAAATATGGCATGACGACAATTATTTCACCGGCAGAAGTATGGATGTATTTCTCAGCAAACTTCGCAAATATCTAAAAGAAGATAACAAGGTAGAAATTGTCAATGTGCACGGGAAAGGGTACAAACTTCTGGTAAGCTAAAAACATAGCGGGTGAGATTCCATTGAACAATTTCACCCTGCTTTCCAATGAAAAGAAAGAAATAAAACTTTTCTATCCTTAGTAGATTATAAAAAATAGATGCACTTTTATAAAAAATTTGCATGTCAAAAAAAAATGTACTAACTTAGCGTCGCTTATAGAGAAAGGCAGAGGGAATAGACCCGATGAAGCCTTAGCAACCTGTCCCTTGACAAGGTGCTAAATTCTACCCTACTTGATATGGGAATGATAAGCCGAAGTCACCGAATTCTAGTGTGTCCTTCTCTCTAGCAAGAAATATAGTTGTAAAGAAATATTAAAAACATTATTATGTTATTGACTAACAATTTAGGTTACCCTCGTGTGGGCGCGTTCCGCGAATTGAAAAAAGCCAATGAGGCCTATTGGGCTAAAAAATCTTCTGTTGAGGAATTATTGGACACAGCAAAAAAAATTCGTGAAGGCAATTGGAAAACACAAAAAGATGCTGGAATAGATTTGATCCCTTCCAATGACTTCTCTTTTTACGATCAAGTATTGGATTTAACCCTTACTGTTGGTGCTATCCCTGCTCGTTATCATTCTTTATTGAATAAAGTTGATAACAACTACAGCTTAGACTTATATTTTGCTATGGCCCGCGGTTTCCAGCAAGAAGGAATCGACGTGACTGCAATGGAAATGACCAAGTGGTTGGATACCAATTACCACTATATGGTTCCCGAATTCACAAAGGATCAAGAATTCAAATTGACTTCCGAGAAATTCTTAAATGAATACAGCGAAGCAAAATCATTGGGTATTGAGACAAAACCAGTTTTACTTGGCCCAATCACTTACCTTTTGATCGGTAAAGAAAAAGAAGCTGG
>NZ_DLJD01000011.1:0-28679 GCF_002484085.1 Sphingobacterium sp. UBA7625
ACCTGTTTTTGTTTATAAATTTGATACCTAAATTATTTTAAGTTCGCAAAGATACTGATTCCGTTTTGAATATTAAATAGTTAGTGTATAAAATTTAGATTATTTTTTCGCACTGACAGCTCTCTTTTCCCCGAGGCGGAGCCATTTCCCCTCGTGGTTTGACAAGTTCGCGCTCCTTCTTCTCTATACTCTCCATCGTCTAGATGATTTAGTCGGGTGGAACTTTCATTTACTCACCTGTCGAAATCATTTCGACACACGACTAAGTCATTTTCCCTTGTGACGATATGGTTTTGTCAGGCGTCGGAATGATTTAGTCGCCTGTCTGTTCCGTTTTTTCCTTGGTCTGGATGATTTAGTCAGGTGGAATTTTCATTTCCCCACATGGAAAAATAGCTTCGACACTGGTTTGGCTCATTCCGACACGACGCAGAATTCATGTTTTACTTGGCGAAATGGAGTAAACACAGTGCGGAATGTTTTCTTTTTCGCGATAGCGCAATAATATGTAAGATTTGCTGTGATAATATTGCGCTCGCAAGTTTAACAGCTGTTACTGGGTTAATATGATGTTGTCAAATAAGGACAATACGGGCAATCTTGTTGAGCTGATCGTGAAAATAGACAGACTCCATGTATGATTCATAAACTATTCTTACCTTATTGATTACTAGTTATTCCGTATTTTTTTCGAAAAAATATTCTTCTACTGGTTTTCCAGTATATTGATCTTTTTGCGTGTTTTTGCATCTATTTGGCAAGACGTTTGTCAAACACGGACAGATAATTAACAGTAAAAACAAATTAAAGTATGCAAATTATGAAAATCAAATCGATGTATTTAATGGTATTAACGCTTGTGACGCTTGCGTTTGTGGGATGTTCAAAAGATGATGATCCAAAACCGGTGAACTTCAAAGATCATGATATCACGGCAACAATTACTGTGTCAAAAGAATTTAAAAAGGCTGAAAATGATAATTTTGAAGTATCTATTAGCGGAATGAAAACAAACAGTGTTTTTGTGGACTGGAACGTAAATGGTGTGAAAGTGACTGATGATTTCGTAAAATTGGGAACCGATGATTTTAATGGTGGAAAAACGGTCATTTTCAAATCATTGGAAAAGTTTCAGGTTGGTGATTTAACTATGAGTGGGTTTAAATTTGGAGCTACACCATTTACCGTCACCTGGAAAATTGAAGATAATGGGAAAGTAGTGGAAGAAGGTAGCAAAGTGATCGTTAAGGGTGCTGATCCTAACTTTTTGAAAGTATTCAGATTTAGCGAGGTTGAATAAAAACAGCGTAATATTTTCAAAAGTAATTACAAAATAAAAAAGGAGAATGAGTTCTCCTTTTTTATTTTGTGACGCTACGACAACAACGTAAAATCTATTTGCCTTTTATCTAGATCCACTTTCTTTACGCGGATTTGAACCTCATCACCCAGCTGGAATTTCTTTTTCTTCCGCTGGCCAATAATCGCATAGTTCTTCTCATCCAGTACATAGAAATCATCCGTGATATCGCGCAAGCGTACCATACCCTCACACTTGTTCTCCTGAATCTCCACATACATACCCCATTCGGTCACACCTGATACGATACCAGTATATTCTGTGCCAATCTGATCTTGTAGGAATTCTGCCTGTTTGTATTTAATGGATGCACGTTCAGCTTCTGCTGCCTTTTTCTCCATCTGCGAAGAGTGCTCTGCCATCTTTTCATAGTGCTCGGCATTGACCTTGGTGCCACCATCCAGGTAGAACTGCAAAAGACGGTGCACCATCACATCGGGGTAGCGACGGATAGGGGAGGTGAAATGGGTGTAATAATCAAATGCCAATCCGTAATGGCTCGTTTTCTTCGTTGTATAGATGGCCTTGGCCATGGAGCGGACCGCCAATGAAGTCAGCATATTTTGTTCCTTGCTACCTTCGATCTTGGTCATGATGGCATTGAGGGATTTTGCTGTTTCCTTGTCTGTTTTAATGGTCAGCTTGTGACCAAATCGTGCGGCAAATTGCGAAAATGTCGTTAAGGTCTCTGGGTTTGGTACATCGTGATAACGGTACACAAACGTTAATTTGTTTTTACCGCGACCTTGCTTGCCGATATATTCGGCCACCTTACGGTTGGCCAGCAACATAAAGTCTTCAATCAGCTTGTGGGCATCTTTACGTACCTTGGTATATACGCCCGTAGGTTTGCCATTCTCATCCAGGGTGAATTTGACTTCCTCACTTTCAAATGCGATCGCTCCATTCTTAAACTTACGCTCACGAAGGATATAAGCAAGTTCATTTAATTTTAAAATTTCATGGCTGAAATCACCGGATTTCGTCTCGATGACCTCCTGTGCTTCTTCATAGCTAAACCGTCTGTCCGAATGGATAATTGTACGGCCAAACCATTGATCATGTATCGTAGCCTTGTCATCCAGCTCAAATACTGCCGAAAAACAAAGTTTGTCTTCATGTGGCCGTAATGAACAGACGCCATTGGACAAACGTTCCGGAAGCATTGGAATAACACGGTCTACCAAATAAACGGATGTCGCACGGTTAAAAGCTTCTTTGTCCAACTCAGTATCCGGGATCACAAAATGGGATACATCGGCAATATGCACACCGATCTCGTAATTGCCATTTTCCAGCTTTTGGAACGATATGGCATCGTCAAAATCTTTGGCATCGGCGGGGTCGATCGTAAAGGTTGGGACGCCTCTGAAATCACGTCTTTTGGCAATCTCTTCCTTGCTGATTTTCTCCGTGATCTTATTAGCTTCTTCTTCTACCTTTTTCGGGAATTCTAATGGGAAACCGTAGTCCGCCAAGATCGCATTCATCTCGGTGTTGTTTTCTCCTTTGACCCCAAGGACATGTTTGACCGTTCCTACGGGGTTTTTACTGCCACTCGGCCAGTCAATGATCGAAACCACGACTTTCTCCTTGTCCTTGGCACCATTCAGGTTATCCAATGGGATAAAGATATCGTGGAGCATCTTGCGGTCGTCGGCGATAAAAAAAGCGAAATTATTTGAGATGCTGATCGTTCCGGTAAAGTCGGTTTTGGCCCGTTGTAAGATTTCGACAACTTCGCCTTCTTTTTTGCGACCACCTTTTCTTTTCTCAAAAGTATGGACTTTGACAATATCCCCATGCAGGGCCTGTCTTAATTTACGGGGTGCAATATAGATATCGTTCTCAAACTCATCGTCTGGGATGATATAGGCAGAGCCGTCAGCCGTCATATCCACTCTTCCGGTCACATATACCTTAAGCTGCTTTAGGTTGAATTTTCCGCGCTCAACCTCGACAAATAGTCCGCTCCGGACATTGTCCTGCAAAATATCGGCAATAGCCACTTTGGAATCGTTGTCTGTCAGGTTCAGTTTGGAAGAAACTTGCTTGTAATTAAGCGGTTTGTTGTCTGATTTTTCGAAAATATCAATAATCAGCTGTGTTAGTACTTCTTTATAGGGATTTTCTTTTCTAGTCTTCATTCGTGTTATTTTTATGCATTTGTTTTGGCCTCCAAGGGCATTTGCATGGCCACCTCTTACCCCTACAAGGTACAAAAAAATCAGCATTTGCCCGTATAATAGCCAAGCTAATCGGAGTAATTCCGATTCCCAAATTATAGACAGATCAAGCGGGAAATTGTTTTGTCGTTGTTCAGTGGATTTATTTTTTACAGTGATTACATACGCCAAGTGCGTTTACAGCAATCGCCTCCAGACTGAACCCATTGGGGATAGAAACTTTTGGTAATGTAATTTCATCCAAGCAATAAACCGAGTTGCATATCCGGCAGATGAAATGCACGTGCTGGTCATGGTGGTCGTGTTCGGAACAGTTGGTGGAACACATGGCATAGGTGGCGGTACCGTGTAGGTCAAAGATCTTATGGATAATACCTTTTTCCTCAAAACTGGCCAGCACACGATACAATGTCACACGGTCGATATCCTTACCCAGTAATTTCTCCAATTCAGGCTGGGAGATGGCCGAATCTTTTGTTGAAATAATTTCAAGCACCTTCAGCCGGGGCTGGGTGACTTTTAAGCTATTCCGTTTCAGAATTTCTGGATATACGGTATTGGATTGTTCCATGGACTTCTTCGTTAAACCTTAGATCAACCACAAAAATACGGAATTTATCCACATAAGAAAACCGATAAGGTTAAGAATATTGTCATCTTCCCCTTATCGGTTTAAAAACTATACTGAAATACAGCTTATTTTATTTACCTGCAGCTTTTGCGTGGTCAGCTAAGAATGTGGCTAAACCGCTATCTGTCAAAGGATGTTTCAATAAAGATAAAATTGCCGACAATGGGCCTGTCATTACATCTGCTCCGATTTTAGCACAACCTAAGATGTGTGCGCTATGGCGTACAGAAGCGGCCAAGATCTGCGTTGGATATTGGTAGTTATCATAGATCAGACGGATGTCTTCGATCAATGCCAACCCGTCAGTTGAGATATCATCCAAACGGCCAATAAAAGGAGAAACATAAGTTGCGCCTGCTTTTGCGGCCAATAAAGCTTGTCCGGCAGTGAATACTAATGTACAGTTTGTTTTAATACCTTTTTCGCTGAAATATTTAATTGCTTTCACACCATCTTTGATCATAGGAACTTTGACCACGATCTTGCTGTCAAGAGCTGCCAAGGCTTCGCCTTCTTTGATCATTTCTTCATAAGTAGTCGAAATAACTTCAGCACTCACGTCGCCGTCAACAATAGCACAGATTGCTTTGTAGTGGTTGATTACGTTCTCATCACCGCTGATACCTTCTTTAGCCATTAAACTTGGATTGGTCGTTACACCATCTAATACGCCTAAATCTTGGGCTTCCTTGATTTGCTCTAGGTTCGCTGTGTCAATAAAAAATTTCATTGTGTATGTTATTGAATGATAATTATTTGATTATTTTAACGTTCGAAATAATAGGTGCAAAGTTATTGATTATATTCCAGTATTACACATTGATTTCAATGAATTGCATCATTATTTTTGCAAATTAGAATCTCTTCTCTTTCTTTTTTGTTATACTTTTATAGTATTATCTTTCAATATGCAGGTTTTTAGGTCTCTCCATTATAGAAACTTCCGTTTACATGTTATAGGACAAGCAATTTCCCTGATGGGAACTTGGATGCAGCGGATAGCGATCAGCTGGCTAGTGTATGAACTGACAAGTTCTGTGTTTTGGTTGGGTTTCGTTCAGTTTATTTCCCTATTGCCCTCGTTGGTGTTGTCGCCTTTTATCGGAAGCTTCGTCGATAAGCACAAAAAATACAAATTGGTATTATTGACGCAGATCGGCCTGATGATACAGGCCGGTATACTCACTTTGGTGGTTTATCTCAAGTGGGAGAGTGTCCTGTGGCTCTCGGTCCTTGGTCTGATACAAGGGGTCATCAACTCCTTTGATGTGCTCGGCAGGCAGTCGTTGATGATGTATCTGGTCGGTGACCGTAAGGACTTGCCAAATGCGATTGCACTCAATTCCACCATCTTTAACGCTGCGCGGATGCTGGGACCTGCGATTGGGGGCATTTTGCTCAGTACTTATGGCGAATTGGTCTGTTTCGCATTGAATTTTATCAGTTTTGTACCGGTTATCATTACCTTGTTAATGATGCAGGTGGATGAAACCAAAGGCCAACTCAGTAAAGGGAGCAACTGGGAAGGCTTGGTTGAGGGGTTCCGCTACCTCAAGCGTTCGCCACATATCTCCTCCTTGATTATTATCATGACGTTCTCCAGTTTGATTGTGATCCCTTATACCTCGCTCTTACCGGCCATAGCAAAAGAAATGTTCCATGGGGATGAACGCACATTCTCCTGGTTTGAAAGTGCGGCTGGATTGGGAGCCATGATCGGTGCATTTAATATGGCTCGCTTGAAGTCAGGATCAAACCTACGGTATCAGGTGATGGGGGCTGCTGCATTGATGGGATTGGCCTTGCTCTTCCTTGCTCATTCGAGCATGTTGCAGATGGCGCTCGTCTATGTCATGCTGGTTTCCTTTGCAATGATGATGCAGAACTCGAGCATCAATACGTATATTCAGACCCATGCCATACCGATATACCGGGCCCGGGCTATTTCATATTATGTCATGGCCTTCCAGGGAATTTTTCCGATAGGAACATTGATGATCGGCTCCCTGGCCAGTTATTGTGGTTTAAGGGCGACTTTATATACCATGGGGGGATTGGGGATATTGATCGCTATCCTCTATTATACTTACCTTCGTCTACATATTCACAAAAGGCTTTTTAAATTCTAGTATTGCGTAGTTAGTAATGAGATTTTGCTACAGCAAGCGGGCGGCTTACTTACTCTTGATTTTTCGGTCGCGTAAGCGTAATGTTTGCTTGGCGTAATCAATGACGGCACCATAGTCGGCAAAAATATCACCCCCCAACACCCCAATGACGGGATCAAGTTCCATTTGCCCGTAGGCATAATTGATGGAACTTAAGTCCAATACTGCGGTTTTTAATTTGTTGATTCGCCAGGTGCCGATCGCCAGGCTAGGGATTTCCATTGTAAAGCTCTCCATGGAATTGGTACCGAGACCTGTTGAAAGGGTTTCTGATGGCTCCAGCAGCAACTGATCTTCCAGAAGATGTGCCATCTGGGTTTTGTCAAATACAGTTTTGGATGCCCCCGTGTCGATCACCATTTTAAAATTGCGTTCGTATAGCGTTACATCAACTAGAATATGCGTTCCTTGCCCCTGAAGATCCAAGATTTGAAATGGTACTTTCGTCATATTCCCAAACATAGCCAAAAATTTAATTAAAAAAAATTTTGACGCCGGCTTATTATCTTCACCTCGAAGGTAAATTTAGGTTGTCATCTGTCAGATAGATGGTAACGGATAAATAATCTATTCTTTTAATGGCGAACTGTAGCGTGGGGGCGTCCGGTCGGGATATGACAAAAAAGGCTGTCATTTTAAAATAACAGCCTTTTTTTTCGTTTGTCTATACCAATTATAATGCGTTGATTTCTTTCAATACGTTATTCATGGCGCGTACCGCGTCGGCACTCTTACTGAATTTTTCTTTATCCTCCTCATCCAACTGCAATGGAATAATACGGTCCCATCCTTTTTTGTTAATGATAACCGGAACACCCAGGTTAATGTCTTCTTGTCCAAATTCCCCTTCGAGGTAAACGGAAGCAGTGAATAATTTACCTTGGTCGCGCACGATGCTTTCCACGACCGCAGCGGTTGCGGCACCAGGGGCGTACCAAGCTGAAGTGCCAATCAGACTGGTTAATGTGGCCCCACCGACCATCGTCTTATGGACGACCTCTGCCTGCTCCTCGGCCGTAAGGAAGTTGCTGACCGGAATGCTGTTCCACGTGGAGTGCTTGATCAACGGAATCATGGTGGTATCACCATGGCCACCAATGACAATGGCGTTGAGATCCGCCGCCGAAGCATTTAATTTTTCACTCAATTGATATTTGAAGCGCGCAGAGTCCAATGTTCCTCCCATTCCGATAATCCTATTTTTAGGCAAGCCACTCGATTTGAGCGCAAGATAAGTCATCGTATCCATTGGGTTCGATACAATAACAATAATGATATCGGGAGAGTGTTTTACTAAATTTTCTACCACTGATTTGACGATATTTGCATTTGTTCCGATCAATTCCTCACGGGTCATTCCCGGTTTACGGGGAATACCAGAAGTGATGACAGCAACAGTGGAGCCCGCAGTCGACAGATAATCATTGGTTACACCTTTGATTTTGGATTCAAATCCTAATAGAGCCGCCGTTTGCGCCATATCTTGCGCTTTTCCTTCCGCAAATCCTTCCTTGATATCCAATAATACAATCTCTTCGGCGACATTTCGACGGATTAAATTGTCTGCTGTAGTTGCGCCTACAGCTCCAGCACCAACAATAGTTACTTTCATATGTAAATTATTTGTTTATTATGGGCATATGGAATATCCAGTCCATTTTCACGAATGCTTGTACCGTTCTTTTGCATGGATATTTCATGAGCATTAATGTGGATTAGTAAATAATGCTTGAATTTAATGAATTATTATCAGTAAATCAATCAATTTCACGGGAATAACTTGATTTTGGTTTAGAAAGGATATCCAATAGCTAAATTGAACATCAGGTTATCTTTTCGCCACTTCGAACTGCCAAAATCGATATCTTTAAATACCCAACGTTCTCCTTTTGGTAAGTAAGGGATACGGAAGGGAATCGAAAAATCCGTCCGTACAATTAGGAAAGTAAAGTCAAAACGTAAGCCGGCGCCACCACCTACGGCAAGTTCATTTAGAAAGTTTTTACTGAACTTGGCTCCGGGTTTGTTGACATCTTCACGTTGCAACCAGACGTTACCGGCATCAATAAATGCTGCCCAATGTACAAAACCAGCCAGCTTAGCCCGGTATTCGGTATTCAATTCCAATTTGATGTCACCGGTTTGATCAGCATAAAACAGGCCATTGCTCAGTTTTTCCGGAGCAAGGGTTCCCGGACCAATAGCGCGGGCGCCGAAAGCACGGATACTGTTTGGACCGCCGACATAATATTGTTTCAAATAGGGAAGGGAACGCGAGTTTCCATAGGAATAACTCAGACCGAGGCTCACCCTTGAGGCCAGTTGTGAATTCTCCGATAGCTTAAGATAATGTCTTCCGTCACCGCTTATTTTGATATACTGAGAGAAGTATGCATCGAATAACTTGAAGGTTTTGCCTTTATTAAAATCCGCTCCCTTGATCAGACCGAGGATATTTCCCGACAGGTCTAGATTTCCTTTGAAATAGAACGTATTCTTCAAATGCTGCTTCATCGTATTCTGGAACGTGAAGTTGTAATTTGGTCCGATCGTAAACTGGGGATCGATCGCATGCCGCAAAGCAGGGATCGTATCCATTTGCTTTTGGTAAGTCTCCGAAATGCCTTTCGGCTGTACATAGGTAATTTCCAGTAAAGCCAAATCATGCTGCTTTTCTTCCGATTCCTGCCAGATGTAGCCATAATCCAATGCAATGGAATTGAGGGTGTATGCCTTGCGGCGGTTCAAGAATTCGTATCGGCCTTTCACATAGGTTTTGGGAATAAAACGACGCGAAGGATTGATATGCCCGAAAGGAGAGAGTATCCTTGGAAAAGTTACTGTAGCTTCCATTCCGTAGCGGTAATAACTGGAATTTAGATCCGCATTTCCCCCAGTCTGGGTTTCATATCCGCCAAAGACGTTAAAGCTCAATTGCTCAGCGCCTTTAAATGCATTGCGCAACGTCCAGTTGACGTTGACCTCTGTACCGTTGTAGACTGATGCCATTTTGCCCAATAGTTCTACCCGCAATGATTTTTTGGGGAGTGGCGTTAGATAATAGTATACATCCAGTGCATTAGGGACTTCCTTGCTATCGACAAAATTGTTCTTCACAAATTTCCAGCTATTCAGGTTTACCAAATGGCTGATTGTCTGATTGTGTGCCGTACGGTTATAGACATCTCCCGGCTTAAAGAAAATATGGTTGGCAATGACCGGCTTGCGAAAGGTATGCCTTCGATCAATAAAATAGTAACTGCTGTCAAAGAGTTCGGCATTGCGCGTTGATCGCTGGTAGCCCGAACTGGTTTCTGTGTAGTTGGGGAAAATATAGATCTTATTGATTTTAGACGGAACCTTTGCTTGCGCAGGGGTCTCTTTTTTCACAGTCACATACATGTCTACCCGATTATTTCGATGTGAGCTATCGACTTCCACCAAAATATAATCCGGACTAAAATAGTAGTAGCCTTTGTTCTTAAGGTCATTGTCAATACGGTCGCGCTCATTCAGAATAACATCAAGACTATAATTTTTCCCGATCTGGAGTAAGCTTTTGTCCGAAGATGAAAGAATATCCCGCCCCAATTGGCTAGTGCTATCTATGTCAAACTTGACCGATTGTATCCTATAGATCAGATTCGGTTTAGCCGTATAATTGATAGTTGCCTTTTTTTCTTCAACCAGGGTGTCTGATCTAACCTCGGCATTGAAAAAGCCAATGTTCTCCATGCGGTTACGTAGCAGATTTTCATTGTACTCACGGTTAACGTCGCTCAACAGTACGGGTTCTTCTCCAATTTTCTTGAAGAATCTTTTGATCATGTTTTTGTTAGCGGAATCTCCGGCCATATTGTTAAAATATAGCTTAAATGGGACACCCGCCAGACGTTTATTGGGTTTTGGCATCAAGGACGACTGGAGATAGGTCGAAAGTTTTTCCTTGTTCTCTTTTGAAATGGTGTCTGAATCTATAATGACATTGCCTTTGACATACAGGCTTTCCCCTTCTTTCAAATTCTTGGTAGAAGAGCAGGATGCCATGATCGTAGTCAGTGTCAATATTCCGATAGCAAATTTCAGCTTAGCTCGCATGATAACTCCTTTCCTCATCTTCATTTTTAATCGCAGTCGTTCTGATCGTATCTAAATTTGTTTTTGGACCCTGATTTTTTGGTGCATTCTTGCTTGAGTCCAATTCTTGTTTACGTTTTTCTTTTTCGCGTTCTTCAATACGTTTTCGATATGCAGGGCTATGGAGCATCAAACTGTCTCTAATCACTGTACGTACACTATCCCGATAGACCGAGTCGGTCTCCATCCGCTCCACATTAAAGCGTTTTCTAAACCCTTTGCTGTCGGTATCATAGTACTCTTTGAGTTTTTTTGAACTCATCCATATCTCTTTAAACTTATTATAATCCATATTAATAATGAATCCGATACCGGTCTCCACATATTGCCCTTGAAGGGTCACCTGATATTGGTTTTTACGATACATACGGGCAAAATAGCGGCCATCTTGTGAAAGTTGGTAATCCAATTGAATATCGCCAGCGATATTATTGGATGCTTCGCCAGGACGGGTATTGCCTTCAACTTCAAAATTGGAACCTATCGTAATTTTTAACCGGTCATTGAGGAGCATTTTTGAGACACCGATATTCAGATCTGTCCTTGTCTGCCCAGCCCCGGTAGTATAGTCCTCTTCAGAAGTCAAGTTGAAATCCAATTCTACACCCGTAATTAATTCTGAAGCCAAACGATTTAACTGTCCACTCAAAAACGAACTGATGCTATTTCTGACAATGGCTTCTGTGCCGCCACCTCCGGATAAACTTTCAAATGGATTAGTTGACATAAATCTTCCCAATACAATGAGTGAGAATACCTGCTTATTAAGTTCTGACGGGTTTTCGCGGAGGGTAGTCAATGCATTATTTACTTTACTGACCACATCTTGAGACACAATAGAGTTGTTCTCATCCAAATCAATGTCAAAACCCAATTGCGGCTGGAACAGCTTATCCGTAATTTTTAGCAATACGTTGAATGGTACACGTTGTTTATACAGATTTGAGTTTTCCGAACCCAATTGCGTTGCGACTAATTCCAAGGTAGGTGCTTTGGTCGTATATGCTGCTGTGATATTCAGTCGTGCATCCAAGGGATCTCCATTCCAGGTGATGGTACTTCCTTTTTGAAAAGTAAAATCTTTTTTCACTGGACCAAAGCTAAATGAGTAACTCCCTTTGTCTACAGTAAATGTTCCGGACAAAGTAATTTTACTGCTGGCATCTATGCCGGCATTTAATTCCGCCTGACCTTGGATATTAAGGGCATCCTGCGAGCCTGCATCCAGAAGGATTTTAAATTTAGCCTCTTTGTCCGTCTGCAGGTTCAGATCCACATCCATTCCTGTCAATTTGGTAACGGTCATCGAATCCAGCTTGGCAAATATATTCGCACGGGTTGTATCACTCTTATCAACAAATTCGACCACCCCTTTGCGGTCAGCCATCCCCGGGTTTTCATTAGGCATGACAAAGGTGAAGTCAGTTTCGTCAAGTACTTTAATTGTTCCATCGACAACAGGCTTATCTAGGTTTCCTCTGATCCGCAGATTGGAGGTTAGGTACATCTTGCCATAGAACATGTCGTTGTCTGTCTGAGTAGAGTTTAACACCTCAAAATTGTCGGTATTGACGTTGAGATTAAAATCAAAATCAGTATAGGTTTTTGTATCGATCGAACCCGTCACCTTAGCGATATTTCCTTTTTTGTCTTCCAATGCAAATTTTGGAAAGCTGATCCCGCTATTATGAAAATGAACTGTCTCATCTTTTGCTTTGAAAAGGGCGTTGAGCATTGCAATGTTAAATTGAGCATCTTTAAACTTGACATCGCCAGCTATAAGCGGTTTGGAAGGGGAGCCTGTTATTTTTAATTGACCTTCGAGGTTTCCTTTTGATTCCTTCAGATAGCCCAAACTAAATGCTTGCACAGTCTGCATGGTCAATGGCTGAATATCCAAGGTGAAATCCAGACTCGATTCTCCTTTCGGTGGACTGATAAAATCCCCGCTTAACACCACGTTGTTGCCATTTTCGCTGATACTGATGTTTGCATTATAGGTATTTTCTTTTTCATTATTGACTTTGATGTTCACGTTTCCAACGGTATCTTTTCCGACATAGAATTTATCGATGACCAGATCCGAAACAAATACAGGATTACTTTCCAGTCGTGATATCGTAGCCTGCCCATTGATGCCACCACCCAGATCCATAATATCGCTTTCGAGCATTTTACTTATAGTCTCAATACGGAAATTATTGAAGGAAATATTGACAGGCGAATTCAAAACGCTGTCCTGCGAAGAGATACTCAATTCTTGTCCCTTGTTGCTCAGGACAAAGTCTTTTGCCTGAATCCCCGTACTTCCAAATTTGAGCACGTTGGACGGATTTACGGTCCATTTGTCGTAGTTCAGCATGAGTCCGTCCTGGAGTAGACTAAAGACAAAAGCCCCATTGTCCACGCGCATATTGGCACCTAAATGATATTGTTCCTTCTCTTTCTTATCCTTGATCCATAAGCCGAAATCCAGGTTATTCTGGATGACCTTACCACTAAACACGGTATTGACTAGTTCAATATTACTGACCTTGATCTTATTGATCAGAGCAGAATAATAAAGGGTGCTATCCAAGGTGTTGATATCCAGGGTAACGTTATTTATTTCTGTTCCGTTATAGATTATTTTAGGGGCATCCAGTTTGGCCAATATGGTTTTCGTCGCACTATTGAACATTCCATCTAAGGTGATATCTTTCATTTCTGTCAATTCCGGAACAAAATCCTGTACAAATTTGGTCCGGGTCAATTGTGCTGAAAACTCGATGTTCTGTGGTTCATAAGGTGGTACCTTTACAGGTTTTCCAGGTTGATAATAAACTTGTAAAATATCCTGAATGGCATTTTGTAGCTCTAGAATCTTATATTTCCCGACCAAGTGGGCATTGAAAAAAGCAGATTTAAGAAGCAACAAATTTCTGGATGTATCCGATTTTGCAATCAGGGAAATACTGTCCAAAGAATAATAGGCATCGTTGTAGGCAATCGATGAGTTGGTGATATGTGCCTCCCCATTGAGAAAGTTTGGATCAGCTGAAGTAAAATGCCCGACCATCTTACCATGGTATTTAAAATCATCCGCCATTAACTTCAGATTTTTGAGGTTGATGGTATCCACCATCAATTCAAAATCCACCTGGGGATACTTGGATTTCATATTGGCCGTGGCATCCAGTTTCAGCTTAATATTGGGGTCAGGACTCACGACCGATGCTTTGATATCACCTTTGTCTGCAGTGAGGTTCATATCGATATTCTGATACCGATAGCCCATGGCATCCATGCGGTTTACTTTACCATCGAAATTGGCGACAAGTTTCTTGGGATCCGTGCCATGTCCTTTTATTTTTCCTTCAAAGGAAAGTATCCCTAAGGTACTGTCCATTTTCATGATCTTCCCAATATCAAAATCGCGTATGCTAACAAGAGCATCATAGCTGGTATCTCTGTTTGCCATGCTGACTTTACCGTCAAATTTTGCTGTTCCTTTTTCGGTCACCAGTGAGAGATTGGTGTCAAAAGCAGTCATACCGCCTTTAAAGGTACCTGTTAGTCCGATCGTATTTGGCAGTTCGATATTAGCTGGAAGCATGGATTTCGCAACGAGTTTTTCAATATCCGAACGTCCTGTGGTTAATTTTTTCAGATTCAGGTCCATGGACATTTTATCCACATTTGGCAATCCTTTCAGTCGCATACTGGCGATTATCCGCGTATTGGATAGGGTCTGGAAATCAATATTAGGAATATTGAGGTCGTTTAACTTGCCGATCACGCGTCCATCAATATTGAACTTTTTGTCCATCAAGGGTTTCATGACCTGCATCGTATCAAGGAAAGGAGCAAAGTAATAAATGTCGCGCATATCGACATGGCTCTTTTTAAGCGTCGCATTCACATAGATCAATTCCGGTTTTTTGGTAATGATATCCAGGGATGGGTAGGTTACTTTGAAGTAATCCCGAATAAGCGTGCGCGGTGTTTCCGCGTAGAGGTTTTTAATTTCTGCCCCGGTATTTGTATACTTGAATTCACCTTTGAGCTGTTTGATAACCAAGCCTGAGTGATCGGATGCGGTCAGCTCGTTTAGTGACCCACTAATGGAGTCCGCACTATAATATAAGTCGGTTAGATTGGTTTTTATCCCCGGAATTTTAATATTGAAATAATCAAAGCCTTTCATGCGGGCCTGATTGTCATCCCGATAAGCCAGAGCAGTATTATTGATCGTGATGTCTTTGGCAGAGACGATCCACTTGATTTTTGTGGTATCCGTTTGGGTATTGCCCGTAGGCGTAGGCTGTGTTTTCTTCGCTATTTTTCCAAAGAGCACCTCATTGTCGGAGCCATCGAGCTGGATGGTTTGAATATCAACTAGCTCCTTGTTTAAATCAATCTTGTTGATATCTGCTCTTAGATTTTTGATGTTAAACTTTGTTTTAAGCGAGCTGGATTGATCCTCATAGCGGACAAGGATATTGGCAAGGTCGGCAATTTGTATTCCCACATCCGGAAGAAGGGTAGTGGTTTGTGCGGTTTTGTCCGTAATGCCAAAATCTTCGACCGATGGAGCAGTACCGTCCACGACAGGTTTCCATTGTTTTACGGTCGCATTCAAACCGTCTATTTTTACCTTCGGTAGGTTGAAGGCCATATTTTTGGTCAGGTCAAATTTTTTAATATTGGTATTTAGCGTGCCCAGATATACATCAGCGCTTGTTCCAATAACATCGTCAGCATAAACGATATGAGCTTTATCAAGCTTTACCTTGTCCAGATTAAAAATGAGGGCAGAAGTGGTATCTGCCGTAGGTTTACTTTCCTTTTCGGAGGCAAATGCTTTGACGATATAATCAAAATTAAAGGAACTGTCAGGCAATGTTCTTCGAATTTTTGTAGTGATCCCCTCCGCTTCGATACTTTGGATTTCTACAGTGTTTTTCAGAAGCTTGAGCATGTTGATGTCCACCGCAATACTTTTTCCAGCAACGAGCGTGTCCTTGCTCTGATCCTCCATATAGATATCTTGCAACACTAACTTTTTCGGAAAATCAATATTGATGTAACCGATTTTAACCGGAGTGCCTATTTTCCCTTCGACATAATGCGTTACTTTTCCGGCAATATAGTTTTGAACGGCGGGTATCCGGATTAAAAATACAACTAGAATAATCAGCGCAATTATTACTCCAATAATCCACAATATTGTTTTGAATGCAATTCGGGTAAATCTGTTCAACGTATAATTTGATTTAAGTATCTATTAATAAAAACTAAAACGGAAAAAAGTTTGCAAAGTTTTTCAGATATTAAGTTATATCCCCGCCATTTCAGCAAACTAAGATAAATTTGCTTGTATATGCAAGTTTAATTTCTGCTACATAACGTTTAATTTGCGCTACATATACGCATATGTAAACCTTGAACCGTCCTCCATCTCCCGCTAAATTCCCTGCTATCGAGGAGGTATTCTATAAACCCATCAAATAATTGACCAAACCATTTTTGGAGTATAAAGTTTTTTATTTTTTAATTTTATACTAACAAAAACATACAATCCCTATCAATTTCTTAACAATAGGAATTTCTCCCTGACAGGATCCTGTCGTTTTTGTTTGGACGAACAGGACAATTACGCCATCAGTTTTTTGTATTTCCCCCAATTTTCAAATACGACCCATAGCCAAATGACGAAAAGTACGGCCCAGATAATTAATCCCTGTTGGCTATAAAAAACCATATTATGCGTAAAAATACCAATTAGTATTGGCAGGATAACCAGTGCACCAACAGTTCTTGTTTTAGGAAACAGAAATAACAATCCACCGATGATTTCGATAACACCGACAAGGGGCAACAACCATTTTATTGTGCCGAAAGCTTCAAATACCTTTTGCATGTCCATGTCCATTGGTGGGATAGGCATATAATGAAGGATTTTATCTAAGCCTGCATTCATAAAAAGCAGACCAAACAAAACGCAAACAATATTCTTTAGGATTTTCATGATCGTAAATTTTTAAGGTCAAATTAGTTGACAGTGATCGTTGTCGGTGGTTCTGAGGGACCATCCTTTTTATCCTCTTCCTTCTTTTCGCTATTGCGTTCTACCGTAATTGTGCATTCGGTGAGCAAGGCTGCCACGGCGCCAATTGCGGCAAATACCGGCGCCAGGATCAGTCCGATCGCGCCAACTGTAATCGGAAAACTCATGATTTCTTTACCATGCTTGTCCGAGATACTGATTTTATTTACATTACCCTCTGCAATGATTTCTTTGATCTTTTGTAAGAGGTTTTCTCCGTTGATTTGAAATGTTTCCTTGAATCCCATAATGATATAATTTAAGTTCGTTCTTATAAAGTTATTCATTTTTTTACAGGAATCCGTATAAAGTTAAAAATCAACAATAAAGCTAGCATATAAAAGGAGTACGATTCTACCAAGCCATAAACGGACAGGAAAGTGCACCTCAAAAAAAAGTCCCGCGTGCTTCGCGGGACTTTGAAAAATCAGGATATTATGGGTTTTAACCTAAAGCTGTTAAGCTTTCTTGAAGGATCTTAATTTTAGTTTCTGCGTCTGCCTTCTTGCTTTTTTCGTTTTCAACGATTTCAGGTTTTGCATTTTGTACAAAGCGCTCGTTTGAAAGCTTTTTGTCTACAGACACTAGAAATCCTTTCAGGTAATCCAGCTCTTTTTCGATACGCTCACGCTCAGCATCGACGTCGACATTATTTTCCAATAATACATAGCATTCATCTTTTCCTGCCAGGAAGCTTGTTGCGCCGGCTACTTTTTCAGTCACAAAAGTGACCGACTCCAGGTTGGCAATTTTTGTGATGATGGCAATATATTGCCCAAGATCAATATCAGATTGTTGATTAATCGCCAGCGGTAATGCTACTTTTGGAGAAATGCCTTTTGAGTTGCGAATATTACGCACTTCGGAAATGATTTGTTGCGCTACCGCAAAATCTTTGATAACCTGCTCCTCAAAAGCGCTGACTTTTGGGAATTCAGCAACAATGATACAGTCTTTCTCTTCTTTTGCACCGAACAGTTCATCATGCCACAGTTCCTCCGTTAAGAAAGGCATAAACGGATGTACCAACTTCAACACACGTTGAAAGAAAGATGTTACTGTGTCTAGGGTTTCCGAAGCGATAGGTGAACCATAAGCCGGTTTGACCAATTCAAGATACCAGGCACAGAAATCGTCCCAGACCAATTTATAGGTTGTCATCAGGGCATCTGATAAACGATAGTGTTTGAAGTTTTCTTCAATTTCAGCCAATGCCTGGTTGAATCTTGCCTCAAACCATGACGCGGAAATTTTATCGGATTCCGAAGCCGGAGCATCGGTAATCTCCCAGCCTTTTACCAGACGGAAAGCATTCCAGATCTTATTGGCGAAGTTACGGCCTTGGACACAAAGCTCAACATCAAAAGGCAGGTCATTCCCTGCAGGAGCTGTCAATAACATGCCCATCCGTGTTGCATCGGCACCATATTCATTCATTAGATCAATCGGATCAGGTGAATTACCTAAAGATTTTGACATCTTGCGGCCTAGCTTGTCGCGGACAATACCAGTGAAATAAACATTTTCAAAAGGCAATTGTCCACGGAATTCGTAACCCGATACGATCATACGTGCTACCCAGAAGAAAATAATATCCGGTGCAGTGACTAGATCTTGCGTTGGGTAGTAATAGTTGATCTCTTCATTTTCAGGTTCATTGATACCATTGAATACCGAAATTGGCCATAACCAAGCTGAAAACCAGGTGTCAAGCACATCTTCGTCCTGACGTAGATCTGCAAGTGTTAGACCCGCATTGCCCGATTTTTGCTGTGCCAGTGAAAGCGCTTCTTCGGCGGTCTGTGCAACGACAAAATCATCGTTACCATCACCATAGAAATAAGCAGGTATTTGATGTCCCCACCACAATTGTCTTGAAATGTTCCAATCTGTTACATTTTCCATCCAGTTGCGGTAGCTATTTTTGAATTTCGTTGGATGGAATTTAATGGTATCGTCCATGACATTATCCAGGGCAGGTTTTGCCAGGTCTTCCATTTTCAGGAACCATTGGTTGGAGATTTTTGGTTCAATAACCGCACCGGTTCTTTCCGATGTGCCGACATTATTGGTATAGTTCTCTACTTTCTCCAGCAATCCCTTTTCTTCAAGTTCCTTTTCAATCTCTTTACGGACTTTGAAACGATCCATACCGGCATAATGTAAGCCGTTGTCATTTAACTTTGCTTCGTCTGTAAAGATATCCACAAATTCCAGATCATGCTTTTTACCGAGTTCGTAGTCATTGATATCGTGCGCCGGAGTTACTTTAAGGCAACCCGTACCAAATTCAAGATCCACATATTCATCCTCGATGATATTCACTTTACGGCCTACAATCGGTACGATTACCTGTTTTCCTTTTAACCAGGTATAACGTTCGTCATTTGGATTGATACATACAGCTGTATCACCAAAGATTGTTTCTGGACGGGTTGTGGCAACGACAATATATTTGTCCGTTCCTTCAACCTGATATTTCAGGTGGTATAATTTACCGTTCTTTTCCTTGTAAATAACTTCTTCGTCGGAAATATTGGTTTTTGCTTCTGGATCCCAGTTAACCATGCGGTAACCACGATAGATTAATCCTTTATTGTAAAGGTCAACAAATACACGGATTACTGATTGATACAATTCAGGATCCATGGTAAAACGGGTACGGTCCCAGTCACAGGAAGCGCCTAGTTTTTCCAGTTGCTTTAAGATAATGCCACCGTACTTTTCTTTCCATTCCCAAGCATGCTTTAAAAAATCCTCACGCGATAGGGATTTTTTATCAATGCCTTGCTCCTTTAACATAGCGACGACCTTAGCTTCAGTGGCAATGGAGGCGTGATCAGTCCCCGGTACCCAACAAGCGTTTTTACCCTGCATACGTGCGCGGCGAATCAAAACGTCTTGAATGGTATTGTTCAGCATATGACCCATGTGCAATACGCCAGTGACATTCGGTGGCGGCATTACAATCGTATAAGGTTCACGTTCGTCAGGAGTAGACCGGAAAAATCCGTTCGCTTTCCAATAGCTGTACCATTTTTCTTCAGCTTCTTTTGGATTGTAAGTTTTCGCTATGCTCATTTTAAATTTTATATTCAAATTTTTAAGGAATACAAAAGTAAGGAATTCTATGTTATTTTCCTTGTTATCATTGATCTTGTTGTTGATTGTAGATCAAGGACCAAGGATAGGGGTGCAATACTCAAACCTTAATACTTTTTTAATCTTTTCTTCATATTACTAGTCAATTAGCCTAGTTTTAATGTAAATTAATGTAAATTTGCCTGTTTTATTTTTACACGAAAGGATGCAACGATTTGCGAACGAACTTAGAGCGTTAACACAATATTTCTTGTTTTGGCTAATTATCTGTTTTCTAGATAGATTTATTTTTATTTTTGCTTTTTTTGAAAAGATCGGAGCGGGGCATTTCACCGAAATTTTTAGAATTTATTTTCATGGATTAAGCCTTGATTTTTCAGCAGTATCCTATATCTGTGCCCTTCCATTTCTTATTTATTGTATTCTGGGATTCTTTCCAAAGGTTCAACCAAAACGTACCATCCTTGATATTTATACCGTTATTGTACTCGTTTTATTTTTCGTAACCAGCTTTATCAATGTCAATATCTATCGCGAATGGGGCGACAAAATATCAAAACGTGCCATAGATGCTTTCTTGGCTTCGCCTTCCGGAGCTGTAGCTTCAGCGGAATCTACACCGGTTTTTCTTCCGATATTGGGTATGTTAGCGGGCATATTCTGTGGCTATTTTCTCTATCGCTGGATGTTTAAAAAGGTACATTTTTATAATGTTAAATCACCGATTGGCAATTTTTTTAAACTGGTGGTAGGCGCTTTTGTTCTTTTTACCTTTATCCGCGGGGGCTATGGCCGCGCGACACTAAACCCCAGTAAAGCTTATTATTCCGAAGTGACCTTTTATAATCATGCGGCGGTAAATACACAGTGGTCACTTTTGCGTGACTTTTTTACGAAAAGCACCAAGTTAAAAAGCCCATATGATTTCTATGGATCGGACGATAGGGCTATTCAGGAACAGCTAAAGCCAGTTTTTCAGAGCCAGCCCGATTCTGCAGTTGAGGTATTATCCACCACACGTCCGAATGTTGTGATCATCATGCTGGAAAGTTTTGTCGGTGATCTTGTTCAATCTTTGGGCGGTGAGAAGGGAATTGCACCACATATGGAAGAACTGATCAAAGGCGGGATTTTATTTGATCATATCTACTCGGCGGCTGACCGTTCGGATAAGGGGATGATTGCTATTTTAAGCGGCTTTCCGGCCCAGGGACCGGAAAGTATCATTAAATACATCGACAAACATGAAAACATGCCTGCCATTGGGCAGGAATTTGATCACGCAGGCTATGAAACCTCATTTTATCATGGCGGACAAAGTGAATTTTATAATTTCAAGTCCTATATGCTGACACACGGTATCTCCAAAGTAGTTGATAATGGCAGTTTTGGACTGGATGCCGAAAGAGCTTCCTGGGGCGTATACGATCATGTCGTGTTTAATCAGATGATCAAAGATTTTAACAAAGAAAAACAGCCGTTTTTTTCAACAATCTTTACCTTAATCAATCACGAACCATTCGAATTAAAGCATGGTTACAAATTTGGCAGTACCAATAATGCGGATAAGTTTAGAAGTACGGCCAACTATACGGATTCGGCTGTTTTCGATTTCATTGGCAAAGCCAAAAAGGAAGCATGGTATAAAAATACGCTTTTTGTCATTGTTGCGGATCATGGACATCGGTTGCCCTCGGAAAAATGGGAGCTTTATCACCCGAATAGATTTCATATTCCATTGATCTTTTTTGGCGATGTGATTAAGCCTGAATATCGGGGCAAAATCTTCGATCGCATCGGAAATCAAACAGATTTAGCAGCCACGTTATTGACGCAGCTGAAGCTCCCGACCAATAGATATCATTGGAGCCGTGATTTATTTAACCCAACGACATCGCAAATTGCGTTCTATAACTCCAAAGACGCCTTTGGTGCAATCACAGCCGAGCAGGCGGTATCTTTTGATAATGTGGGCCGAATTATCAATTATCGAGCTAACAAAGACTATCCTGCAGCTAAAACAGACAGTATTTTAAATATTGCCAAAGCATATTATCAACAGGTCTATCGTGAATTTCTAAAATATTAACCGGATGAAATTAAGAGGAATACTAGCACCCTATATTGCAGTCGCCATTCGTTTTGCCTTTCTTTTAATCATTTATGCCCTGCTGAGATGGGGATTTTACTTACTGAATTCCTCCTTATTTCCCAACGTAAATGCGGGAAAACTGTTTGTGATGTTTGGCGGGGGCATCCGTTTTGATACCGTTGCTTTGCTCTATCTGAATATTCTCTACATCGTTATGCAAACGGTACCCGGACCATTCATCTATAATCCGACCTATCAGCGGGTTTCCAAATGGATCTTTGTCGTAGTCAATTCACTGGGGATCGCGTTGAATCTAATCGACTATGCCTATTATCCTTTTACACTAAAACGGACGACAGGTACGGTGCTAAGTCAATTCTCAAATGAATCCAATCTTTTTAAATTGGCATTTGACTTTTGTCTTGATTATTGGTATCTCCTGCTGGTATTTGCACTGCTCGTTTATGGCCTGTCCAAATCGTATCGGTTGATCCAACTGGAACAACCAAAACGTTATTCCTGGAAGCCTTTCCTGATTCAGCTTCCTTTCTTTCTACTGACCGCTTTTCTTTTTATAGGTGGTGTCCGTGGCGGATGGGCACACAGTACGCGTCCGATCACTTTGAGCAATGCCGGTGATTATGTAGATACCCCCGAGGAAATGAATATTGTGCTGAATACGCCATTTAGCATTTTGAAAACTTTAAAAGCCGTGAGCCTTAAACCAGTGAATTATTATCCGGAACAGGAGCTGGTAAAGCTTTATGATCCAATTCATCTGCCGCAAACGGACAAGCCCTTCAATAAAAAGAATGTCGTTGTCTTGATTTTGGAGAGTTTCGCGAAAGAACATTTTGGTGAATTGAACAAAGACATTCAAGGTGGTCAATACAAAGGCTATACACCTTTTCTAGATTCGTTGATTCGCAATGGCTATACCTTTACAGATACTTATGCCAATGGTCGTAAATCCATTGATGCATTGCCTTCGGTCATTACGGGTATCCCTTCCATCGGTGAGCCCTTTGTACTCTCGGTGTATTCTGGTAATGAGACGACCAGTCTAGCTAAACTGCTGGGGAAAAAGGGCTATGAGACTGCATTTTTTCATGGTGCTCCAAACGGAAGCATGGGCTTCTCGGCCTATATGAAACTAGCGGGAATCCAACACTATTTTGGCAAAACCGAATACAATAACGATCAGGATTTTGACGGTATCTGGGGAATCTGGGATGAACCCTTTTTACAGTTCACCGCCAATAAGATCAATACGTTAAAGCAGCCATTTTTTGCAAGTTTCTTTTCGCTGTCATCACACCATCCTTTTAAGGTGCCTGAAAAATACCAGGGGAAATTTCCCAAAGGACCACTGCCGGTACAGGAGCCGATCGGCTATACCGACAATGCCCTGCGTGAATTTTTTGCGACGGCCTCTAAAATGCCCTGGTTCAACAATACCTTATTTGTAATCTGTGCCGATCATGCCACCGTAAGTTACCTGCCGGAGTATCAGACTACAGCGGGTGGTTTTCAAATTCCGATCATATTTTATGCCCCCGGAGATGGATTGGTCGGCAAAGCGGATAAATTGGTCCAACAAATTGATATTATGCCGACAGTCTTAAATTACCTCCATTATGACGAACCTTATTTTGCATTTGGCGCTGATGCATTTAAGCCGGGGCGGGATAATTTTGTGCTGAACAATAATGCAGGAAGCTATAATTTTTATTATAAAGATTACATGATGTCTTATGATGGTCTTAAACCGGTATCTCTTTATAATATGAAGCAAGATCGTTTGATGAAACAAGATTTACTCAAACAGCATCCTGCGATCCTAGATACAATGGAAACCAAGATGAAAGCTTTTATTCAGCAATATAACAATCGCATGATTGAAAATAAGCTGACCTATAAAAAATAGGTCGGCTTACTCCGGTTGTCTTTGCTGAAATTTAGCCCTGATACTCCTGTCGACAACAAATAAGGCGAGGCCATAGATAATATAAATCAGAGGTAGCGTAAATAGGACCAGGAGGATATAACCCCGGGCGTTATGCGCAAAAATGCCATTGACCAAGTAATTTGCCAGACTGGTCCAAAACCAGCAAAAGCCGTAAAATGATGCCGGTACAATAAGATTTCCCAGCAGCAGCGCATAGCGATAAGCACCAGTTTTGTATTTCTTGTAAATATACCTGATGTGTAAATAAAGCAGGAGAATGGATCCGATCAGGGCAAGGACTTCGGGATGGATCCAAAGGAGTGCCTTTGCAGGGAACGCTATTTTTTCACCTACCTCGATTTTAAAACTGCTTTGTTTTCCGGGGGATTCAATGATCCAGTGAACGAGCGTGTCTGTTTGCTGTTTTGGAGCGCCCAAATTCTGCGCATAAGCCTTCATCTTATTTCCCGTATGCAGGTACAGATCAATTGGTCCAAAGGAAGACCAGTACTTCGAAGGAAATAGGAGATATTCAATTTCATATTTTGTGAGGATATCCCGACGGTCATAACCCATCAAAGCACGGTACTGAATTTTAATACTGTTTTCACCCTTGTGAAGTTTGGCTGTAAAATAAAAGGCGTCATTTAGGTTAATTTGCTCCCATTCCGCATTTCCATAGCTGATCTCATAGTAGCCATCTTTGAACCGTAAAAACGGTAATTTAGGATTTTTTTGATCTAATGGAATAGATTTAATCTCTTTTTGGTTAACAGTCACGTTTTCTAATCCATCTAAATTGAGCGCAAGAAACACCAAGGGAAAGTCCATGTTTTCCTCGGCATGGATGATATATTCTATATTGAATAGGCTCTGATAATCATAATCTACCGTGTCGCGCACAAGGTGTATATCAATTCGTTCGCGAAGTACTTTTGCTTTACCCGCAGGAACCAATTGGGCCGTAATGCTATGGGGACCAAATGGATTGGCCATATTGGCTGAGAGTGTGAACACAGCGAGCAAAAGAATTATCGTCAGGCCTATTATCTTACTGTTCATAATTGTTTATTTAATGCATCTACCGTTCTGCTGGTCAAAACATGAACTTCGTTAGCTTATTTAATTCGCTGATAATCTAATATCAAACAAATATCCACAGTTGAAAGTATAAATTAAAAAGAAGAAATGAAAACCTTGATATAGATTCGCAGCGGCAAGTTCGGCAAAAGGTACGTCGGACGGTCTAATGCGGCGCGGGATAGGGAGCAATGATTAATATCCGCAAAAAGAAAAGACCTATACGACAATCGTATAGGTCTTTTTGTTATCATATTTTGGCAACAATTATACACCCAACAATAAACGAGCTGGATCTTCTAATAATTGTTTTACACGAACCAAGAAGCTTACTGACTCACGACCGTCAATAATACGGTGGTCATAAGAAAGCGCGATATACATCATTGGACGGATCACAACCTGACCATTCTCAGCGATCGGGCGTTGAATGATGTTGTGCATACCCAAGATTGCTGATTGCGGTGCATTGATGATAGGTGTTGACATCATGGAGCCAAATACACCACCGTTAGTGATTGTAAATGTACCACCAGTCATCTCGTCGATTGTTAACTTGTTGTCACGTGCTTTACCTGCCAATGTAGCAATCGCTTTTTCGATTTGCTCCAAAGACATCGCATCTGCGTTACGGATAATAGGAACAACTAGCCCTTTAGGAGCGGAAACCGCAATTGAAATATCTGCAAAATCAGAATACACGATTTCATTTTCTTCGATACGAGCATTCACTGCTGGCCATTCTGCCAATGCTGTTGTTACTGCTTTAGTAAAGAAAGACATGAAACCAAGACCGATACCAAATTTCTCCTTGAACGTATCTTTATATTTGGCGCGAAGATCCATGATCGGTTGCATATTGACTTCATTGAATGTTGTCAACATGGCCGTTTCGTTTTTAACAGCTACCAAACGTTTTGCGATTGTTTTACGTAAAGACGATAATTTCTCACGACGTTCATTTCTTGAACCAGCAACTGGAGCCGCTGCAGGAGTAGCAGCCGGAGCCGCAGGTTTTGCCGCTGGAGCAGCAGTTTTAGCAACAGGTTGTGCTTTTTCAGCATCTTCTTTCGTGATGCGGCCATCTTTACCTGTTCCTTTTATTGTTGAAGGATCAATTCCTTTTTCTCTCAAAATTTTTGCGGCAGCAGGAGAAGCCGTACCAGCAGCGTAGCTATCTGGATCTTCGTCTTTTGCAGCAGCAGCTGGAGCTGCAGTTGATGATGCCTCAGCAGCAGGTGCAGCAGCCGGAGCTGAACCGCCAGCAGGAGCTTCACCTTCTTCAATTGTACAAACGACAGCACCGATTTCTAAAGTATCACCTTCTTGTGCAATGATTCTTAAGATACCTGCTTTTTCAGCTGGTAACTCAAACGTTGCTTTGTCTGACTCCAGTTCGGCGATGTTTTCATCCATCTCCACATAATCGCCATCTTGTTTCAACCATTGTGATAAGGTTACCTCCGTGATAGATTCACCTACGGTTGGTACTTTAATTTCTAAGCTCATATATAATGTTCTTTATTGACAATTGCGTCCTGTAGATAAGACGCAATTGATTTTAAATTGTTTTTATTCGAATGATTTATTTAAGATTGCTGCTTGTTGGGCAACGTGTTGTTTCATATAACCTGTCGCTGTACTTCCGCTTTCTTTACGTGCTACGAAACCTGTAAACGCAATGTCGGTACCCATCAGTTTGCGGCAGTAGTAAGACCATGCGCCCATGTTCTCATTTTCCTCTTGTACCCATACAAACTCTTTAGCCTTGTTGTACTTTTTACGGATCGCTTTCAACTGCTCAGCCGGAATTGGGAATAACTGCTCGATGCGAACAATTGCAATATCTTTACGTTTGTCAGCTTCTTGTTTTTCCAATAAATCATAGTAAACTTTACCAGAACAGAACAATACACGTTTTACATCTTTTGCAGCAACATTTGCATCGTCAATCACTTCCTGGAATACGCCTTCCGTGAAGTCTTTCAATGGAGAAACCACTTTCGGGTGACGCAACAAGGATTTTGGCGTAAAGACCACCAATGGCTTGCGGAATTCGCGTACCAGTTGACGGCGCAACAAATGGAAGTAGTTTGCCGGTGATGTACAGTTTGCCATGATCATATTCTCATCCGCACATAATTCCAGGAATCTCTCGATACGTGCCGAAGAGTGTTCAGGGCCCTGTCCTTCCATACCATGTGGCAACATCATGACCAAACCGTTTGAACGTTTCCATTTTGTTTCCGCACTTGACAGATATTGATCTACGATGATTTGAGCTCCATTGTAGAAATCACCGAACTGTGCTTCCCAGATTGTCAATGAATTTGGATTAGAAGATGCATAACCATATTCAAAACCCAAAACAGCATATTCTGAAAGTAAAGAGTTGTAGATCGAGAACTTGTCACCACCTTTGATATTTGCCAATGGAACATATTTCTCTTCGGAATCTTCCAGCGTCAATACAGCATGGCGGTGTGAGAAGGTACCCCGTTGTACATCCTGACCGGAGATACGAACACGATTGCCCTGATCCAATAAGGTCGCATAAGCCATTAATTCACCCATTGCCCAATCGTATGCATCATTGCTAATCATTTTGGCACGGTCTTCAAATAAACGGGTGATCTTACGGAAGAATTTTTTGTCCGCAGGTAATGTGGTAATCTCTTTCGCTAATTTCAGGAACGTATCTTTCGCAACTTGTGTTTTATCGGTTGTTGTTAATACTTCTCCTTTTTTCGCTGGACGTAATCCTTCCCATGCACCTTTAAACATCGGAATTTCTTCAGTCAATACTTCAACTGTTTTTGCTTCCTCAAATTTAGTCTGCAATTCCGCTTTAAATTCTTTCTCTATATTTTTCGAATACGCTTCATCAACGCTTCCTTCAGCAATTAATTTTTTTGCGTATACTTCTTTCGGATTTGGATGTTTTTCAATGATTTTGTACAACAAAGGTTGTGTAAACTTAGGCTCATCCGCCTCGTTGTGACCAAATCTTCTGTAACATAACAAATCAATAAATACGTCTGTTTTGTATTTTTGACGGTATTCAACAGCTAAGTTGATCGCGTAAACGACAGCCTCAGCATCATCTCCATTGACATGGAATACGGGCGAAGACGTAATTTTTGCTACATCTGTACAATAGGTGCCAGAACGTGCATCTTTATAGTTTGTTGTAAAGCCAATCTGGTTGTTAATAACGATATGGACGGTACCTCCTGTTTTGTAACCATCTAGTTTGGACATTTGAGTGACCTCATAGACAACGCCCTGACCGGCGATTGCAGCGTCACCATGGATAATGATAGGTGCAATTTTCGATGAATCGCCATCGTATTTGAAGTCGATTTTAGAACGTACCATACCTTCGACAATTGGATCTACTGTCTCCAGATGGGAAGGGTTTGGTGCCAGACTAAGATGCACAGATTTGCCGTCGTTGGTTTTTACTTCTGAGGAGAAACCCAAATGGTATTTTACGTCACCACCGAAGTTGACTTCAGGATCATCCGCATAGGTTTTGCCTTCAAATTCAGAGAATACGGATTTGTAGGATTTACCCATAATGTTGGTCAAAACATTCAAACGACCACGGTGCGCCATACCGATCACAAACTCTTGGATACCGATGTCAGCACCTTTCTCGATGACAGAGTCCAATGCAGGGATTAAACTTTCCGCACCTTCTAATGAAAAACGTTTTTGACCCAAAAATTTGGTTCCCAAAAAGTTCTCAAAAGCAACAGCATCGTTAAGTTTGTTTAAGATTCTCTTTTTGGTATCCAAAGAAAATTTTGGCATATTACGATCCGCTTCCATGCGGTCTTGCAACCATTTTATCTTTTCTGGATTACGGATATATTTGAATTCTG